>JAEMQS010000153.1 GCA_016463765.1 Solirubrobacteraceae bacterium | reverse complement strand
ACACGATGTTGAAGTAGTCCACCGCCTCGGGGATGCCCTCGATCACCGGGAACGTCGCCAGCACGACCGGCACCGCACCGCGCAGGCCCGCCCACCCGAGCACGACGGTCTCCCCCACCGGCAGCCTGGAGAACGCCGTCGCGATGAAGACGGCGGCGGGGCGCGCCACGAAGCACAGGACGAGCGCCAGCGCGGTGCCCTGGAGCGCGTACTCGGGCAGCTGGCTCGGGAAGACCAGCAGGCCGAGGATGAGGAAGACCCCGAGCTGCGCGACCCACGCCAGCCCGTCGTGGAAGGTGACGATCGTCTGCCGGCCCGGGATCGAGCCCGAGCCGAGGGCCAGACCGACGAGGTAGACCGAGAGGAACCCGGAGCCGTGCAGCAGATCGGCAAGGCCGTACGCGATGCCGACGGTGGCGAGCGACGCGACGGGGTACAGCCCGCCGGTGGCCAGCCGCGCCTTGCGGAACGCGAAGACCGCGGCGGAGCCGACCGCCACGCCGACGACGGCGCCGATCCCGATCTCCTCGACGAAGAGGACCGCGAAGTCGCGGAGCCCGTACGCGGGGTCCTGGATCCATGCGATGAAGCCGAGGACGAGGACGACCGCGACGGGGTCGTTCGTGCCCGACTCGCCCTCGAGCATCCGGGCGAGCTTGCGCTTGAGCGTCGAGCCGCGCAGCAGCGAGAAGATGGCGGCGCTGTCGGTGGCCGCCACGATCGAGCCGATCAGCATGCCCTCGAGCAGGTCGAGATCGAAGATGAGGACCGCGGCGAGGCCGGTGATGATCGCGGTGAGGATCGTGCCGAGCGTCGCGAGGCTGATCGCGCTGCCGATGACCGGCCGGATCTCCGAGAGCCCGGCGGACAACCCGCCCTCGAAGAGGATCAGCACGAGCGCGAGGATCCCGAGGTCGCGGGCCAGCTCGTAGTCGGCGAAGTCGACCCAGCCGAGCCCGTCGGTTCCCGCGATCATCCCGATCCCGAGGAAGAGCACGAGGCCGGGCACCCGCAGCCGCGTGGCGACGAGCGAGGCGAGCAGGCCGACCGCCAGCAGCAGTCCCCCGACGAGCAGCAGCCGGCTTTCTTCCATGAGGCGTCCATCTTCGCCGGTCTGACGGCGTCGTGACGAGTGACGGTCGGTAGGAGATCGGTTCGCCCTGCGGGTGGGGGTCGCCCCGCGTACGCTGGCGGGCAATGCCGAGCCGCGAATCGCCGATGCTGCTCCGTGCCCACCGGCCCCCGCTGGCCGCCGGGGTCGCGGTCGCGCTCTCCGCCGTCGCCGCGGTCACCCTGCTGGTCTTCGGGCTGCGTGAGATCGCGCCCGCCGTCTCGCTCGCGATCGTCTATCTGCTCGCGGTGATCGTCGTCGCGACGCTCTGGGGCCGGGCGCTGGGGATCGCGACGGCCATCGCGTCCGCGCTCGCGTTCAACTACTTCCACGTCGAGCCGACCGGGACGTTCACGATCGCGAACGAGCAGAACTGGGTCGCGCTCGGGGTGTTCGTGGTCACGGCCGTCGCGATCGGCACGCTCGCGGACCTCGCCCGCGCCCGGGCCGTCGACGCCGAGAACCGGCGGCGGGAGGCCGACCTCGCCGCGGACCTGGCCCGGCTGGTCCTCGGCGCCACGGATGTCGAGGCCGCGCTCCCGGACGCGGCGAACCGGCTCGCGGCCGCCGTCGGTGCGCCGTCCGCGACGCTGGTCCTCCATGCGGCGCAGGGCGACAGCCATCACGTCGCGTTCGGCCTTGACGTGGGCGAGCACCGCAGGCCGGCGACGCTCCTGCTGCCGGGGCCGATGACCGACGACGCGCGTGATCGGGTCAGCACCCGGCTGGTCCCGGGGCTGGAGGCCGTCCTGCGCGCCGCCCTGGACCGAGAGAGCCTGGAGCGCGAGGTCGTGGAGACCCGGGCGCTGCGCCGCAGCGACGAGCTGAAGACGGCGATCCTGCGCGCCGTCTCGCACGACCTGCGGTCGCCGCTGACGTCGATCCTCACGAGCGCGGACGCCCTGGTCTCCCCCGCCGTCCACGACGAGGAACGCGACGAGCTCGCGGCCGCGATCGGCCAGGACGCACGCCGCCTGACGCGTCTGGTCGACCAGCTGCTCGACCTGTCCCGCCTGCAGGCCGGGGCAGCCACTCCGCGGCCCGACTGGGTCTCCGTCCCGGAGCTCCTCGAGGTCGCGATGCAGTCGATCAACGCCCGTGAGGGGGAGTTCCGCCTGAGCGCCGACGACGACGCCCCGATGCTGCGCGCCGACGCCGGCCAGCTCGAGCGCGCCTTCGCGAACCTGCTGGAGAACGCGCGCCAGCACAACGGTGGACACGAGGTCTCCGTCCGCGCCCGCGCGGTCGGGTCACGGTTCGTCGTGCGCATCGTCGATCGCGGTCCGGGCATCCCCGCGGGCGAGCGCGAGCGGGTCTTCGAGGCCTTCTACCGGCGGCCCGACGGACCGGCGGGCGGCGCCGGCCTGGGGCTGGCGGTCGCGCGAGGATTCATCGAGGCCAACGGCGGGAAGGTGACCGCCGAATCGCTGCCCGGGCAGGGCACCGCGCTCGTGGTCGAGTTCGGCCTGGAGCCCGGGCCGTGACCCGCGTCCTGGTCTGCGACGACGAGCCGCACATCGTCCGGGCGCTGAAGGTCGTGCTGCGCGAGGCGGGCTTCGAGGCGGTGACGGCCGCGACGGGCGAGGAGGCCCTGGACCGCGCCGCGGTCCGGCCCCCGGACGCCGCGATCCTGGATCTGGTGCTGCCCGACATCGACGGCATCGAGGTCTGCCGCCGTCTGCGCACGTGGACCGAGATGCCGATCCTCGTCCTGTCGGCGGTCGGCGACGAGGACGAGAAGGTGCGGGCGCTGGAAGCCGGCGCCGACGACTACGTCGTCAAGCCGTTCGGCCCGAAGGAGCTGGTGGCGCGGCTGCAGGCGGCGCTGCGCCGCGCCGGCGGGTCGGCGGCCGACCCGGTCCTGCGCGCCGACGGGCTGGAGGTCGACGTCGCCGCGCACGTGGTGCGGGTCGAGGGTGTTGAGGTGCACCTGACGCCCATCGAGTTCGACCTGCTCAAGACCCTGCTGCGCCACCGCGGCCGGTTGCTGACCCATCGCGCGCTGCTCACTGAGGTGTGGGGGGCGGCCTACGAGCACGACACCGCGACGCTGCGGACCCACATGTCGAATCTGCGGCGCAAGGTCGACCCGGCGGGGGAGCGGATCCGCACGGATCCGGGGGTGGGGTACCGGTTCGCGTAGGACCTGTGCCGGTCTTGACGAGATCTTGACGGCCCCGGGCCGAATCCTGATGCCGCCCTGACGGACCCGGGCGCACGCTGGATGACATGCACGTCGCCGGCTGGTTCCAGATCGCGGTCTTCGTCGCCGTCCTCACGGCGCTCACCCCCGTCCTCGGCCGGTACCTCCAGCGCGTCTTCGACGGCGAGGCCACGTTCCTCGCCCCCGTCGAGCGCGTGACCTACCGCCTCCTCGGCACAGATCCACAGCGCGAGCAGGACTGGAAGGGCTACGCCCGCACCGTCCTGATCTTCAGCGCCCTGTTCCTCGGAGCGCTCTACCTCATCCTCCGCACCCAGCAGCTCCATCCGTTCAACCCGGAGAACCTCCCGGCCCTGGACTGGGACCTGTCGTTCAACACCGCCGTCTCGTTCGTCACGAACACGAACTGGCAGTTCTACGCGGGCGAGACGACCATGTCGTACTTCACGCAGATGGCGGGGCTGGCGGTGCAGAACTTCGTCAGCGCCGCCGTCGGCATCGCCGTCGCCGCGGCCGTCATCCGTGGTTTCGCCCGGCGCGAGACGAGCGCCATCGGGAACTTCTGGGTCGACGTCACGCGCACCACGCTCTACGTGCTGCTCCCGATCAGCATCGTCGGCGCGCTGTTCCTCGTCTCGCAGGGGCTCATCCAGAACCTCAGCCCGTACACCGGCGTGACGACGCTCGCCGGCGGCGAGCAGACCCTCGGCCAGGGTCCGGTCGCCTCCCAGGCGATCATCAAGCACCTCGGGACCAACGGCGGCGGCTTCTTCAACGTCAACGCCGCGATGCCGTTCGAGAACAGCACGACGCTGACGAACTTCGTCCTCATGCTCGCGATCCTCGCCATCCCGGCGGCGCTGACGAACACGTTCGGCCGGATGGTCGGCAGCCAGCGCCAGGGGTGGGCGATCTACACGGCGATGCTCGTGTGGTTCGTCGCCGCCGTCGCGATCGTCTACGTCGCCGAGAGCGACAGCAGCGCCGCGATGCAGGCCGCCGGCATCGGCGGCGGGAACATGGAGGGCAAGGACGTCCGGTTCGGCATCGGGTCGTCATCCCTCTTCGCGGCGATCACCACGGTGGCGTCCTGCGGTGCCGTCAACGCGTCCATGGAGTCGCTCACCGGCATCGGCGCCACCGTGCCGCTGGCGAACATGATGACCGGCGAGGTCATCTTCGGCGGGGTCGGCTCGGGCCTCTACGGGATGCTGCTCTTCGTCCTGCTCGCCGTCTTCCTCGCGGGCCTGATGGTGGGCCGCACGCCCGAGTACCTCGGTAAGAAGATCGGCCCGCGCGAGATCAAGCTCGTCGTCGCCGGCACGCTGTTCGTCCCGCTCGTCGTGCTCGTGTTCACGGCGCTCGCGATCGGCACAAAGTGGGGAGCGCCGTCCGTCTACAACGCCGGCCCACAGGGGTTCGCCGAGACGCTCTACGCCTATACCTCACAGGCGAACAACAACGGGTCGGCGTTCGCCGGGTACACCGCGGTGACGTTCGCCGAGGTCATGGGCGGCGTCGCGATGCTCCTCGGCCGGTTCGTCCCGATGCTCGCAGCGCTCGCGGTGGCGGGCGCGATGGCGGGCAAGCGCGTCGCGCCGCCGAGCGTGGGGACGATGCGGACCGACACCGGCACCTTCATCGCCCTCCTCGTCGGCGCCGTCGCGCTCGTCGCCCTCCTGACGTTCGTCCCCGCCCTCCTGCTCGGGCCGGTGGCCCAGGGCCTGA
>JAEMQS010000063.1 GCA_016463765.1 Solirubrobacteraceae bacterium | reverse complement strand
CTGCGGCTCCTCGCGGTGTCGGTCAAGCCGGAGTGGACCGCGGGCTACCGCTTCCACGTGGCGTACCGCGTCGGCGACACCGAGGGCGACGGGTGGCTCGTCCGCGTGGCGGACGGCCGGCTCGTCACGGTCACCGAGGGCGCCGACCCCACCGCGACCGCCACGGTCGAGGCGCCGTCGTGCGCCGGGCTGCTCGCGCACCTGACGCGGACCGAGCCTCCGGCCGAGGGGCCGACGACGGTCGCCGGTGACCCGGCGGCGGCGACGTCGCTCTCGCGGTGGTTCGACCGGGCGCAGGGCTTCAAAGTCCTGTGACATCCGGCGGCCTGCGGCCTTGGATGCCACTGCGAGAACTCGCCTGCGGCTCCTTCTCGCGGTTCGTCGCCGGCGCCTGATGTTTGTTCGCAATGTGCGGGGAAGGGGTGTCGCGACATCCGGTCCGGCACCTATTCTCGGGGACCTGTGAGCACGCCGTCCGTCGCCCATCTGCACGTCCACTCCGAGTACTCGCTGCTGGACGGAGCGTGCAAGATCGAAGCGCTTGCCGAGCGGGCCGCGGCGTTCGGCCAGCCCGCCCTCGGGCTCACCGATCACGGGGTGATGAACGGCTCGGTCGAGCTCTACAAGGCCGCCAAGAAGCACGGCATCAACCCGATCGTCGGCTGCGAGATCTACTTCGTCGACGACCGCAAGGCCGACGCGTCCGTCCGGCGCGAGCGCAACCACCTCACGCTGCTGGCCTCCAGCGACGAGGGGTACCGCAACCTCGTCAAGCTCTCATCCGCCGGCTTCCTCGAAGGACTCAACCGCGGCAAGCCGTCGGTCGACATGGAACTGCTCGACCGGCACAGCGAGGGCATCGTCGCGCTCACCGGCTGCCTGGCCTCCCGGTTCTGCCAGCGCCTGGTCAACGACCGGTTCGACGAGGCCCGCGCGCACGCAGATGAGCTGCTGAACGTCTTCGGGCGCGAGAACGTCTACTTCGAGGTCCAGAAGAACGGCATCGCCGATCAGGACAAGGCCAACGAGGGCATCGTGAAGATCGCCCGCGAGCTCGGCCGCCCGCTCGTCGGCACCGCCGACGTGCACTACCTCCGCAAGGAGGACTACCACCATCACACGGCGCTGCTGTGCGTGCAGACCAAGAGCACGCTCGCCGCGCCGAAGATGACGTTCGACACGAACGAGTTCTTCCTCAAGAGCAACGAGGAGATGATCGCCGCGTTCGCCGAGTGGCCGGACGCGATGCCGACCACGCTCGAGATCGCCGAGCGCTGCAGCGTCGAGATCGAGCTCGGCCGCCAGCTCATCCCGCGCTACCTGCCCGAGGGCCAGGACGAGCATCAGTACCTGCGCGACAAGGTCATGGAGGGCATGCGCGCCCGCTACGGCGACCCGCCGCCCGCCGAGGCGATCGAGCGCATGGAGTACGAGCTCGGCGTCATCACGAAGATGGGCTTCGACGCCTACTTCCTGATCGTCTGGGACTTCGTGAAGTGGGCCAAGGACAACGGGATCGCCGTGGGGCCGGGCCGTGGTTCGGCCGCCGGCTCGCTCGTCGCCTACTGCCTGCAGATCACCGACGTGGATCCGCTGCGCTACGACCTGCTCTTCGAGCGGTTCCTCAACCCCGAGCGCGTGTCGATGCCGGATATCGACATCGACTTCTCGGTCCGCGGCCGCGAGCGCGTCATGCAGTACGTCGTCGAGCGGTACGGCCGGGAGTCGGTCGCGCAGATCGTCACCTTCGGCAAGATGTTCCCGCGGGCCGCGACCCGCGACGCCGCACGCGTGCTCGGTCACCCGTACCAGAAGGGCGATGAGCTGGCCAAGCTCATCCCCGACCCGCAGCAGGGCCGCCCGCCGAGCTTCGCCGACTGCCTCACCGAGGGGCAGGACCTGAAGAAGGCCTACGACGCCGACCCGGTCGCCAAGCAGATCGTCGACGTCGCGCAGGGCCTCGAGGGCATCGTCCGCAACTCGTCGATCCATGCCGCCGCGGTCGTCATCGCGGGCATGCCGCTGACGGACATCGTGCCGCTCCAGCTCGCCGACGCGGGCATGGGCGCCGACGGCCAGCGCCAGTACCGCATGGTCACGCAGTACTCGATGAAGCCGGTCGAGGAGCTCGGCCTGCTGAAGATGGACTTCCTGGGCCTGCGCAACCTCGACGTCATCGAGGACGCGCTGGACATCATCGGCCGCTCTACCGGCGAGCGCCCGGACATGGCGACGCTGCCGCTCGACGACGCGAAGTCGTACGACATGCTCGCGCGCGGCGACTCGGTCGGCGTGTTCCAGTTCGAGTCCGAGGGGATGCAGGAGGCGCTGAAGAAGGTGCGCCCCACGGAGTTCGACGACCTCGTCGCGCTCGTGGCGCTGTACCGCCCGGGCGCCATGGACCAGATCCCCACGTACGCCCGCGGCAAGCGCGACCCGGACACGGTCAACATCCCGGACCCGCGGCTCGAGCCGATCATCGGCGGCACGAAGGGCGTGATCCTGTACCAGGAGCAGGCCATGCTCATCTCCAAGGAGCTGGCCGGCTTCTCGGGCGCGCAGGCCGACGATCTCCGCAAGGCGATCGGCAAGAAGAACCGCGAGGCGATGGCAAAGCTCAAGCCCGCGTTCTTCGAGGGCTGCCGGGCATCGGGGACGCCCGAATCGCTGATCGAGTGGCTGTGGAACACCAACGAGAAGTCGGCCGACTACTCGTTCAACCGCTCCCACGCCGCCTGCTACGCGCTGATCGCCTACCGCACCGCCTGGCTGAAGGCCAACTACCCGGCGGAGTACATGGCGGCGCTCATCTCGTCGGTCATGGACACGAAGGACAAGGTCCCGTTCTTCGTCGACCAGACCGAGCGGATGGGCATCAGCGTGCTGCCCCCGGACGTCAACCAGTCCGACCACGCGTTCGTCGTCGTCGACGGCAACATCCGCTTCGGCCTGGACGCGGTCAAGGGCGTCGGCTACGCCGCGGTGGAAGCGATCAAGGCGTCGCGCGCCGAGGACGGCCCGTTCACGGACCTCTGGGACTTCTGCGCACGCGTCGACTCGCGCGCGGTGAACAAGAAGTCGATCGAGGCGCTCATCAAGTGCGGGGCCTTCGAGCTGACCGGCGCCACGCGCAAGGGCATGCTCGAGGTGCTCGAACAGGCGCAGGCCGCGGGCCAGAAGGCCCAGCAGGACGCGCAGATCGGGCAGGGCTCCATCTTCGACGACGTCTTCGGCGCCGCCGCTGACGGCAGCGGCGCCGCCGCGGCGTTCGCGGCTCCGGCGCACCCGCCGATCCCGACCGAGGAGTTCGAGCAGAACGAGCTCCTGGCCATCGAGAAGGAATCGCTCGGCCTGTTCATCAGCGCCCATCCGCTGAAGGAGGTGCGCGACGCGCTGCGCGTGAAGGTCGACGCATCGCTGACCGAGATGGCCGACCGCAAGGACGGCGACTGGGTCACCGGCGGCGGCATCATCACGCAGGCCAAGAAGATCCGCACCCGCAACGGCGACCCGATGATGTTCGCCACCCTCGATGACCTCGAAGGGTCGGTCGAGCTCATCGTCTTCGGGAAGGTCCTGGCGGAGTACGAAGCGGTGCTCCAGGTCGACAACGTCGTGCTCGTGCGGGGCCGGGTCGACCACAAGGACGCGTCGAAGACCAACCTCATCGTCCAGGCCGTCGAGACGTTCGCGCCGTCCGCCGACGAGATCGAAGCCGCGAACGCCGAGATGGCGACGCGCCAGATCGGCCCGGAGCCGCTGCACCTCGTCCTCGACGCGGCACGACTGCCCGCGACGGTCATCGACGAGCTGCGCGACGTGCTGCACAACTTCCCCGGTGAGTCCGAGGTCATCCTCGAGGTGCAGATGCGGGATGCCGCATCGCGGAAGCTCAAGCTGGGCAAGGAGTTCCGCGTGGCGCCGACCGCCACGCTGAAGGCCGAGCTCGAAGCGATCCTCGGGCCGGTCATCTCGGCCGAAGCCGCCGCTGCGGTCTAGGCCTGCAGCCAGGCGACGTAGTCGCTGATCCCGGTTTCGATCGGACGGCAGGTCATGGGCAGCAGGACGTCGTCCGGGCCGGCTTCGTAGGACCGCTCGTCGCCGGGTGGCGGGGAGCCGCCGGGCGTCTCGACGGGCGTGTCGTTCCCCACCGCGGCGACGACCGCGTGCGCCGCGGTCAGCAGCGGGGTCGGCGCACCGCTCGCGGCCAGCACCACTCGCGGCGAGTCGCCCGCGCGGAGCATCGCGTCCAGCGCCGCGACGAGATCGTCGACGTAGACGAAGTCCCGGGTGCGCATCGGGTCACCGGGGATGGTGATCGCCTCACCGCGAAGGGCCCGGTCCGCGAAGGCGGCGATGGCGCCCGTGGCCCCTTCGGCGCGGACCTGGCCGGGACCGAACACGGAGGTGAGCCGGACGATGACGCTGCGTGCCTCGTGCGCCACGCACGCCTGCTCGCCGAGGAACTTCGACGCGCCGTACGGGTCGGGGCTGGGCAGGATCGGCGCCCGGACGGAGGACGGATAGACCAGCAGCGCGTCGTGGTCGCGGCAGGCCTCGAGCAGGTTCAGCGTGGTGCCGGCGTTGCCGAGCACGGCGTCCGCGGGGTGCTCGCGGGCGTACGCGGGAGAGGGCACGCCGGCGAAGTGCAGGACGGCATCGTGGCCGGCGACGAGGTCGCGGGCCTCCGGCGCGGCGGCGTCGGCGGTGACGACGCCGGCGAGGTCCCGTGACGCCGCCCGGGCTCGTGCGCCCGGGCGGGTCGTGGGGGTGACGTCGTGGCCCCGCTCGCGCAGCAGGACGGTTGCCCGCCATCCGAGGTAGCCGGTCGCTCCGGTGATCAGCAGCCGCATCGCGGCGCGGATCCTCGCACGTCAGCGACGCACCGTGACGGACGTCGCCGGGAGTGTGCGCACGTTCCCCGCGGTGTCGCGCGCCGTGGTGCGGACGACGAGCTTGGCCCGGCGCCTGCCGCGCAGGCTGCGCGCTCCAGCCTTGGTGAGCTTGATCGTGACCTTCACGTCGCTCGGCGCGGAGGCCTTTGCGCTGCCCCGGCCGATCACGGTCCGGCCCAGCCGCAACTGCTGCGTCACGATGGCGGCCTCGTCGACGGTCACGGTCGACGTCAGCCCGCGGGTGCGCAGGGTGGTCAGCCGCGCTGTGGGACGGAGCTTGAGCATCGCCTGCGGCGCGGACGCGTCGACCGGGGGCGGGGGCGGCGACTGGGACTCGACGACGGGCGGTCCGGGCGGCAGGACGGGTCCCTCGACTTCACCAAGACCGGCACAGGCGCCGACGGGAGCGGTGTGCGTCGTCCCGATGATGCCCTGCTCTGACGGTGTGGCGTAGGAGTAGGACTGACGGACGTAGCCCTGCGCGCCCGCCCCGATGACACCCGTGTAGGTCCCGGAGGCCACGCTGCCAGCGGTCTCCAGCCCTCCCGCCTCCGCGCCGCCGACAACGCCGAGCTGCACCTGCTTCCAATGAGGTGAGAGGTCCAGCTGCGCCGATAGTCGCGTGCCGCCCGTGGCCAGGCACGTCGCGGGACCAAGCTTGGGCACGCCCTCGTAGACGACGATCGTGCGCCGGATGTGGCTGTCGCTCGCGGGCTTGAGGTACTGATCGATCGTCGCGCGATCGTTGGGCAGCAGCGTGCCGACCGGCAGGGTCGCGCACATCATGCCGCCGCCGCACTCCGTCATCGGCACGCTCTTGAGCAGCGTGCCCGCCTCACCGCGGCGCAGCGACAGCTCGAGCTGCGGGGTGGAGGTGGTCTTCGCCGTGATGTAGCTCTGGGTACCGGTGTGGACCTCGAGCTCGCTGTACAACGGCGCTGCGGCGGCGGCGGCCGGCAGGGTGAGGGTGGTGAGGGCGGCAGCCAGGGTCGCTGCGCGGAGGTTGATCGGTGACATGCCCCCAGAAGGGGAATGGGTGGCGGGGCGTTACGGTCTGGCGCGCGAAGCCAGGCCACGCTCACGCAGGTCGTGGCAGTACGCGAGCTCCTCGGCCGTCGGGCCCGACCGGTTCTCGCCGGGCGTCTCCAGCACGACCGGCAGCGACTCGAAGCGCGGCTCGGACAGGAACGCCGCGCAGCCGTCCTCGCCCAGTTCGCCGGAGCCGACGTTCGCGTGCCGGTCACGGTTCGAGCCCAACGGCGTCTGGGAATCGTTGAGGTGCAGCGACCCGAGCCGCCCCGCGCCGACCTTGGCTTCACACTCGTCGATCGTCTCGGTGAGCCCGTCGATCGTCCGGATGTCGTAGCCCGACGCGAAGAGATGGCAGCTGTCCAGGCACACGCCCAGCCGGGCGTTGCCGCCTGCGGCCTCGATCAGCTGCGCGAGCTCGTCGAACGACCGCCCCAGGGTGCCGCCCGCCCCCGCGGTGTTCTCCAGGTGCAGCGGGCAGGTCTCCGACAGCGCGAGCGCCTCGGCGATGACCTCGCCGGCGCGGGCGATGGCGGGACCGACCTCGCCGGTCTTGGCCGAACCGGGATGCAGGACGACCGCGTGGGCCCCGAGCCGGTCACCGGCCTGCAGCGAGGCCGCCAGCGACGTCAGCGTCTTCTCGCGGATCTCGGGGTCGTCGGAGGCCGCGTTGAGCAGGTACACCGCGTGGATGAGCAGCGCCTTCACCGGCGAGCCGATGATCGCCTCGTGGTAGGCCTCGATCTGCTCGTCGGAGTAGAACGTCGGCTTCCAGGCCCGTGGGTTCTGGTTGAAGATCTGGATGGCGGTCGCGCCCCGCTCTTCACCGCGCGTGACGGCGTTGGCGGGGCCGCCGGCGGGGGAGACGTGGGCGCCGATCAGCATGGTCGGCGGCAACGGTAGTGGACGCGGTAGTTTCCTCGGGATGCGCGTCCGTTTCGCTCCTTCCCCCACCGGTGCACTGCATATCGGTGGCGCCCGCACCGCCCTGTTCAACTGGCTGATGGCGCGGGGGAACGACGGCACGCTCGTCCTGCGCATCGAGGACACCGACCGCGAGCGCTCGACCCCGGAGAACGTCGAGCAGATCCTCGACGCGCTGCGGTGGCTCGAGCTCGACTGGGACGAGGGCCCGGTCAGCCAGTACGCCCGTGCCGACCGGCACGCCGAGGCGCTCCAGGGCCTCCTCGACAACGGTCACGCCTACCGCACGAGCGCCACCGCCGACGACGTGAAGGCCTACAAGGAGCAGCACGGCGCCGCCGCCGGGTTCCGGGGCACCGAGGAGTCGCACGGCGCGATTCGCCTGCGGGTGCCCGACGAGGGCAGCACGACGGTCCACGACCTCATCCGCGGCGACACGACGTTCGAGCATCGCCACCTCGACGATCCGGTCATCGCCCGCGCGGACGGCAGCGTCCTCTACAACTTCGCGGTCGCGGTGGACGACCTCGACATGGAGATCTCCCACGTCGTCCGTGGTGAGGATCACCTGTCGAACACGCCCAAGCAGCTGCTGGTCTACGAGGCGCTGGGCGTCACCCCGCCGACGTTCGCCCATCTCCCGTTGCTACACGGCCCGGACGGCAAGAAGCTCTCCAAGCGCCACGGCGCCGCGTCCGTGCAGGAGCTGCGCGACGCGGGCTACCTCCCGGAGGCCGTGCGCAACTACCTGGCGCTGCTCGGCTGGGGCGACCCCGACGACGAGACGATCCTGTCGACCTCCCAGCTGGTGGACCGCTTCGACATCACGCGCGTCTCGAAGAACCCCGCACGGTTCGACGAGCAGAAGCTCCGCTGGCTCAACGGCAGGTACGTCCGCGAGCTCACGACGGCGCAGCTCACCACCCGGCTCGAGGGCCACACCGGGCGCACCGGCCTGGAGCCCGCGGTGGCGATCAGCCGCGAGAAGATGCAGACCCTCGAGGACTTCTGGCCGCTGGCCGGCTTCATCTTCGACGGGCCCGGCGACGATCCCAAGGCGCGCGAGAAGTGGCTCGACGACGAGGGCCGCGCCGCGCTGGCCGACGCCCGGGTCGCGCTGGCCGATCTTCCCGCTTTCGACGTTTCGTCCATTGATGTTGCGCTGCGGCAGGTGGTCGAGCAGCGGGGCGCGAAACCCAAGCAGGTCTTCCAGCCCATCCGGGTCGCACTCGCCGGAACCGCAGTATCCCCGGGGATTTTCGAGACCCTCGAGGTGCTCGGGCGCGACGAGTCCATCCGGCGCATCGATCGCGCGCTCACGTCAGGATGACGTTGGGTCCCATGTCTGCGTTCAATCATCTGTCCACGCCTGCCGATAACCCGGTGTGACTTCGACGGACGACCAGCAGGGGAACCTAACTCCGATGAACGCACCCGCGACCACGGCGCGCGAGACGATGGCCCAGGACGAGCAGCAGAAGGGCAGCAGCAACGGCCGCCGCCACAATGAGGGCCACGGCCGGCGCCTCACCGCTGCCTTCGAGGCACTCGAGGCGTTCCCGGCCCTGGCCGAGTCCCGCAACCGGCTGATCCGTCTCGTGACGGCCGAGCGTGTCTCCTCCGGTGACGTTGTCGCCGCCGTCGAATCCGACGTCGCGCTGGTCATCAGCGTGCTGCGCCTCGGCAACCAGGTCGAGGGCAAGAGCCGCGGCCGGGTCGAGTCCGTCGTCCAGTCCGTCGAGCTGCTCTCGCCCGAGGCGGTTCATGCGCTGGCGACACGAGCGCGCACCTTCGACTTCTTCGAGCGCTCCTCCGTGTGGGAGGCCGCGCCCGAGCGCTTCCGCCTGCACGGCGTGGCGACCCAGCGCGCCGCCGAGCGGATCGCGCAGGAGACCGGCTACGAGCACCGCGATCGACTCATGGTCACGGCGCTGCTGCACGACATCGGCAAGCTCGTCCTCATGCACGCCTACCCGGGCTACCCCGGCCAGGTGCACCAGGGCGCCCGCACGCCGGAGGAGCGCATCCACCGCGAGCGTCGTGAGCTCGGCGTCGACCACGCGCTGGTCGGCGGCGTCCTCGCCCGCCGGTGGGGGCTGCCGAAGTCGGTCGCCTCGATCATCGAGCGCCACCACTCCGAGGACGCGACCGGCGAGGCCGCGTTCGTCCGCCTGGCCGACATGCTCGCGCACTACGCGCAGGGCGGTTCGGTCAGCCCGCAGGAGCTCTTGAAGTGCGCCCGCGTCATCGGGCTCGGCCCGGCGGAGCTGCGCACGGTCATGTACGACCTGCCGTACCCGGTCACCGGCCGGACGCGTCAGGTCGATCCGTGCCCGCTCTCGTCACGTGAGGTCGAGGTGCTCAAGCGCCTGGCCGAGGGCAAGGTCTACAAGCAGATCGCCCTCGAGCTGAACCTCTCGACGAGCACGGTGCGCACGCACCTGCACAACATCTACGGCAAGCTCGGCGCGGTCGACCGCGCCCAGGCCGTCCTCATCGCCACCGAGCGCGGCTGGCTCTAGCGAACAGCCCCGCCGCCTTGTGTCGTCCATGCGACACAGCGGCGGGTAAGTCCTCCTCCTGACGCGGGGTTGAGCGGGCGTCCGTCTCAGCCAGCCGTAGGAGGAGCCCATGTTCCGCAGGACCGCCGTCACCACCGCCGTCGCCGCGACCGCCGCCGTCTTCGCCCTGTCCGCCCCGTTCGCGGGCGCGCAGGCGCCAGGAGGGCCCGGGGCGTCCGGTCCGGGGTCGATCACGACGACGCCGCCCCCGCCGCCCGACCCGCACCCCGATCCCACCGGGCCCGACGTCGCGGCGCTGCCGACCCCGCCGGCACCCCCGGCGCCCGGGCCGCAGACCGTGGTCTCCGAGCCGGTCGTCGAGCCCGCCGCGTTCGCCGCCGCCATCGAGCAGCGCCTCGCGGGCCCCGGCGCGCCGGTCGGCTACGCCTACGCCATCACGCGCAACGGGCAGCTCGTCGCGTCCAACGGCGTCGGTGACGCACGCATCGCAGCCGACGGGCAGCAGGACTTCACCCCGACCTCGCGCATCGAGGTCATGAGCGTGACGAAGCCCATGGGCGCCATCGCGCTGCAGCAGATCCTGGCCAAGCGCGGGATCAGCATCGACACGCCGATCAGCGCGTACCTCCCGAAGCTCTGGGCGAAGGGCCCCGGCTACGCCGCGAACAGCGCCAACCCCGTCACCTTCCGTCATCTGCTGACGCACACGTCGGGCATCCGGCAGCTGCTCGACAACCCGCCCCCGGGTGTGACGTTCTCCAACACGTGGGAGGGCATGAAGGACATCGCCCAGATCGGCACGACGCCGGGCGGCGTCTCGAGCTACAAGAACGCCAACTACGTGATGATCCGCGTCCTCATCGGGCGGCTCGCCGGCATCGCGAACACCGGCACCGGCCCGCTGGCAATCGTGGGGGAGAAGAGCCACGCGTCGCGGTACCTGACGTACCTCAACACGCACGTGTTCGCGAAGGCCGGCGTCCCGAAGGTGACGTGCTGGAGCGACGACGACGCGAACGCCCCGATGGTCTACGACCGCGACAACCTCGCGATCGGCGGCCGGGTCATCGAGCGCGAGGGCGAGGACCGCAAGCACTGCGGCGGTCACACCGGCCTGCACCTCTCGGCCATCGACCTCGTGAAGGTCGCCACGCACCTGCGCCACACCGAGCAGCTGCTCACCGTGCCCGCCCGTGAGCTGATGTTCGCCGGGCGCCTGGGCTGGAACGCCGGGTCGAACCAGGGCACCGCGATGGGCGAGTGGTGGCACGGCGGCGACGGCTACTTCGGTGGCAACCGCGACGTGCACACCTGCGTCGCGACGCTGCGCCAGAACTACGAGGTCGCGATCGTCATCAACTCGCAGCACCAGACGGGCAGCGGTCAGTGCTCGACGCTGCGCGCCGCCTACGACGACGCCGCCTGACCAGGCCCCACGCCAGCAGGACGCCCGCCGTGTCGATGAGGACATCGGTGGGCGTCCCGTGGCGCCCCTCGACGAACGACTGGTGCCACTCGTCACTGGCGGCGTAGAGGATCGCCAGTGCCGCGGCCTCACGGGGGCGCCCCGGAAGGGCGTAGAGGAGGGCGAGGAAGAGCGCGCCGAAGACGGCCATGTGGCCGATCTTGCGCAGCAGGAAGTCCCAGCCCTCGATGCCCGAACTCAGGTCGGGCCGGGAGGACAGGAAGAAGATGAGGCCCATGAGGGCCAGTGCCGGAGCACACCGGGCGGCGCGTCGCATACCCTCATGGACGGTACCGCCGTGATCTCCATCACCTCCAAGAGCCCCTACGCGCTGCAGGCGCTCACCGAACTCGGTCAGAGCGGCGGTGACGCGCCCGTCCCGCTCGGCGAGCTGGCCCGGCGACGCGATATCCCGGTCCAGTTCCTCGAGCAGCTGTTCGCGACGCTGCGCCGGGCGGGCATGCTGCGCAGCCAGCGCGGGGTCAAGGGCGGGTACGCGTTCGCGCGCGCCCCCTCCGAGATCACGGTCCTCGAGGTCGTCGAGCTGCTCGACGGCCCGCTCGGCCGTGACGCCGTCGGCGTGCTCGGAGACGCCGCCCGCGCGGCGCGCACGGTGCTCGAGAGCACCACCATCGCCGACGTCATCGAGCGCGAGCAGCGCGATGCCGGCGCGGCGATGTACTACATCTAGGTTCTTCCCACCGGCGTTCCGTCCGGCCGGTCGGATGTGCTTTCCCCCAAGTTCGCTACGAACCACACGAGGAGAGCGCGATGGAGCGCAGCCGGATCGACGACACGGTGGGACGTCTGGTCTCCGCCGTCGAGGAGCAGCATGGCGACGGCGCGGAGGTGCGCAGCGTGCTCGTCGCGTTCACCGTCTCGTCGCCGGGTGGTCAGGAGGACACGGTGTACTTCCAGGCCTCGCAGGGGTCCTCGGTGGTGGAGATCCTCGGTATGGCCGAGCTCGTGAAGAACCTCGTGGTCGCGGACGCGACGGCGGCGGTGCCGCGCAGCTGATCAGGCCGCGGGCTTGCCGCTGCGGCCGATGTTGCCGACCAGCAGGCCCACGACCGTCACGAGGTAGATCTGGCCGACGAGCATCTCGAGAACGGCCAGTGAGCGCCCCAGCGACGTCGCCGGCGTGAGGTCGCCGTAGCCCGTGGTCGACATCGTCGTGAAGCTGAAGTAGACGAACTCGCCGAGCGTCGCCTCCTCCGGGCCCCCGAAGAACGGGGTGCCCTGGGCGGTGCCGATGCCTGCGGCGGCGAACGCGAAGATCAGGCCGAACTGGAGATACAGGGCGAGCGCGCCGAAGACCGCCTGCGCGACGACGCCCCGCTCGCGCAGCAGGCGGATGAGGCCGCGGATCATCACCGCGGGCGTCGCGATGGCGACGAGCAGCGACACGGTCACGCGCACGTCATCGGCGAGCGTGCCGAGCGCGGTCAGCAGGCATAGGGCTGCGAGACCGATCAGCGCGAGGATCCCCGTGGTGCGGCGCAGCGCGGCGTGGTCATGCGCGGCGACCAGGGCGATGACGAGCGCGAGGCTCTGCAGGAACAACACCGCCGCGCGCATGAGATCCGACTGCGGGACCGCGATGGTCAGCAGCACGGTGCCCAGCGAGAGCACCATGACGAGTGCGAAACGCTGGCGGCGGAACCCTGCTTCGGAAGAGTCGGTCATCGGCACGTCCGGCGGGTCAGCGCCGGCGCGCCGACCCTACTCCGGGCGGCGGCGGGGCAGGTCCGTCAACTCGGCGGCGTGCTCGCCGCGCGGGCGGGTGAGGCGCAGGTCCTCGGGGTCCACCGGGCCGAGGATGCGGCCGGTCGAGAAGTCGACCCGCAGCGTGACACCGGTGGCGGCGCGCACGTCGGCGGGCGCGCGGGGTTCGGGCTGGGGCTGGGGCATGGCGGCCATCAGAGTCTCCGGGCAGATCAGGTAACGACTGGGCGGGTAGTCCCTCCAACGGCGGCAACCGGTGATCCCCGGAGTCCGGCACCGCTGTCCCGGACGATCATTCGAGCCCACGCGCGTCGCACCTGCCTTGGCGAGGGCGGCCGTCCCGGCAATTAGAGTGTCGGGTCAATGGCCGGAATTCCGATCAACATCGCCGACCTTGTCGGGAACACGCCGATGGTGGAGTTCACCCGGATCGTCCCCGAGGGCGTCCGGCTGTTCGGCAAGCTCGAGGTCGCGAACCCGGGCGGGTCGGTCAAGGACCGCATCGGCGTGGCCATGATCGAGGCCGCCGAGCGCGAGGGGCGGATCGAACCGGGGCGGACGACGATTGTCGAGGCGACCTCGGGCAACACCGGTATCGCGCTGGCGTTCGTCTGCGCCGCGAAGGGCTATGACCTCGTGCTCACGCTGCCGCAGGGCATGAGCCGCGAGCGTGAGGCGCTGCTGAAGCTCTACGGCGCGCGCGTCGAGATCACCGAATCCATGGGCGGGATGAACGAGGCCGTCGCGGCGGCCCGGGCGATGGCCACCCGAGACGACGTCTTCCTGCCCGACCAGTTCTCCAATCCTGCGAATCCGGCGGCGCACCGCGAGGGCACGGGCCCCGAGATCTGGGAGGCCATGGACGGCGACGTCGACGTCCTCGTCGCCGGCGTGGGGACGGGCGGGACCATCACGGGGACGGGCGAGGCGCTGAAGGCGCGCAACCCGAAGCTGCGGGTGGTCGCCGTCGAGCCGCTGTCTTCGGCGGTGCTCTCCGGGCAGCGGCCCGGCCCGCACAAGATCCAGGGCATCGGCGCGGGCTTCGTCCCCGCCGTGCTCAACCGCGACATCCTCGACGAGGTCATCCCGATCGACGACGAGGACGCCATCCAGACGGCGTGGCGCGTGGCGCGCACCGAGGGCGTCCTCGCGGGGCTGTCCTGCGGCGCGGCGATCGCCGGGGCGCTGCAGGTCGCAGCAAGGCCCGAGAGCCAGGGTCTGCGGATCGCCGTCGTGCTGCCGGACTCCGGCGAGCGTTACGCGTCGGCGCCGTTCTTCGTTCCCGACTGATCAAAGGCGACAAGGTCGTCCCGACCGCCCAGGCACCAGTCCAGCATGGCGGGCCACGGCCCGTAGCCCGCGTCGACGTTGAGGTGCCCCTGACCGGGCAGCAGGTCGCACGGGATGCCGAGCGGGTCGGCGTACGTCGGCTTGCCGCCCTGGGGGCAGTACGGGTCGTCGTCGGAGCAGACCAGCCGGGTGGTGGTCGCGGCGGCCGCCACCCCGGCTGGGTCGACGGGCACCGGGAAGAACGTCGGGAGTTCGCCGAGCGGGCCGGGTGGCGCGTTGAGCAGCACGCGGTCGACCCGCGGCGCGTCGGAGGTCATGGACGCGGCGTGGTGCAGCCACAGGATGCAGCCGAGCGAGTGACACACGACGAGCCGCTCGCCGTCGTCGGCGGCGAGCTCGCGGAGTTCAGCGTCGAGCGTCGAACGCCATGCGGTGAGGTCGGGCGTCATCGGGTCGGGCAGCTCGGGGAAGCGGACGACGCAGCCCGCGGCGCGGAGCTCGGGGGCCAGCCACCGCTGCCAATGCGGTCCCTGCGACCCCTGCCAGCCGTGAAGGATGAGGACCCGGAGCGCGATGCAGCGCAGGGTATCCGTTGGAAACTGACACAAGCGTGAGCCCGGTTACCGAGTTGTATTACGGTGCATTGGGCCCTATTCTCCGCCGTTCGCACATGCGCAACGGCTTGGAGCAATCAACAATGCGTGCCCTTCGCGCCGCCCTCGGGGCGGCGTTCGTCGTCCTGCTGACGGCTGCGCCCGCCTCCGCGGCCACGACGTCGCTCGCGATGACGGTCGACCCGGCCTCGCCCGGCACCGGCGCCACGGTCAGCCTCCAGAGCACGGTCACCGGCAGCCCGCAGCCGGCGCTCCAGATCCTCACGATCGCGATGCCCAAGGACTTCGAGTACCGGGGCGACAAGATCGCGACCGTGTGCCGGGCCGCCGACCTCCAGGGCTTCGAGCCGCGCTGCGCGGAGTCGTCGCTGCTGGGGACCGGCAAGGCGACCGTCGAGTTCAAGAACGGCAACGTCACCGGCACCGCCGTCGTCGATCCGGTGCGCATGTACTACGCGGGCGCGGACCAGGTCCTGTTCCACATGAAGGCGCTCAGCCCGCTGCAGCGGGGCGTCGTCATCCCGTCGACGGTGCTGCTCAGCGACCCGGACTTCGGGCCGGTCTTCCAGATCGGGCCGGCGACGGGTTCGGGGTTCGGCACGCTGGCCCTGACGTCGTTCACGTTCACCACCGTGCCGGGGCTGTTCACGACCGGCAGCTGCGCGTCCGGCTCCTGGGTGGCGGCCGGCCGCTACCTGTTCCTCGGCGGGGCGACGCAGGAGATCAACCCGCGCATCGCCTGCGCAGGCCCGGGTGATCCCACCGGCCCCGCGACCGGCACCGCGAGCGCGCCCACTCCCGGCGCGGCGCTCACGGTCGCCGGCACGACGGTCGCCCAGACCCGGGGGACGCTCGGCTCGCCCCGGGTGAAGGTCGTCTCGACCAGCCTGCGGGCGCGCAACGGTCGCGTGGCCGTGCGGGTGCAGTGTCGCTCGCGTGCCCGCTGCATGGGGACGCTGCGGCTGCACCACAAGCGCCCGGCCGGCGGGATCGCCCGGTACGGCACCGCACGCTTCTCGATCAAGGGCGCGTCGTCGAAGACCATCACGGTCAAGCTCCGCTCGCGGGGGACCACGCTGCTGCGTCGCGGGCGGGTCGTCACCTGGGTGCGCGCGCACCTCGACGGGGCGGCGCGCGAGCGCGACTCGGTGCGCAAGCTGTCGATGCGCCGCGGCTGACGGCGCGTCAGTAGAAGACGCAGCGGCAGCGGTGCCGCGGGCGGCCCTTGTAGTCCGGCGCCTGCCCGCGGTTCCAGAGCCAGTGGTCGAGTTCGTTGGCGGTGACGTCCAGGCGGGCGGCGAGCTGCTCGGCGGCGTGGACGGCGCACCCGCGGACCTCGCGCTCCTGCGGGCCGCCGAAGCGCAGCGGCCGCTCAGCGTCGATGTGGGCGGCCAGGCGGTCGTCGTAGACCAGCACGCCGTCGCAGCGCAGGACGTGGGGGACCAGGTTGTCGGCGAAGATCGTCAGGCGGTCGAGGTCACCGAACGTCGCGACGCCCGCCAGCGCCAGGTCACTCGCCGCGATCTGGGCTCGCTTGTAGAACCCGCGGTCGGCGTACATGGCCATGCCGCGGGCGAGGCTCTCGGCGAAGCGCTCGGCCGCGCCGCCGGCCGCGACGACGACGTCGAGCGTGCGCCGGGCGCCCAGCCAGCCGCCGAGGCCGCGCAGCGCCTGCGCGTAGAGCGCCATGAGCTCGTGGTCGCGCGGCTGGCCCAGGACGTCGGCGAGGTGGTCCGCGTGCATGGCGCGCAGATCCGCGGCCGCCCAGACCCCCTCGGCGCGCGCGTGGTCGGCCAGCGCGGTCGCCATCGTGAAGTAGCCGGACATCCCGGGCCGTTTGCGGATGGTCGGCCACCATCCCGAGCCGAAGTTGATCGTGTCGAGGGTCAGCAGGAAGGTGGCGACCTGTTCGGGTTCGTCGTCGAGATGGTGGGCCACCGGATCGAGGCCCGGCGGGTCCTCGGGCGGGGTGCCGAGACGGTCGCCGTAGGCCGCCAGCGCGTCCTCGTCGATGCGGACGAACTGCGCCGTGGCCGCGATCTGCGCAGCGGTGGCCCGGACCTCGTCGGTGAGTCGCACGCGGGCATCTTCGCAAGCCTCGTCGCCGCCGCTCGCGCACCTATGCTGGTCGGGTGAAGGAGATGGCCACAGACCCGCGCGTGCAGCAGCTGCTGGAGGGCCTGAACCCCGAGCAGCAGGCAGCCGTGACGCACCCAGGTGGGCCGCTGCTCATCCTCGCCGGTGCGGGTTCGGGCAAGACCCGCGTGCTCACCCACCGCATCGCGTGGCTCATGCACACGGGCGTGGCGCGGCACGGCGAGATCCTCGCCATCACGTTCACGAACAAGGCCGCGCAGGAGATGCGCGAGCGCGTCGAACTGCTCGTGGGCGGGCGCGCCCGCGCCATGTGGGTGATGACCTTCCACTCGGCCTGCGCCCGGATGCTGCGCGCCGACGGCCCGCGCCTGGGCTACACGCGCGGCTTCACGATCTACGACCAGGCCGACTCGCGGCGCATGGTCAAGCGCTGCCTCGACGAGCTCGGGGTCGACACCAAGCGCTTCACGCCGGGCGCGGTCCAGAACCAGATCAGCGCGGCGAAGAACCAGCTGCGCGACGCCGAGGGCTACCGCCAGCTCGTGGGGTCGTTCTTCGAGCAGACGGTCGCCGACGCGTACGAGCTCTACGAGCGCGAGCTGCACCGCGCCAACGCGATGGACTTCGACGACCTGCTGTTCCGCACGGTCAACCTGCTCGAGCTCTTCCAGGAGGTCCGCGACCGGTACCAGGGCGCCTTCCGGCACATCCTCGTCGACGAGTACCAGGACACGAACCACGCGCAGTACCGGCTGCTGCAGCTGCTCACCGGCGAGGAGCGCAACCTCGCGGTGGTCGGCGACGACGACCAGTCGATCTACAGCTTCCGCAGCGCCGACATCTCGAACATCCTGGACTTCGAGGACGACTACCCCGACGCGACGGTCGTGCGCCTCGAGCAGAACTACCGCTCGACGCAGACCATCCTGTCCGCCGCCAACGCGGTGATCGCGCACAACCGCGGGCGCAAGGGCAAGACGCTCTGGACCGACCTCGGCGAGGGCGACTCGGTGAAGATCCGCGAGCTCGAGGACGAGCACGCCGAGGCGCGGTTCGTCGTGGGGGAGATCGAGCGGCTGGTCGACGAGGGCGTCTCGCGTGCGGAGATCGCGTGCTTCTACCGGACCAACGCGCAGTCGCGGGTCCTCGAGGACACGCTGGTGCGCCGCGAGATCGGCTACCAGGTCATCGGCGGCACGAAGTTCTACGAGCGCGCGGAGATCAAGGACGCGCTCTCCTACCTGCAGGTGCTCGCCAACGAGCGCGACAGCGCGAGCTTCACCCGCATCGCGAACTCGCCGAAGCGCGGCATCGGGCAGACCTCGTTGTCGCGGGTGCTCAGCCACGCCGCGACGATGGACATCCCCGTGTGGGACGCGGCGGCCGAGCCAAGCATGGTGCCCGGGCTGGGCACCGCGGCGATCCGCGCGCTGGACCGCTTCATGGACACCATGGCGGGGCTGCGGGCGCGCGCGCAGGACCAGGTCCCGGTGGGTGACCTGCTCGAGGCCATCCTGCACGAGACCGGCTACCTCGACGCGCTGGAGGCCGAGCGCACGATCGAGGCGCAGGGGCGGATGGAGAACCTCCAGGAGCTCGTGGAGGTCGCGCGGGAATTCGATGCGGCCGAGCTGCCCGAGGACGCCGCCGACACCGCGCTGGAGACCTTCCTGCAGCAGGTGGCACTGGTCGCCGACGCCGACGGCCGCGTCGACGACGAGGGCCTCGTCACGCTCATGACGCTGCACAACGCGAAGGGTCTCGAGTACCCCATCGTGTTCCTCATCGGCTGCGAGGAGGGCGTCTTCCCGCACGCCCGCGCGCTGGACGAGGGCGGGCTGGAGGAGGAGCGCCGGCTCATGTACGTCGGCATCACGCGCGCCATGCGCGACCTCTACATCACCTACGCGCGCCGGCGGTCGGTGTTCGGCAACCCGCAGTACGGCCTGCGCTCGCGCTTCCTCGACGAGATCCCGATGGAGCTGACCGACCGTGAGGACGAGCCGGTGTTCAAGCCCGGGCCGTCCCGGTCGGGGGCGCGCAACGACACGCGGTGGGGCGCACCGACGCCCGGCGGCGGCGTCACGCGCGGCGCACGCCGCGAGGCGCCGGTCAGCGATTTCCGGATGGGCGACGACGTGCAGCACGCGGCGTTCGGCGCCGGCGTGGTCACCGGCGTCGAGGCCGGGGGCATCGTGGTCGTCCGGTTCGCCGGCGACGGGACGGAGCGCAAGCTGATGGCCGAGTACGCCCCGATCACCAAGGTATGAGCGCGACCATCATCGACGGCAAGGCCTCGGCCGCCCGCCTCCGCGCGGCGCTGGCCGGCGAGGTCGCCGACTTCACCGCCGAGACCGGCACCCCGCCGGGCCTCGCCACCATCCTCATCGGTGACGACCCCGCCAGCGCGGTGTACGTCGGCGGCAAGCAGAAGGCGTGCGCCGAGGTCGGCATCCGGGGGTTCGACCACCGTCCGGCCGGCGACGCGCCGCGTGAGGAGATCCTCGCGCTCATCGACGAGCTGAACGCCGATCCCGCGGTCAGCGGCATCCTCTGCCAGCTCCCGGTGCCCGATCATCTCGACGGCGTCGAACTGACCAACCGCATCGACGCGAGCAAGGACGTCGACGGGCTGACGATCGCCAGCGCCGGCCGCCTCGCGCTCGGGATGGAGGGCCTGAGGTCCTGTACGCCCGCCGGGGTCATGGTGCTGCTCGAGGAGCAGGGCGTCGACCTGCAGGGCGCCGAATGCGTCGTGGTGGGCCGCTCGAACCTCTTCGGCAAGCCGATGGGGCAGCTGCTGCTCGCGGCCAACGCGACCGTGACGATCTGCCACTCCCGGACACGCGATCTCGGGGAGGTCTGCGGGCGCGCCGACGTGCTCATCGCCGCGGTCGGTGTGCCGCACCTGGTCAAGGGCGACTGGATCAAGCCGGGCGCGGTGGTCATCGACGTCGGCATGAACCGGCTGGAGAGCGGACTGACGGGAGATGTGGACTTCGACGCCGCGCTGGACGTCGCGTCCGCCATCACGCCGGTCCCCGGCGGTGTGGGTCCCATGACGATCGCGTTGCTGTTGCGCAACACGCTGCAGGCCGCTCGCATGCAGCGACGCGATACGTTGGCGTCATGAGCCTCGCTCGCCTGCGCCTGGGGGAGATCCTCGCCGCTGTCGCCGCCATCGGCCTGCTCGTCGTGCTCGGGGCCGACTGGTTCGAGCTGCGCAGCCGCGTGGCCGTCGTCGGTGCGTCGAGCACCGGCTACGCCTCGCTCGGGTGGTTCGCCGACGCCCTGCTGATCTTCGCCGCGCTGTCGTGCCTGGCACTCGCCGTGGCGACGGTGTTCGAGCGCGCGCCCGTCACGCCGGTCGGCATCCAGA
>JAEMQS010000152.1 GCA_016463765.1 Solirubrobacteraceae bacterium | reverse complement strand
CTCGTGAAGGTCGTCTCCTGGTACGACAACGAGTGGGGCTACTCCAACCGCGTCGTGGACCTCGTCCAGCGCGTCCTGCCGTAGCCGGAGCCGTGCGGACCCTTTCCGACCTGAGCGACGTCGCCGGCAAGCGCGTCCTCGTCCGGGTGGACTTCAACGTCCCGCTGGACGACGACGGCAACGTCACCGACGACACCCGCATCCGCGCCGCGCTGCCCACGATCACGTGGCTGCGCGAGCGCGGGGCGCGGGTCATCCTCGTCAGCCACCTCGGCCGGCCGAAGGGCGAGGTCAACCCGGAGTTCTCGCTGCGCCCCGCCGCGCTGCGCCTGGCGTTCCTGCTGGACCACCCGGTCGAGCTGGCCGACACGGTCGTCGGGCCGGAGGTCGAGGCGCTGGCGGACAAGCTCGCCGACGGCGAGGTCCTGCTGCTGGAGAACGTGCGCTTCGAGCCGGGGGAGACGAAGAACGACCCGGAGCTGGCAAAGGCGCTGGCGGCGCTCGCGGACGTCTACGTCAACGACGCGTTCGGCGCGGCGCACCGCGCGCACGCGTCGACCGAGGGGGTCGCGCAGCTCGTGCCCGAGAAGGCCGCGGGCCTGCTGCTCCAGCGCGAGGTCGAGACGCTCAACGGCATCCTCGCCGAGCCGGCACGTCCGCTCGTGGCGATCGTCGGCGGCGCGAAGGTGACGGACAAGATCGGCGTCATCGACCGCTTCCTCGAGGTGGCCGACGCCGTGCTCATCGGCGGCGCGATGTGCTTCCCGTTCTTCAAGGCCCAGGGCCACGATGTCGGCGCGTCGCTGTGCGAGGAGGAGGGCATCGAGCCGGCCACGCGCGCGCTCGAAGCCGGCGGCCAGAAGCTCAAGCTGCCCCTCGACCTGACCCTCGGCCGCGAGTTCTCGGCCGACACCGAGACGCAGGCACTCGACGGCCTCGACGTCCCGGACGGCTGGATGGGCCTCGACGTCGGCCCGAAGACGGCCGCCGCGTACGGCGAGATCATCAAGACCGCCGGCACCGTGTTCTGGAACGGTCCGATGGGCGCGTTCGAGCTGGAGCCCTTCAGCGCCGGCACGCGCGAGGTCGCGCTGGCCGTCGCGGACTGCCCGGGCACCACGGTCGTGGGCGGCGGGGATTCCGTCGCGGCGGTCGTGAAGTTCGGGCTCGAAGACCGTGTGACCCATGTCTCGACGGGCGGCGGCGCCTCGCTCGAGCTGATCGAAGGCCGGAAGCTTCCCGGCGTGGAGGCACTGACATGAGCCGGACTCCGTTCATCGCGGGCAACTGGAAGATGCACAAGACCGTCGCGGAGGCCGAGGAGTTCATCTCCGGGCTGCTGCCGAAGGTCTACGCGGCCGACGGGGTCGACGTCGCGATCTGCGTGCCGTTCACCGCGCTGCAGGCGATGGTGGACTCGACGCGCGGCTCGCGCGTCGAGGTCTTCGCCCAGAACATGCACGAGGCCGACTCGGGCGCGTTCACCGGCGAGGTGTCGGCCCCGATGCTGACCGAGATCGACGTCCACGGCGTGGTGCTCGGCCACTCCGAGCGCCGCCAGTTCTTCGGCGAGACCGACAAGGCGCTCGCGAAGAAGCTCGCCGCGGCGCTGGCGGCCGGCCTGAAGCCGATCCTCTGCGTCGGCGAGACCGAGGAGGAGCGCGAAGCCGGGGACACCGAGCGCAAGCTGCGCCACCAGGTCCAGGAGGGTCTCCACGACCTGACCCCGGCGCAGGTCGCCGAGGTGACGATCGCGTACGAGCCGATCTGGGCGATCGGCACGGGCAAGACCGCGACGCCGGAGATCGCCCAGGAGGCGTGCTCGTTCGTGCGCGCGCTCGTGGGGGACAAGGCGCCGGAGGCGGCCGAGGTCGTCCGCGTGCTGTACGGCGGCTCGGTGAAGGGCTCCAATGCCAAGGAGCTCATGGGTCAGGCGGACATCGACGGCGCCCTCGTTGGCGGCGCGTCGCTCGACCCGGCCGGCTTTGCCGAGATGATTGACGCAGTGAAGTAGGGGTTCCATGGCCGACGTGTTCCCGCAGGTCTGTCTGGTCGTGCTCGACGGGTGGGGCCTTGCCCCGCCCGGCCCGGGCAATGCCGTCGAACTGGCGGACACGCCGGTCTTCGACGACCTGTGGGCGCGGTACCCGCACACGACCCTGACGGCGTGCGGCCCCGCGGTCGGGCTGCCCGAAGGGCAGATGGGCAACAGCGAGGTCGGCCACCTCAACCTCGGCGCCGGCGCCGTGGTCAAGCAGGACCTCACGCGCATCGACGAGGCATCGGCCACCGGCGCGCTGGCCGCCAACGACGTGCTGCGCGAGGCGATGACCGCCGCGCCGAGGGTCCACCTCATCGGGCTGGTCTCCGACGGCGGCGTGCACTCGAGCCTCGAGCACCTCGAGGCGCTGGTGAACATGGGCGCGCAGCTCGGGGTCCCCGATCTCGTCATTCACGCCTTCACCGACGGGCGCGACACGTCGCCGACGGGCGCCGAGCGCTACCTCACGGATCTCGAGTTCTGGTGCGAGAAGTCCGGCAACGCGCGGGTCGGCAGCGTTATCGGGCGCTACTACGCCATGGACCGGGACTCCCGCTGGGAGCGCATCCAGCAGGCGTACGACCTGCTCGTCCACGGGCGGGCCGCCCACCACGCCGAGTCCGCGCGCGAGGCCGCGAAGGCCGCCTACGCACGCGACGAGACCGACGAGTTCATCACCGCGACGTCCGTCGGGGCTGAGGGCACGATCCGCCCGGGCGACAGCGTCATCGCGTTCAACTTCCGCCCCGACCGCATGCGTGAGATCACCCGCGCGCTGGCCGACGCGACCTTCACCGAGGTCGACCGCGGGGGCACGCCCGTGGTCGAGCGCTACGTGACGCTGACGCAGTACGACGAGAGCTGGAGCTTCCCGATCGCGTTCCCGCCGGCGCGGCCGTCGGTCACGCTGCCGAGCGTCATCGCCGCGGTCGGCGGCACGCAGCTGCACGTCGCCGAAACGGAGAAGTACCCGCACGTGACGTATTTCTTCGCCGGCGGCGAGGAGCAGCCCGAGGCGGGGGAGCGCCGCGAGCTCGTCGCCAGCCCCCGCGACGTGCCGACGTACGACTTCAAGCCGCAGATGAGCGCGAACGAGGCCGCGGATGCCTTCATCGGCGCGTGGCAGGAGGCCGGCGGCTACCAGTTCGCCGTCATCAACTTCGCGAACGCGGACATGGTCGGCCACACCGGGGACATTCCCGCGGCCGTCAAGGCGGTCGAGACCGTGGACGCCTGCCTCGGCCGGGTCGCGGCGGCGGTCCAGGCGACGGGCGGCGCGCTGATCGTCACCGCCGACCACGGCAATGCCGACGAGATGCTCGAGGACGACGGGTCGCCCGACACGGCGCACTCCCTGAACCCGGTGCCGTTCATCGTCACCGACGAGGGCGCGACGCTCGACCACGAGGGCGGGATCCTCGCCGACGTCGCGCCGACGGCGCTCGCGCTGCTCGGGATCGAGCAGCCGCCCGAGATGACGGGCCGTTCGCTGCTCCGCTGACGCGGGTTCCTATGATCGGCCGGGTGTCGAACCCGGACCGCCACCACGGCGGGGGCATCTCCGTCACCACCCTCATCATCGCGTCGGCGGCCTCCGCGGCCGCCGCGTTCGTCGTCTCCCGCGTCTGGGGCGCCGGCACGCTGATCGGCGCCGCGGTCACGCCCGTGATCGTCGCGATCGTCACGGAACTCCTGCGCAAACCGGCCACGAAGCTGCCGGAGATCGTCGCGCCCGGAAACGGCAGGGCGACAGCGAAGCCGCTGCCAGGGGACGTGCCGACGTCGGTTCCCGGTCCCGAGGGTGCGCCGCTCGTCGAGCAGATGCCCGTCGAACCGCCGATGCGCGTGTACCGCGCGCGACCCGAGCCGCGTCTGGGCCCGCGCGAGTGGCGGCTCGTGGCGCTCACCGGCGTGGCCGCGTTCGTCATCGGGATCGGTGTCTACGTGGGGGTCGACCGGCTCGCCGGCGGGGAGGGGCGGCTGGTGCCCGACCGCCGCGCGACGCCCGCGACGACGGTCACGACGGAGGGACCCCAGACCACCACGGTCGTCACCCAGCTGCAGCAGACGATCACGAGCGAGACCGTGACGGTGCAGCGCGAACGCACCGTCACCGTCCCCGCCGAGCCCGAGGTGGAGACGGCGCCCTCGACGGTCACGACGCAGGTGGCGCCGCCGACCCAGACGGCCGAGCCGCAGACCCAGGTCCCCTAGCGCGCCACCGGGACCCTCGCCTGCAGGAAGGCGAGCTGGTCGGCGACGACCTCCTCGAACGCGTCGTCGATGTAGATGTCGAAGTGGCCGTGGGCGTACCGGCGGACCTCGCCGTGCGGGGCCTTCGCCGCGTGGCGCAGCGTCGCCTTGGCGGGAGCCACCGTGTCGTTCTCGCAGACGCAGAAGAGGATCGGGCAGCGGACGTCCTTCGTGTGTCGCCCCGGCCGGTAACGCGGGATGCCCAGGGCGATCCGGGCGGGGACGTCACGCGGCGGGATCTCCTCGAGGTTGGAGGCGGCGAACAGGCGGTGCAGTCCCGCGTAGGCGTCCGGCGCGGTCATCAGCGCTGCGGTTCCAGGCGTGCCGTAGGCCGGAACCCGGACGGGTGGGCGGCCGCGGGCCGCGGCCGCCAGGTCCCCTAGGACGCGCGGCGCCATGCGCAGGCTCGCCCGCGGGTCGAGGGCGAGGGCCGACGCGATGCCGTCGGTGAACGGCCCCTGGACGACGGCGGCGGCGATCCGGGCGTCCCGCGCGGCGGTGGTGATGACGTGGCCGCCGGCGAACGAGGTTCCCCACAGGATGACGCGATCGGGGTCGATGCCGTCGAGCGTGCGGGCGTACGCGACGGCGGCCTCCCAGTCCTCGAGCTGGCGCGGGACGCTGAGCAGTTCGCGCGGCTCGCCTTCACTCTCCCCGAAGTAGCGGTAGTCGAAGACCAGGCAGGCGTACCCCGCGGCCTGGAAACGCTCGGCGAACGCCGCGAGCCGCATCGTCTTGACGCCACCGAGACCGTGGGCCATGACGACGATCGGGGCGGGGCGTGCGGGGG
>JAEMQS010000151.1 GCA_016463765.1 Solirubrobacteraceae bacterium | reverse complement strand
CGTCCTTGTCGATCATGTTCTTGTCGAGGCACAGGCTCATGAGGATCTTGGCCTGGGGCTCCATGACCGTGGTCACGAACGTCGCGAGATTCAGGCGGGCGTTCCCGTCGAGCATGAGCTCGTCGTGCACGATCTGCGCAGCGACATCGGGGTCGAGCTCCGCAGCCGGGAGCTCGTGGCGGGGGATCTCCATGACCTCACGGCTGAAGATCGGCGGAGGCGCCAGGGGGCGCGTCGGCGTCGAGGGCGCGGCAGGATGCTCAAGAGCCATGCCGCAAGTCTTCTACATCGGTCGGGGTTCTCCCGCCGGTACCGCGGACGCTCAGCCCCGCACGGTGACCTTCAGCTGCCCGCTGCCGCGGCGCTTGCCGGACGTCACGGTGCCCCGGAAGACCATGGTCCGGCCCTTCGCGATGCCGGGCCACTTCTGCGTGATGCTCCACTTGCCGCCGCGCAGGGGCTCGCCGTTGGCGACGGTCTGCACCACCTTGCCGCCCATGAGGACGTCGACGCGCACCTTCCCCGACTTGGCGCCGGGCGCGGCGACCGTCAGGGTCCAGCGGTCGCCGACCTTCGGCTTGGTGCTGGTGCCGGTGACGTTGACGCGGAGGCCCGCGGCGGTCGCCGGGGCGCCGGCGACCAGCAGGGCGCTGGCGGCCGCGCCGAGCGCGGCCATGGTGCGGAAGCGATATGAGACACGGCGCATGGCCCTCTCGTCGGCAGCCCCGGCGAATATCTGAACTGCCGACGTGCCCAATCGGCTCATTGTCCGCTCGCGGCGGCTACGTTGGTGGCGCAGGGTCACCCGAGGAGGAGATGAGACATGCAGGCACGGACGCTCGCGCTCGCAGCGCTGTCCGCGGTCACCGTCGTCGCGATCGGCGCCCCCGGCGCCACCGCGCAGACGCAGGACGTGACGATCGCGGGCTACAAGGCGCCCGGGACGCCCGCGAAGCACAACCGTGTCTCGTACCGCCGCTACGGCCCGGCCACCGCGAAGAAGGTGCTCGTCCTTGTGCCGGGCACCCTCGCCGGCGCCGGGACGTTCGACGTCGTCGCGCCGCAGATCGTCAAGCGCGTGCCGGGGCTGCAGGTCTGGGCCCAGGATCGCCGCGAGAACACCCTCGAGGACACCGCGCTGCTGGCCCGGGTCCGCGCGGGCACGGCCACGCCGAAGCAGGCGCTCGACTACTACCTCGGGTGGGTCTCCGACCCGTCGATCCAGCCGCGCTACCAGCCGCTGACCAACGCGCAGACCGCGTTCGGCAAGACGTGGGGCCTGCGGGTCGCGATGGAGGACCTGCGCCGGATCGTGCTGCGCGCACGCGACGGCGGCAAGCGCACCGTCATCCTCGGCGGCCATTCGCTCGGCGGCGGTGAGGCCGCGCTGTACGCGACCTGGGACTTCAACGGCCGGCCGGGCCACCGCGACATCGACGGCATCGTCGCGATCGACGGTGGGTGGACGGCCTCCACGGACCGCGTCACGCCCGCCCAGGCGCGGGCGCAGCTCGCCGAGCTCGACACCAAGGGCCCGTGGACCGACCTCCTCGGGCTCGGGCTGCCGTGGACGGCGGGCGCGTTCGGCGAGATCGCCGCCGCCGCCGCGTACCGCGCGCCGCAGGAGCCGTCGGTGCTCCAGGACTTCGCGCTGCTGCCGCCGACGTTCAAGTCGCCCGTGCCGCTGACCAACCGCGCGGCGCTCGGGTACGCGTTCGACCGCAAGACGTCGCCGTCCTCCCTGTCGCTCATCCACATCCGCTCGGGCGCGATCGCCCCGGACGGGCCGCTGCGCGACTGGGTCGACAACGGCATCACCCCCATCCGCAACCTCGCGACGGCGTTCTCGAGCCCGCGGCTGACCGCGCAGGCGTGGTACTTCCCGGCCCGCCTGAGCCTCGATGCGCGGGCGGCGCGCTCCCAGCCCAGCGCCGCGGTGTCGCGCATCCTCGACCTGCGGGTCCGGCACACGCGCACCGTCGACGTGCCGTACTACGCGTTCCAGGCCGAACTCGCCGGCCGCGGCGACGGGCTCGTCAAGGGCGCCAGGGCGTTCCAGCGGGCGTCGAAGATCCCGAGCGTGAAGGTCGTCAACCGGCGGACGACGTACTCGCACCTCGACCCGCTGCTGGCGGCTGACGGGCGCAACGAGTTCGTGTCGACCGTCGCGCCCTGGCTGCGGTCCATCCGCTGACGCCCCGCCCGGGCGCGCCGCTACTGCGGTGCGCCCGGGGGCGGCAGCTCGACGTCGCGCGCGGGCTCGACGGCGAGCACGCCGTCGACCTCCCGCAGGACCGCCAGCTCCCCGGCGGGCGCCGCCCCGGTGACGACACCCGCCGACGACAGCGTCTGCGCGACCTCCATCCCGGCGTCCTGCAGCCGGCCGGCCACCGCCGCCGCATCCTCCGGGGCGACGGTGACCACGACCTCGATGTTCGATCCCTCGTCCGGTGCCATGCCTACGGAGCTTGCACGAGGCCGACGCCCACGTCGAGCGACGACAGCTCCATGCGGCGGGCGTGCTGCATGAGCGCGGCCCACAGGTCCAGCCCGCGCGCGCCCCGCGCCTCGGCCATGAGCGCCGCGACGCCCGCGACGTGCGGGGTCGCCATGCTCGTGCCGCTGATCGCCTTGTAGCGATCGGGGATCGGCCAGCTCGAGTGCACGCCGACGCCCGGCCCGGCGATGTCGATCTGGCCGCTCGCGGGGTCGCTGGTGCAGGAGAAGCGCGCCACCTTCTCGGCGCTGTCGATGGCGGCGACGGCCATGATCGACGGGCAGTTCGCCGGGTGGCCGACCGGCGCCAGGCCGTCGGGCCGCTCGGACTCGTTGCCGGCCGCGGCGATGATGAGCGTCCCGCGGTCCAGGGCGCGACGCGCGACCGTCTCGTAGATCTGCGAGTGCGGCGTGTTCCAGTCCAGTCCCGCGCCGAGCGACATCGAGATGACGTCGCAGCCCTGGGCCATCGCCCAGTCGATCCCGCCGAGGATGCCCTGGTCGCCGCCGCTCCCGGCGTCGCTGAGCACCTTGCCGCAGTGGATGTTCGCGTCCGGGGCGACGCCGTAGCGCGGCCCCTCGAGCACGGTCCGCCCGCCGCACGCGGTCCCGGCGCAGTGCGTGCCGTGGCCGTTGGCGTCGCGCGGCTCCTCACCGGGGACGAACGACCGGAGCTCCGGGTGGCGGGTGGCGAAGTCCGGGTGGCGCTCATCGAGCCCCGTGTCGAGGATCGCGACATCGATCCCCGCGCCCGTCGCCGACGACCCGAGCGCCCGCACCGCGTGCAGGCCCCACGTCGCGTGGTCGGTGTCCTGCCACGGCGCGCCCGTCGGCGCGTCCGGTGCGGGGGTGCGGAACTCCTGCTCCTGGGTGGAGATGGCGTAGACGACGCGCTCGGCCTCGACGGCGAGCACCGGCTCGGGCCCGCGTGTCGCCGCCTGGAGCGCGTCGATCTGGTCGGGCTCGGCGTCGACGACGGCGACCCCGAGCTCCTGGTAGACGACGCCGTCGGTGCTCATCTGCTGGATCGACATCGGCGTCGTGCCGAGCTCCGGCGACATCGTGGCGGAGATCCCGGCGGTGCGTTGCAGCGTCTGCGGCGCGGTGTCGGTCGCGCTGCGGGTGAACAGGACCAGCGTGCGGCCCGTGGTCTCCGGGCCCTTCGTGTGGTGTGGCATCACGGCTCCTCTCGTCGCGGGGGTGGCAGGTGTTCGACCCGGGACGGAATGGCGCGCTGACCTCGACGCTAGGACGCGATGTCCCACCTGTCAATGCCGCCGAGAGGTCCGTCGTCCGACCGGTTCCCGGTGTCCCCGTGTGCCCGATCGCACCTTGGACCGGCGGGCCAATGCTCAGCAGAATGGGTACGCGTAGGGTCGACCTCCCCCCGACCGGACGGAGCCCGATCCGTGAGCGCCACCTCCTCGCCTCCCGCCACGTCGTCCTTCGCCAAGGGCCTGTTCCTCGGCGACATCGACGAGGACCTCGTCCATCCGTATCCGTACCCCTCGACGGAGGAGGCGGCGAAGATCCGCCGCATCACGGGCGAGCTGCGCGACTGGGCCGTGGGCTACGACGAGTACGCCACGGAGGACGCACGCTGGGTGGCCGAAGACGACATCACCCGCCTCGGCGAGATCGGCGCGCTCGGGCTCTACGTCCCCGAGGAGCTCGGCGGGCAGGGGCTGTCCCAGACCGGCTACGCCCGGGTCTTCGAAACGGTCGCCCGCATCGATCCCACGCTGTCGGTCGTCCTGGGCGTGCACCAGTCGATCGGCTACAAGGGCATCGCGCTGTTCGGCACCGACGAGCAGAAGGAGCGCTGGCTGCCGGACCTGGCGACCGGGCGCAAGCTCGCGGCGTTCGCGCTGACAGAACCGGCGGCCGGGTCCGACGCGTGGGGCATCGAATCGCGCGCGGTCCAGCAGGCCGACGGGTCGTGGGTCCTCAACGGCGAGAAGCGCTACATCGGCAACGGCTCGCGCGCCGACGTCCTGACCACGTTCGCGCGCTGCGAGGTCAACGGCAAGGAGCGGCACATCGCGCTGCTGCTCGAGGCCGGGATGCCCGGGTTCGAGGTCGGCGACCGCTACGACACGATGGGCCTGCGCGCCAACGACCTGCGCCGCCTGACGTTCAACGACGTCCGCATCCCGGCCGAGAACGTCCTGGGCGAGCCCGGCGACGGCTTCCGCATCGCGATGTCGATCCTCAACAACGGCCGGATCGGCCTGGGCACCGGCTCGGTGGGCGGCGCGAAGGAGCTGCTGGACCTGGCGATCGCGCACACGCTGGAGCGCGAGCAGTTCGGCGGCCCGCTCGCCGACCTCGACCTGGTCCAGGAGAAGATCGGCTGGATGGTCACCAACCTCTTCGGGCTGGAGTCCATGTGCTACCTGACGTGCGGGCTCGTCGACGCCGGCGTCCCCGACTACTCGCTCGAGTCGGCGGTCTGCAAGATCAGCGGGACCGAGTTCCTCTGGTACCAGGCCAACCGCGCGCTGCAGCTCGCCGGCGGCGAGGGGTACATGCGCGGCAACCGCTACGAGAAGATCCTGCGCGACATCCGGATCTTCCCGATCTTCGAGG
>JAEMQS010000062.1 GCA_016463765.1 Solirubrobacteraceae bacterium | reverse complement strand
AGCACGGCTTCGACGCCGCCTTCGGTGGCGCGCGCCGCGACGAGGAGCGCGCCCGTGCGAAGGAGCGCATCTTCAGCTTCCGCGACGACTTCGGCGGTTGGGACCCGCGCCGCCAGCGCCCCGAGCCGTGGAACCTCTACAACGGCAGCGTGCGCCGGGGCGAGAGCGTCCGGGTCTTCCCGCTCTCGAACTGGACCGAGCTCGACGTGTGGAGCTACATCGAGCGCGAGGGCCTCGAACTGCCGAACATCTACTTCGCGCACGAGCGTGAGGTCTTCGCCCGTGACGGGATGCTCTACGCGACGGCCGACTTCATCGAGCGCCGCCCGGAGGAGGAGCCGTTCGTCGAGACGGTCCGCTACCGGACCGTGGGCGACATGTCCTGCACGGGCGCGGTGCGCTCGGACGCGGCGACGCTCCCGGATGTCGTGGCCGAGATCGCGGCGACCCGCGTGACCGAGCGCGGCGAGACGCGTGCCGACGACCGGGTGTCCGAGGCCGCCATGGAAGATCGAAAGGTTGCCGGGTACTTCTAATGGCGACGACCACTGCCACCACCCTCCGCCTCGCGACCGCCGGCTCGGTCGACGACGGCAAGTCGACCCTCATCGGCCGGCTGCTCTATGACGCCAAGTCGGTGCTCGCCGACCAGCTCGAGCAGGTCGCCGAGGCGTCCAAGCGCCGCAACGGCGACGGCGAGATCGACCTCTCGCTGCTCACCGACGGCCTGCGCGCCGAGCGCGAGCAGGGCATCACGATCGACGTCGCCTACCGCTACTTCGCGACGGCCCGCCGCCGGTTCATCCTCGCCGACTGCCCGGGCCACGTGCAGTACACGCGCAACATGCTCACGGGCGCGTCGACCGCCGACCTGGCGATCGTGCTCGTCGACGCGCGCAACGGCGTGGTCGAGCAGACGCGGCGCCACGCGTTCATCGCCTCGCTGCTCGGCATCCGCCACATCGTGCTGGCGGTCAACAAGATGGACCTCGTCGACTTCAGCGAGGACCGCTTCGACGAGATCTCCCGGGACTTCTGCGCGTTCGCAGACGGGCTGACGGGCGTGCGCGATGTCGCGTACATCCCGATCGACGCCAAGCACGGCGACAACGTCGTGCACACCAGCGAGCGGATGCCGTGGTACGGCGGCGTGACGATGCTCGAGCACCTCGAGACGGTCGAGGTCGCGGGCGATCACGACGACGGCCGGCTGCGCTTCCCGGTCCAGTGGGTCATCCGCGACCCGGAGTCAGGCGAGCGCGAATACGCGGGCCAGGTGGCGGGCGGCACGGTGCGCGCCGGCGACGAGGTCGTGGTGCTCCCGGCGGGCGTCCGGACGACGATCGCCGACGTCCGCACGATCGACGGGTCGCTGGACTCGGCCGAGGCGCCGCGGTCGGTGACCGTGACGCTCGCCGACGACGTCGATGTCGCGCGCGGCGACATGCTGTGCGGCGCCGCCGACGCGCCCCAGCCCGTGCGTGAGATCGAGGCCGACGTGTGCTGGATGGCCGATGCGCCGCTGCGCCCGCGGGGCAAGTACGCGCTGAAGCTGGGCACGCAGTCCGTGCGGGTCATCGTCGATGAGCTGATCGACGTCCTCGACGTGCACACCCTGGACCGCGGTGCGACGCCGGCGGAGTTGGCCGCGAACGACATCGGCCGCGTGCGGCTGCGGGTGTCGCGGCCGGTGGTGGCCGACGCCTACGAGGCGAACCGCGCGACGGGGGCGTTCATCCTCATCGATGAGGGCACGAACGACACCGTCGCGGCGGGGATGGTCACGCGGGCGTAGCCGCGGGCGCGGTGCGCGCGGTCACAGCCGCGCGCACTGGTCCTCCTTGTCGCCTTCGACCCGGTTGCCGCTGCCCGTCGGTCCGCTGCGGTTCTCCTTGCACTGCAGGTTGCCGCCGACGACGTTGCGTCGCACGCGCTGGGCGCCGCGGTTCTCGAAGAGCTGGATGTCGCCCTCGACGCGGTTGTCGTAGAGGCTCGCGCTGCCGCCTTCTTCAAGCTGGATGTTGCCGTCGATCCGCGAGCCGCGGGTGACGGTGACGAGACGATGGCCCTCGGCCTGGATGTCGCCGTCAACGGTGACGCGCGTCGCCCGCAACGTGGCGCGCGATCCGACCTTGACGTTCCCGTCGACGCGGGTGCCGCTCAGGCGGCAGGTCGCGCCGGAGGGGACGCGGACGTCGTCGACGGTCACCGCGCCGATCGTGCCGCGGCAGACGCGCTCGTCGGCCGCGGCTGGCGCGGCCATGGCCAGCGCGGCGGTGATGGTGAGACCTGCGGTGAGTCGGAGCATGCGAGCAGCCTCATGTGCCCAGGTGAGCCCCGGATGAGCCGCACATGAGAGCACTCTTACCCGGCGCCGGCGCCGCGCCCTCCCGGCCGCTGAACGTCGAAATGCGGCGGTCGACGCCGTCGAGCGTCGAAATGTGGTGGCTGCGGCCACCACATTTCGACGTTCAGCCCAGCGTGCGGCTCAGGCGTCGCTCCCGCGCAGGCAAACCCGCCGCGTCCTCACACGCCCGCGCCAGGTCCGCCAGCGTCGCGCGCGCGGCCGGGTCGGGCGCCAGCGCGCCGTCGATCGCGGCGGCGAACGCACCCGGCAGGCGGCGGTGGCGGCCCACCGACGCGACGCTGCGCGCCAGCTGCGGCGTGTCGGTCTCCTCGTCACCGTCGTCGTCGCCGAAGGCCAGCTGCGCGGTCGCGCACTCCCACAGGACGATCGCGACACCCCAGACGTCGGCGGCGACGCCAACCTCGCCGCCCCGCGCCTGCTCGGGCGCCGCGTAGCACCACGTCCCGGTCCCGGCCTTCATCCGCCCCGGTTCGCGTGCGTGGTTGAGATCGATGACCGTCGCCCGGGCCTCACCCGCGATGATGTTCGCCGGCTTGAGGTCGAGGTGGATGACGCCCTCCGCGTGGAGGTAGCCGATCGCCGAGCACAGCTGGAGACCGAGGACCGCGAGCGACCGCGTGTCGATCCGCCGGCCGGACTCCGCGCTGCGATCGATGAGGCGCGCGAGTGTCTCGCCGGGCAACGTCTCGAGCAGCAGCACCGGGTCGGGGCGCTCGACCAGGTCGTAGGCGCGCACGAGGTGCGGGTGGTCGAGCGCGCGCAGCAGCCGTCCCTCGCGCAGCAGCCCCGCGCGCGACGGACGATGGGCCAGGCGGTCCGGCCGCAGCACCTTTGCCGCGACCCGGGACGCGCGGCGGGCGTCCCACGCGTCGTAGACGTCGAGCACGTCGCTGCGCGCGATCGAGCGGATGACGGTGACGCCGGGCGCGACCTCGGTGCCCGGCCGCAGCCGTGGAGGCGCCCCACTCACGCTGAGCGTCCGATCGTGGTCGCCAGAGCGACACCGATGTGACGTTCGGCGCCGCCGGTGGGCGGGGCGACGAGCTTGCCGTCCCGCAGCTCGATCACTCGGTCGGCGCACGCGATGACGTCGGGGTCGTGGCTGATCAGCAGCGTCGTGCGTGTCCGTGCGGCGGCCTGAAGCGGCTCCAGCAGCGCCGCCTTCGACGCCGCGTCGAGCCCCGTGGTCGGTTCGTCGAGCACGAGGACTGGCGCGTCGCGCAGCAGGGTCCGCGCGAGCGCGACCCGCTGGCGCTGGCCGCCCGACATGCCACGACCGCGCTGCCCGGCGCGGGTGGCGTACCCGTCGGGCATCGCCGCGATCACGTCGTGTATCCCCGCGGCACGCGCCGCCGCTTCGATCTCTTCATCGCTCGCGTCCGGCCGGCCGGCGGAGATGACGTCGCGCAGCGGCGCGTCGGGCACCGGTGCGTCCTGCAGCAGCAGGCCGACGTTCTCTCGCACCGACGCCATGGTGACGTCGCGCAGGTCATGGCCGTCCAGGTGCAGGGACCCCGCCGACGGATCGGCGAAGCGCAGCAGCAGCGACGCCAGGGTCGACTTCCCCGCGCCGCTCTCGCCGATGATCGCCACCGTCTCCCCGGGCCGCACGACGAGCGACACGTCGGACAGCGCATCGCGGTCGGCGCCCGGGTGGCGGAACGACACGCCCCGGAGCTCGACGTGCCCCCGCACACGGCGCAGCGGGCGCGCGCCCTCGCGGTCACGCACCGTCGGCTCCTCGTCGAGCAGCTCGACCACGCGCTCGGCCGCGGCGGCCGCCTGGAAGATCGTGGTGGACAGGCTCGAGAGATCGCGGATCGGCCCGTAGAGCTGCGACAGGTAGGTCATGAAGACGAGCAGGCCGCCGAGGGTCAGGTCGCCCCGCTGGATCGCCCAGACCCCGAGTGCCAACACGGCGAGGACACCTGCGAGGCGGATGAGGTCGGTGATCGGGGCGAAGGTCGCGCGGATGCGGGTGGCGGCCAGCTCGGCCTCGACGATCCGCTCGCCCTCGCGGACGAACCGTTCGCGCTCGCGCTCCTCGGCGCCCAGGCTCTGCACGAGCGCGGCCTGGCCGAGCGCCTCCTCGGCGACGGCACCCAGCGACCCCGAGCGGCGGCGCTTCTCCCGCGCGGCGCCGCGCACCAGGCCGACGAACCCGCGCGCGGCGACGAAGAACAGCGGCGCGACGACGAGCGACGCGAGCGCCAGCTGCCAGTCCAGCACGAACAGCGCGGTGCCGAAGAAGAGGATCCGCAGGATCGCCGAGATGCCCTCGCCGATACCGGCGAGGACGAACGACTCGATGGCCTGGATGTCGCCGGTCAGCCGCGTGAGGACGTCGCCGAGGCGGCGCCGGTCCAGCGCGGCGGGAGAGAGGGTCTGCACGTGCGCGTACACGCGGGTGCGCAGGCGCAGGACGAAGTGCTCGCCGACCCAGGTCGCGTAGTACGCGTCACCGAACCCCGCGATCCCGCCGGCGACCGCCAGGCCGAGGTAGATGAGCGCGATCGGGAGCAGGGCGGCGATGTCGCCCGGGACGAGGACGTCGTCGACGACGTGCCCGAAGAGCCAGATCTCGACCGTCTCCAGCGCAGGCACCGCGGCGAGGAAGAGCAGGCCGATCGCGATGCGGCCGCGGAAGGGCTTCACGTCGGGCCAGAACAGGCGCAGCATGCGCCAGACGGCGACGGGCGGCGCGGCGCCGACGATCTGCTGGCCGTCGGCGACGGGGACGAACCAGCGGCGGAGGTGGGAGCGCAGAGCGGTCATGAGATGGCAGCGGCCCGCCCCGCGCGTGGGGCGGGGCGGGCCGGTCGCAGCTGGGGGCTACGAGTTCGAGTTCGAGCGGCGGGCGCGACGGCGACGACGACGGCGCTTCTTGCGGCGGGGACCCGAATTGGAGTTGCTGTTCGAGTTCCCGAACGTCGTGACGGTCTTGGCGGGTGACAGGATGCTGAACTGCATGTGACGCCTCCTTCGAGGGTGGTCGGTGGGGACGATCGAGAGATTGCCCCGGCGCCATGAACCGACCGTGAGCCCTCGGTGAGAGTGCTCTCACGCTCCGCGGGGCAAGATGAGAGCGTTCTCATGTTCGTCTCATCCCGCGCCCACGCGGGCGTGACAGGTTCGCGCGCGTGCCCGTCCGCGTCATCGTGATCGCCGTCGCCGCGTTCCTCGCCGGGGCCGGCACGCTGCTTGCCGCGGGGTCGCTGGTCCGGGCGCCCGATCCCGAGCCGGTGCCGCCGATCGTGGTCGACCCCACCGCCGGGGAGACGACCTCGCGCACCACGACCACCGCGCCGCGCCGTCCCGCGCGGAAGAAGCGCGAGCGCGAGGAACCGCGGCGCACGACGAGCACGCCCGCCCCGGCGACACCGGCGCCTGCACCGTCCCGCGGGAGCACCCCGGCGCCGAGCACCCCGCCGTCATCCGGCAGCGGGTCCGGCGGGTCCGGGTCCTCGGGCGGCAGTGGCTCGTCGTCAGGCGGCGCGCCGCAGCAGCCTCGCCGGCCCGCCCCGCGGCCCGCGCCCAGACCCGCGCCGGCACCTGCGCCCGCCCCGGCACCTGCGCCGGCACCGGCCCCGTCGGATGACGACGACGATGACGACGACGGAGATGACGACGACGGGGACGACGACTGATGCGCGCTCCCGCCCTCGGCCGCCTCTTCGCCGGCGCCCGCGTCCGCATCCTCGCGAGCACCATCCTGCTGCTGGCCTTCTCGACGATCGTGTCGACCGTCGCGCTGCGCCAGATCCTCCTCGCCCGCACCGGCGAGCGCGTCGAGCGCCAGCTCGTCCAGGAGGTCGAGGAGTTCCGTCGCCTCGTCGAGGACGGCCGAGACCCCCGCACAGGTGAGCCCTTCGGGGGCAACGTCCAGGGGATCTTCGACGTCTTCCTCCAGCGCAACGTGCCCGGCCAGGGTGAGGCGTTCCTCACCTACCTGCGCGGCGAGCCCTACCTCGTCAGCGCCGACCGCTCGGGCCGGCGCGAGCAGATCAACGAGCTCGAGAACCTCGCGAACGTCACCGAGACCCGTCGGGGCGAGATGGAGCTGCGCGGCGGCCTGACGCGGTACCTCGCCGTCCCGGTGGAGGTCGGTGGCGAGTCCCGCGGCGCGTTCGTCGTCACCCTGGCGCTCGGCCAGGAGCGCGCCGACGTCGAACAGGCGACGCAGATCGCCGCGGGGGTGTCGCTCGTCGTGCTGCTGCTGGCCTCCGCGCTGGCGTTCGTCACCACGGGCCGGGTCCTGGCCCCGCTGCGCGATCTCACCGAGACCGCGCGGGGCATCAGCGAGACCGACCTGACGAAACGCATCGACGTGCAGGGCCACGACGAGATCGCCGAGCTCGCGCGCACCTTCAACGCGATGCTCGACCGCCTCGAGGCCGCGTTCGCCACGCAGCGCGATTTCGTCAGCGACGCCGGCCACGAGCTGCGCACCCCGATCACGATCATCCGCGGCCACCTCGAGCTGCTCGGCGACGACCCCGAGGAGCGCCGCGACACGGTCGCGCTGGTCGTCGACGAGCTCGACCGCATGAGCCGCTTCGTCGACGACCTGCTGCTCCTCGCACGCGCGGAGTCGGCCACCGACTTCCTGCACCTCGAGGAGCTCGACCTCGACAGCCTGACCGAGGAGCTCCACGCCAAGGCGGGGGCGCTCGCCGCCCGCGACTGGCAGATCGACAGTCTCGGCGTCGGGCCGCTGCGGGCCGACCGCCAGCGCATCACCCAGGCCGTGATGAACCTCGCCCGGAACGCCGCCGAGCACACCACCGACGGGCAGCTCATCGCGCTCGGCAGCGAGCTGCACGACGGCACCGTGCGCATGTGGGTGCGCGACACCGGGCCGGGCGTCCCCACCGCCGACCAGGAGCGCATCTTCGAGCGCTTCGCCCGCGGGAGCAACGGCCGCCGCCGGTCGGAGGGCGCGGGCCTCGGCCTGGCCATCACGCAGGCGATCGCGCACGCGCACGGCGGGCGGGTCGAGCTGCACAGCAACCCCGGGGCGGGCGCGACGTTCACCGTCGTCATCCCCTCCGAGCCCCCCGATCACGAGCACGACGAGGAGGATCCACCGCGATGAACCGCATCCTGATCGCCGAGGACGAGCCCCGGCTCGTCGCGTTCCTCGAGAAGGGCTTGCGCGCCGAGGGGTTCGTCACCACGGCGGTGGCCGACGGCCCGACCGCGATCGCGCGCGCCCGCGACGATGACTTCGACCTCATGCTGCTCGACCTCGGCCTCCCGGGGCTCGACGGGCAGCAGGTGCTGCGCGCGGTCCGGGCAGCCGAGCAGCGGATGCCGGTGATCATCCTGTCCGCCCGCGACGCGGTGTCGGAGAAGGTCGACGGGCTCGAGGGCGGCGCCGACGACTACGTCACCAAGCCGTTTCGGTTCGAGGAACTCCTCGCGCGCGTGCGGGTCCGCCTGCGCAGTGAGGGGACGACCGAGCAGACCGTCCTGCGCCACGGCGACCTCGCGCTGGACCTGCGCACGCGCCGCGCGACCGTCGGCGATCGCAGCGTCGAGCTCAGCGCGCGCGAGTTCACGATGCTCGAGGTCTTCCTGCGCCACCCCGGCCAGGTGCTCAGCCGCGAGCAGCTGCTCTCGCACGTGTGGGGCTACGACTACGACCCGGGGTCGAACGTCGTCGACGTGTACGTCGGGTACCTGCGCAAGAAGCTCGGCAAGGACCAGGTCGCGACCGTGCGCGGGATGGGCTACGCCCTGGCCGAGACGGCCGGCTGAGCGACGAGCACCGTCACCACCAGGCCGCGCCGGTCTCCGAGCAGGCCGCGGCGCACGCCGACACCCATCCGGCCCCACTGCGCGTCGGTGAGCACGGCCGCGTGCGTGGGCGACGCGCGCCAGGCTTCGAGCGCGGCCGCCGCGGGATCCCGGGTGCCGGCGGGCAGGAAGGCGATGACCTCACCGACCGCACCGGCGCCGGAGAGGCGGGCCGCGCGTCGTGCGAAGGGCTGGCGAGGGCCCGCGTCATGGCCGAGGCGATCGCGGCGCAACTGGCGCGCGCTGTGCCGGCGCGCGGCGTGCGCGAGGCGCGCCCGGGGACGCAGTGACGGGAGGCCGTGCGCGGCGCGGTGGGCGTCCAGGCCCTGGGCGATGGCCCGCTCGGCCGCACGCTCGGGCGACTCGGCGGCAGGGGCCGCGGCGACCGGGACGAGCGTCACCGCGGCAGTGGCGAACAGCAGGCGAGATCGGAGCATGCCGCCAGCATCCGAGGGTGGCGTGAGCGGGAGATGAGCCGCGCCTGAGGGTCCTCTCACGCCACGCGGCACGGAACCTGCAGAGGCCGGTCACCGCGACCGGTAGCGTTCCGTGGGGTGCACCGGGTGCTGCATGGACTGGGCCGGCACGTCTCGTACGCGAACGTGACCGCCACCCTCGCGCTGATCATCGCGCTCGGCGGGACGTCGTACGCCGCCCTGCGGGTGACGGGCAAGAACATCGTCGACGGCTCGGTGACCAGCGGCGACGTGCGCAACAACTCGCTGCGCGGCAAGGACATCCGCAACAGCACGATCACCGGCGCGGACGTGCGCAACGGCTCGATCACCGGCGCCAAGCTCAAGAAGGGCACGATCCCTATCGACCGCCTGCGCGGCACCCTGACCCCGGCGGCGTCCGCCCCGGTCCCGCCCGCGCTCGCCGTCGGGTCCGTCACGGCGGACAAGCTCGCCCCCGGCGCGGTCGGGCCCGATCAGCAGTCCGCGATCCCGACGGCGCGGGTGAGCCGGACCGGTCCGCTGGACCTCCCCGACGACGCGCTGGTCACCGTCCCGTTCGACCGGGAGATCGACGATCCGCTGGACCTCCATGGCGTGAACGCGCCCGCCCTGCGCGCGCCGATCCCGGGCGTGTACGCGGTGTCCGCGGGCGCGTGGTTCAGCGCGAACAGCAGCGGCCGCCGCTACGCGTCGATCGTGCTCAACGGCACGCTGAACATCGCCTCGGAGGCGATCCGCCCGGTCAACGTCGGCGGCGCCGCGACCATCATGTCGCTGGCGACCACGCGACGGCTGGCGCCGGGCGACCAGGTGACGCTCACCGTGCTGCAGAACAGCGGCAGCACGCTGAAACTCGACGCGGGCGCCGAGCACACCTCGCTGGCGCTGACCTGGGTCGGACCCTGAGTTCCGCACTCGAGATCCTGGCCGTCCTCGCGCTGGTGGGGGCCAACGCGTACTTCGTCATGGGCGAGTACGCCGTGGTGACCGCGCGTCGCGGGGTGCTCGCGGTGCGCGCCGAGGAGGGCAGCCGCGCCGCGACGGCCGCCCTGCGGCTGATGGACGAGCCCGTGCGCGTGATCAGCACCGTGCAGGTCGGGATCACCGCGGTCGGCATCCTGACGGGTGCGCTGGGCGAGCCGCTGGTCCGCGACCTGCTCGGCGAGGACCTCCCCCGGTGGGCGGCGTTCCTCATCAGCTTCGGGATCGTCACCTATCTGACCGTGGTGCTCGGCGAGCTCGTGCCGAAGGCGCTGACCCTCGACCGCGCCGAGCGCCTGGCGATGCTGCTCGCGCCGTCGATCACGGTGCTCGCCGTGATCTTCCGGCCCCTCGTCGTCGTCCTCGAGCGGTCGGCCGCCGTCGTCCTGCGGCCGTTCGGCATCCGGGAGGTCGTCGCGGGCGAGGGGGTCTCCAGCCCGGAGGAGCTGCGCCAGCTCGTCGACGAGGCCGAGGGATCCGGGGTCATCGCGACCGCGCAGGAAGAGCTGCTGCACAACGTCTTCGACTTCGCCGACCAGGAGGCGCGCGACGTGCTGGTCCCCGGGGACGCCGTCGTCTGGCTCGACGCCGCGCTCACGCCCACCGACGCGTTCGGCCGGGCGCTGAAGACGGGCCACAGCCGCTTCCCCGTCGGCGAGGGGTCGCTGGACCGCGTCGCCGGCGTGGTGCATCTCCGCGACCTGGCGCGCGCGTCCACGGCCGGCGAGTCGACCCCGATCGGGCAGCTGTGCCGCGACGTCCACGTCGTGCCCCCGACGAAGGACCTCGGCGCGCTGCTCCGCGAGCTGCGTCAGCGGCACGAGCAGCTCGCGGTCGTCGCCGACGAGTACGGCCGCACCCTGGGCATCGTCACCGTCGAGGACATTCTCGAGGAGCTCGTCGGGGAGATCGAGGACGAGTACGACCTGCCCGACGCCTCGGTCGAGCACCTGCCCGACGGGCGCATCCGCGTCGCCGGCACGCTGACGATCGACGACTTCAACGAGACGTTCGCCACGCGGCTGCCGGAGGAGGACGCGCACACGCTGGCCGGACTGGTGTTCACGTCGCTCGGCCGGCTCCCGACCCGCGGAGAGGAGGTCACCGCCGAGGACGTGACGCTGGAGGTCGAGGAGCTCGACGGCGCCAGGATCCGGCGACTCCTGGTGACGCTTCCCGGTCCCTCGCGCGCGAGTGACGACGGCGCTCCGCCTGCCTGACCGCAAGGAACGCGGAAGGTCAACTACACTCCCGCGCCGCATGTTTTCCAAGGTTCTCGTCGCCAACCGTGGAGAGATCGCGATTCGCGTCATCCGCGCCCTCGAAGAGCTCGGCATCGCGTCCGTCGCGGTGTATTCGGAGCTGGATCGCGATGCTCTGCACGTGCAGCGCGCCGATGAGGCGTATCTGCTCGGCGGGCCGACCGCGGCCGAGAGCTACCTGAACGTCGAGCGCCTGCTCGAGGTCATCAAGGAGTCCGGCGCCGAGGCCGTCCACCCGGGCTACGGCTTCCTCGCCGAGAACGCCGCGTTCGCGCAGGCCCTCGAGGACGCCGGCGTCACGTTCATCGGCCCGCCCGCGTCGGCCATCGAGTCCATGGGCTCGAAGACCAGCGCGCGTGACCTGATGAAGAAGGCCGGCGTGCCGATCGTGCCGGGCACCACCGAGCCGGTCGACACCGTCGACGACGCGCGCAAGATCATCGACGCCGAGATCGGCTACCCGGTCGCCGTCAAGGCGGCGGGCGGCGGTGGCGGCAAGGGCTTCCGCGTCGCGCTCACGGCCGACGAGCTGCAGGACGCCTTCGAGGGCGCCAGCCGCGAGGGCGAGAAGTTCTTCAGCGACCCGACGGTCTACCTGGAGCGCTACCTCCCGAACCCGCGCCACGTCGAGGTCCAGATCCTCGCCGACAAGCACGGCAACGTCATCCACCTCGGCGAGCGCGACTGCTCCATCCAGCGCCGCCACCAGAAGGTCATCGAGGAGGCCCCCGCGCCGCCGTGGGTCGTCGACGAGGCGCTGCGCGAGCGGATCGGCAAGATCGGCGTCGACGCGGCCAAGGCCGTGGACTACGTCGGTGCCGGCACGATCGAGGGCCTGCTGAGCTCCGACACGGGCGAGTACTTCTTCCTGGAGATGAACACCCGCGTGCAGGTCGAGCACTGCGTCACCGAGATGGTGACCGGCATCGACATCGTGCGCGAGGGCATCCTCGCCGCCGCGGGCGAGCCGCTCTCCATCAAGCAGGAGGACGTCGTCCTGCGCGGGCACGCGATCGAGTGCCGCATCAACGCGGAGAACGCCGCGAAGAACTTCGCGCCCGCCCCGGGGGACATCGGCAAGTACAAGGAGCCGAGCGGCCCCGGCGTGCGCGTCGACTCCGGCGTCGGCGAGAACGGCACCGTCTCGCCGATGTACGACCCGATGGTGAGCAAGCTCATCACCTGGGACGTCGACCGCGAGAAGGCCACGGCCCGCATGATCCGCGCGCTCGGCGAGTACGAGATCGAGGGCCTCACGACCCTCATCCCGTTCCACGAGACGCTGCTGAAGACCGAGGACTGGGCCAAGGGCTCCACCTGCCACGACCTGCTCGAGGACAAGGAGTGGCTGAAGTCCACCGCTCCCGAGGTCCCGGTCGTCCCCGTCGAGAAGGACGAGGACGAGGACGAGAAGATCACGCAGGACTACCTCGTCGAGGTCGGCGGCCGCCGGTTCGACGTCAAGGTCGTCGGCCCGCCGCCCGCCGGCGGGATCGCGGTCGCGGGCGCTGCTCCGGCCAACGGTGCCAAGAAGCCCAAGCGCGAGCGCAAGTCCGGTGGCGCCGGCGGTGGCGGCGACACGCTGCCCTCCCCGCTGCAGGGCACGGTCTTCAAGGTGAACGTCGAGAAGGGCGCCACCGTCGAGGAGGGCGCGATCATCGCCATCATCGAGGCCATGAAGATGGAGAACGAGATCACCGCCCACAAGGCCGGCGTGATCGAGGAGCTCCCCATCGAGCCCGGCCAGTCGGTCAGCGCCGGCGACACGCTCGCCGTCATCAAGAGCCCGGAGGCGTAGGCCCGCCGTGCCCGTCCGGGCGTGGCGTGCCGAGCAGCACGAGGCCGAGACGGCCGCCGCGCTGCTCATCGCCTTCCGCAACCACAACGGTGCGGACTGGCCGTCGGACAACGCGTTCTACGCCGGGGTCGAGAAGCTGCTGGAGGACCCGAACACGGTCTTTCTCCTCGCCGCCGCTGACGACGACTCACCCCCGGGCGGAGTGCTGCAGATGCGGTTCCGGTTCGGCATCTGGAAGGCCGCGACGGACGCGTGGATCGAGGACCTCTACGTCCGCGAGGACGCCCGCCGCCAGGGCCTCGGCGACGCGCTGCTGACGCTGGCGTTCGAGCTGGCGACCGAACGCGGGTGTCGCCGGATCGAACTGGACACCAACGAGGAGAACGCCGCGGCGCTGGCGCTGTACGAGCGCCACGGGTTCACGACGACGTCGAAGGCCAGCCCGGCCGCCGCCGGCCGGGATCTGTTCCTCGGGCGCCCGCTCGAGTACGAGTAGCCGTCAGGCCGCCGCGGCGGGTTCCGCCGCTTCGACCACCGGCTCGGGGCGCTCCTTGATCGCCTCGATCCGCACCCGCGCCCCATGCTGCGGCGCGAGCGTCACGGCGCGGAGCACCGGGCGCTCGGGAGAGGGGTCGGGCAGGCTCATCTCCACGCGGCTGTAGAGCGCCCGGATGACGTGGCGCATCTCCATCTCGGCGAACGATGCGCCGAGGCACCGGCGGATGCCGCCGCCGAACGGAATCCACCCGTAGGTCTCCGGGCGCTTGCCCAGGAAGCGGTCGGGGTGGAAGCGGAACGGCTCGGGGTAGGTGTCCGCCCGGTGGTTGGCCAGCCAGATATTCACGTTGACCGTCTGCCCAGCCGGGATCTCGTAGCCGCCGAGCGTCAGCGGCGCACGCAGCTCGCGGCCGATGAGCGGCACGACGGGGCGATCGCGCAGGATCTCGTTGACGGTGGCGTCGACGTACGCCGCGCCGCCGTCCTCACCTTCGGCCAGCTCGTGCTTGAGGCGCTGGAGCGCGTCAGGCGTGCGCAGGAGCCGCTCGGCGCCCCACGCCAGCGACGTCGCGGTGGTCTCGTGCCCGACGAGCAGCAGGGTCACGAGCTCGTCGCGCAGCTCTTGGTCGGTCATGGCGCTGCCGTCCTCGTCGCGGGCGACCATGAGCATCGACATCATGTCGCTGCGGCTCTCGAGGTCGCTGTGCCCGCGATGGTCCGCGATCTCGGCGTAGACGACCTCGTCCATCGCCTTGCGCAGCCGCTCCATCGGGCCGGCCAGCCGCCCGCGGGCCGCGAGGACCAGGTCGAGCATGGACCGGGGACCGCTGGTCGCGCGCTTGGTGAGGTCGACGACGACCTCGCGCAGCGCGTCCTGGCGGGCGGCGTCCTTCATGCCGAACACGATCGCCAGGATCGTGTCGAAGGTGATGGCCTGCATCTCCTCCTGGAGCGTGATCTCCTGACCGGGCTGCCACCGATCGATCTGGCTGTGCGTGAGGTCGTCGATCAGCGGGCCCCAGGGCCGCAGCCGCTCACCGCGGAACGATGGGGAGATCAGGCGCCGTTCGCGCAGGTGCTTCGGCCCGTTGAGGATCAGGACCGAGTCGGGACCGAGCAGGAGCCCGAGCGACGAACTCGAGGACACCGTCGGCATGTCCTCGTGCGGCGCGGTGAAGACCGTCTTGACGTCGTCGGGGTGCGAGACCATGACGGTCGGCGAGACCCCGGCGAGGTTGAACATGAACGTGTCGCCCAGCTCCCGCTGCAGCGCTTGCATCGCGGTCGTCGGCCGGACGAGGAAGCGCGTCGTGATGAGCGCGGCGGGCAGATGACTGCGGGGAGGCATGGTGCTCACCAGGCGGATGGTACCCATCCGTACGAGATCGATGCGAGCGGGGTTTTCCCGGATTGTGGAGCGGAACGAACCGCGCCGTTACGCGGTGACAGGTTCGCGCTTCGCGGGCGCGCGATCCACGGCCCCGACCCGCACCATCGTGCCGTGTTCGGGCACGAACGTGATGTTGCGCCGGCGGACGCGCTCGGGCGTCGGATCGACAGCCTCCAGGCGCGCGCGGGTGAGCATGGCCCGGAGGATGATCTTCATCTCCATCTGGGCGAACGCGGCGCCGATGCAGCGCCGGACGCCGCCGCCGAAGGGGATCCACGCGTACGTGTCGGGCTTGCGGTCCAGGAACCGCTCGGGCCGGAACGCCTGCGGCTCGTCGTAGACCGCCGGGTTGTGGTTCGTGCCGTACAGGCTGGCGCCGGCGAAGGCCCCCGCGGGGATCTCGAACTCGCCGAACATGATCGGGACCCGGAGCGTCCGGCCGACGATCGGGACGACGGGCCGGGCCCGCAGCGTCTCGTGGATGACGGCGTCGAGATACGCGTCGTCGCCGGGATCGTCGGTCAGTCGCGCGAGGGCGTGCGGCGTGCGCAGCAGGCGCTCCATCGCCCAGGACAGCGACGTGGCCGTCGTCTCGTGCCCGGCGAGCAGCAGCGTGACGAGCTCGTCGCGCAGCTCGATGTCGGTCATGCCGTTGCCGTCCTCGTCCTGCGCGCACATCATGAGGCTGAGGATGTCCTCGCGCTCCTCGAGCGCGCCGTGGGACCGGTGGCTGGCGATCTCGTCGTAGAGGAGCGCGTCCATCGCAGCCGTCTTGTGCTTCAGCGGTCCGACGAGGCGCCCCTGCTGCGTGCCGACGATCGCGCTGAAGATCGCCTTCGGTGACGCCGTGAAGAGGATGAGGTCCTCGATGGCCGCGCGCAGCGCCTGGTGGCGGGCCGCGTCCTCGACGCCGAACACCGCCCGCAGGATGACCTCGAGCGTGACCGCCGACATGTGCGGCTGCAGGCGCATCTCCGCACCGGGCTGCCAGGTGTCGATCTGCGCGTGGGCGGCCGCGTCGATGATCTCGCCGTACGCGCGCAGGCGGTCGCCGTGGAACGACGGCAGGAGGAGCTTGCGCTGGCGCAGGTGCTCGCGGCCGTTGAGCGTCAGCAGCGAGTGCTCGCCGACGAGCGGGCCGATCGGGCTGTTCGCCGTGGCGGTCGGGACGTCGTCGGGCGGGGCGGTGAAGAGCCGGCGGACGTCCGCGGGGTCGCTCGTGAGGATGAACCGCCCGGCGGGGAAGAAGTTGAGCGAGACGACATCGCCGCACTCGGCGCGGGCCTTGTCGAGCAGGGCGGTCGGCCGGACGATCCAGCGCGCGGTCTGGACGACGGGCGGGAGGGCAAGGCTGGGCGGAAGCGCCACACGCCGATGCTATCGAGGCCGCCCCGCCGGCACTGAGCGTCCGATAGTGGTCGCCCCAGCGACCGGTATGTGACGCTCAGCGGGTTGGGGGTGGTGGGGCGGCCATCACTTCGACCGTCGCGCCGCCGGGCGCCGTCGTCTTGCCGCGCGGCTCGCCCCAGTGCTCGCTGCCCGGCGCGTACGCAAACCCGGCCGCGGTGAGTCGCGCGACCGCCGCCGCGTGGTCGGCCACGACCACGGCCACGTGCCACGCGCCGGCAGCGGTCGCGGCGTCCACCCCGCGCAGGTGGATCTGCCCGCCGCCGTGCTCGACCCACCGCCACCTGCCGCGCAGCGCCTCCGGCGGCTCGACCTCGTCGAAGCCCAGCAGCGCCCAGAACGCCACCGCCGCATCGAGTTCCGCGGCCGGGACGTCGACGGCGACGTGATGGATCACGCCCCGACGAACTCCACGTTGCTCGCGTGGATCTTCCGCTGCGCGCCCGTGCGCCGCGCCAGCGGCAGCGACGAGTCCGGCAGCCCCTCGAGGTAGGCGACGTCCTCGCGCAGGATCGCCAGTGCGCGCACCGGGTCGAGCACCGTGCCGTGGCCCGGCACGACGTGGTCGGCCTGCTCGACGAGCGGCTGCAGCCGGCGCAGGGTCGCGAGGTACGCATCGCGCGAGCCCCCCGGGGACAGCCACGGGATCTCGACCGGCGACAGGTAGTCCCCGGCGATCAGCACCTTCGCCCACGGCAGCCAGATCGCCATGCCGTCCGGGGTGTGGCCGTCGGCGGGGTGCAGCTCCATCGACGCCTCGCCGATGTCGAGGTACCCCGGCACCGGCAGCGCCTGCACCTCGCCGAGCGACAGCGGCCCCGGGCGCTCCACGTAGTGCTCGTCGTCGAAGTCGCGCAGCTCGCGCTGGGCCGCGCCCGGTTCACCGCGCAGCCGCGCCGACGTCGTCTCCGGGACGCCGAGCGCGGCGCCAGGAAAGGCGTAGCGCCCGAGCAGGTGGTCCCAGTCGCCGTGGGTGGCCAGCAGCCCGCTGACCGGGAAGTCCGCCTGCTCGACGATCGCGGGCAGGACCTCCAGCTCGTCCGGCAGCACGGGGCTGTCGATGACGAACCCCTCGTCGCCGTTGCGGACGATCGTGCAGGTGGTCTGCCAGAACCGGCTGGTCGCGACCAGGACGTCGGGGTGCAGGCCGACGACCCGCACGGACTCAGACGCCGAGCAGCTTCGCCGCTTCGAGCAGCGTCTTGACCTCGGCCGTGGGCTTCTTCTGCCCCGACTCGAGCTCCTGCTTGTGGCGGTTGACCCAGATCACCGGGATCTTCGCCTTGATGCACGGCTCGATGTCGTGGTAGTAGCTCGAGCCGATGTGGACCCACCCCTTCTTCGAGCCGACCCGGCGCTCGCACTCCTTGAAGTGCGCGGGGTCGGGCTTGTAGGAGCGGACCTGCTGGGCGGTGACGACGAGGTCGAAGTCGTGCGGGATGTGCCGGCGCGTCTGACCGAGCAGCTTGTCGTCGATGTTCGAGATGAGGCCCGTCTGGAACTTCTTGCCGAACTTGTTGATCTGCGGCATCGTCTCCTTGAACGGCTTCCAGTACGGCACGGAATCCGGCAGGAACCCGGAGCGCGAGGACTCCAGCGGCCACCCGAGGTTGTCGGCGATGCGGACGGCGCAGCGCCGCAGGACCTCGGCGTAGAGCTCGTACGACCCGCCCTCGATCTCCTTCTCGATCTCCATGAACTGCGTGAGCAGCTCGTCCTTGTCGATCGTGAACCCGTCGCGGGCGGCCTCCTTCTGGAAGGCGGTGTTGATGCCCTCCTCCCAATCGATCAACGTGCCGTAGACGTCGAAGGTGACGAAGGTGATGTCCTTGGGAAGCGCCATGAGTGCGGGCATTATGACGGGCTCGCCCGCAAGATGACGCGCGCCGCCCGACCTTCTCGACGCACCGTCACTAGAGTCCATCGGCGGCGCCCCACCCGGCGCCGCTTGTGTCGCCGGGGTCTGGTTGGCGCTCCCAACCCACGCGCGCGGTCCGACTGATCGCGCCACCACCCCACCCGAAACGGCACATGGACCTGCTCGAATATCAAGGCAAGCAGCTGTTCGCCAAGCACGGCCTGGAGATCTCCGACGGCCGGGCAGTGACGACCGTCGAAGACGCGGTCGCCGCAGCGAACGAGCTCGGCTACCCCGTCGTCGTCAAGGCGCAGGTGCTCATCGGCGGCCGCGGCAAGGCCGGCGGCGTCAAGCTCGCGGCCAACGAGGCCGAAGCCACGGAGCACGCGACGAACATCCTCGGCCTGGACATCAAGGGCCACATCGTCCACACCCTGTGGATCGAGAAGGCGTCGGACATCGACACCGAGTACTACGCCTCGATCCTGCTGGATCGCAGCGCGAAGAAGCCGCTCGTGATGTTCAGCCTGGAGGGCGGCGTCGAGATCGAGGAGGTCGCCGAGAAGACCCCCGAGCTGCTCATCAAGCGCAACGTCGATCCGCTCGTCGGCCTGACGAAGGACGAGGCGCTGTCGATCGTGCGCGAGGCGAAGACGCCCGCGGACGTCGAGGAGGGCGTCGCCGACATCCTCGTCGCCCTCTACGAGGTGTGGATCGAGGAGGACGCGACCCTCGCCGAGGTCAACCCGCTCATCATCACGCCCGACCGCAAGGCCAAGGCGCTCGACGCGAAGGTCTCGCTCGACGAGTCCGCGCTGTTCCGTCACCCGGAGAACGCGAAGCTCCGCTACACGCAGGGCGAGGACGAGCAGGAGGCCGCCGCGCGCGCCAAGGGCATCACGTACGTGGCGCTCGACGGTGACATCGGCATCCTCGGCAACGGCGCCGGGCTCGTCATGAGCACGCTCGACGTCGTCGCCCAGGCGGGCGGCACGCCGGCGAACTTCCTGGACGCTGGCGGCGGATCGGACGCCCAGAAGATCACCGAGGCGACGGAGGTCATCCTCTCGAACCCGAACGTGAAGGCCGTCCTGTTCAACATCTTCGGCGGCATCACCCGCTGCGACGAGGTCGCCAAGGGCCTCATCGAGGCGTTCGGCCAGCTGAAGCCGACGGTCCCGTTCGTCGTCCGTCTCGACGGCACGAACGACGTCGCCGGCCGTGAGCTGCTCGAGCAGGCCAACCTGCCGAACGTGACCCCCGCCAAGACGATGCTGGAAGCGGCCCAGACGGTCGTCGCGCTGGCCAAGGAGAACAGCTGATGTCCGTCCTCGTCGGCAACGACACGAAGCTCGCCGTCGCCGGGATCACCGGCCGTGAGGGCTCGTTCCACACGCTGAACAACCGCAAGTACGGCACGAACGTCGTCGGTGGCATCAACCCGAAGAAGGCCGGGGAGAACGTCGAGGGCATCCCGGTGTTCGCCGACTGGGCGACCACCGTCGCCGAGACCGGCGCCAACACCGCGATGATCTTCGTGCCGCCGCCGTTCGCCGCGGCGTCCGCGCTCGAGGCCGCCGCGGCGGGCGTCGAGGTGGTCATCATCATCACCGAGGGCATCCCCGCCCACGACGAGCTCAAGCTCTACAACCAGGTCAAGCGCGACCACCCGGCCACCACGCTGGTGGGCCCGAACTGCCCGGGCATCCTCTCGCCGGGCAAGGCGAACGTCGGCATCATCCCGGCGTCGTTCTTCAAGGAGGGCAACGTCGGCGTGGTCTCGCGCTCCGGCACGCTGACCTACCAGATCGGCAACGAGCTGGCCCAGAAGGGCTTCGGCAACTCGTCGATCGTCGGCATCGGCGGCGACCCGGTCCCGGGCTCGTCGTTCGTCGACATCATCGCGCTGTTCGAGGCCGACCCGCAGACCGAGCTCATCGTCATGAGCGGTGAGATCGGCGGCTCGGCCGAGGAGGAAGCGGCGGAGTACATCGCCGAGCACGTGAGCAAGCCGGTCGTCGGCTACATCGCGGGCTTCACGGCGCCGGCCGGCAAGCAGATGGGCCACGCCGGCGCGATCGTGTCCGGCTCGGCCGGCACCGCCGCCGCCAAGCAGGAGGCCCTGGAGGCCAAGGGCGTGCGTGTCGGGCGCACCCCGACCGAGACGGCCGAGATTGCCATGGAGATCCTCGGCTCGTAGTCGTCTCAAGCCTCGTGCCCCGCGTCCGACAAGCGGGGCACGAGGTTGTTGTTCCGGGGACCCCGGTTCTGGGGGGACTCGGTCGAGCGCCTGGCCATCCCATGACCAAGGAGTTCGACGTGCGCGTCCTGTCCCGCCCGCAGCCCGCTGCGGCCCCCACCGCTGACCGCGACACCCTGGCCCAGCTGGAAGACCGCCTGCGCAGCCTCGACGGGCACTGCCTCCACGGCCTGGTCGAAGGCCTGGGCGCCGCCGCCACCGGCGACCTGACCCGCCAGG
>JAEMQS010000061.1 GCA_016463765.1 Solirubrobacteraceae bacterium | reverse complement strand
GCGACCTGGCGGGCGACCTTGCGGCAGATCGCGCCGACCTCGCGGTCGAGCTGGCGCACGCCGGCCTCCCGCGTGTAGCCGCTGATGACCGCGCGCAGCGCCGCGTCGCTGATGGCGATCTGCGAGGACTTCAGCCCGTTGCGCTCGATCTGGCGCGGCACGAGGTAGCGCTTGGCGATCTGCAGCTTCTCGTCCTGCGTGTAGCCCGCGATGGAGATGATCTCCATGCGGTCGCGCAGCGGGCCCGGCACCCGGTCGATGTCGTTGGCGGTGCAGACGAACATCACGCCGGACAGGTCGAACGCCAGGTCGAGGTAGTGATCGCGGAACGTCGAGTTCTGCTCCGGGTCGAGGACCTCGAGCATCGCGCTGGCCGGATCGCCGCGGTAGTCGGCGCCCATCTTGTCGATCTCGTCGACCATGAACAACGGGTTGCGGCTGCCGGCGTCGCGCAGCGCGCGCAGGATGACGCCCGGCATCGCGCCGACGTACGTGCGGCGGTGGCCGCGGATCTCCGACTCGTCACGCACGCCGCCGACACTGATGCGCTCGAACTCCCTGCCCAGCGCCCCGGCGATCGACCGGCCCAGCGACGTCTTGCCCACCCCCGGCGGGCCCACGAAGCACAGGATCGAGCCCTTGGCCTCCGGGTTCAGCGACTTCACGGCGAGGAACTCGAGGATGCGCTCCTTGACCTGCTCGAGGCCGTAGTGGTCGGCGTCGAGGACCTTGCGGGCGTGCTTGAGATCGAGGTTGTCGGTCGTGCGCGCGTTCCACGGCAGGTCGGCGATCCACTCGAGGTACGTCCGGATGACGCCGAACTCCGCCGCGGCGGGCGGCAGCGCGCTCAGCCGCGACAGCTCCCGGTCGGTCTGACGGCGGGCGTCCTCGGGCAGCTCGAGCGCGTCGAGGCGCTCGCGCAGCTCCTCGACCTCCGCTGCGCCCTCCTCGCCCTCGCCCAGCTCCTCCTGGATCGCGCGCAGCTGCTGGCGCAGCACCATCTCGCGCTGGCCCTGGGTCAGGGTCTCGGCGACCTGCTCCTGGATCCGCGCGCCGACGTTGACGACCTCCAGCTCGTGGGCGAGCAGCTCGGCGACCCGCCGCAGCCGCTTGGCCACGTCGACCTCCTCGAGCAGCGACTGCTTCTCCTCGCTGCCGATGCGCAGGGATGCGGCGATGAGGTTCGCCAGCGCGCTGGGGTCGTCGAGGTTCGCGACGGCGAGCCGCAGCTCCTCGGGCAGGTACGGCACCGACGCGACGATCTCGCTGAACGTCTGCTCGACGTTGCGCACCAGCGCGGTCATCTCCGCGGACGCCTGCACGATGTCAGGACGCTCGCTGATCTCCGCGACGAGGTAGGGCTCGGACCGCGCCCACCGGTCGATGTGCACCCGCTGGGCGCCCTGCACGAGGATCCGCAGCGTCCCGTCGGGGACCTTCAGCATGCGCGTGACGACGCCGACCACGCCGACCTCGTGCAGCTCGCTCGGGCCCGGCGACTCGATCTCCGGCTGGCGGCTGGACAGCATGACCAGCATCCGTGACCCGGCGAGCACGTCGTTGACGAGCTCCATCGAGCGCTCCTGGCCGACGGCCAGCGGCAGGACCGTGTCCGGGAAGGGCACCGTGTCGCGCACCGGCAGGACCGGCAGCATCTCCGGCAGCGGGCCGGCCGACGCCCCGCTGATCCCGGCGCCGTTGCCGGCCAGCTCACCGAGGTCGATCACGCGTCACCGCCGCGCTGCACCGGGACGGTCCGCGCGGTGCGCTCGGGTCGCTTCAGCGGGAGCTCGACGCGCAGGATGCCGTCGGTGTAGGTCGCCTTCGCCGCATCGGCGTCGACGTCGGCGCCCAGCTCGACGACCCGCCGGAACGGGCCGTGCTGAATCTCGAGTTGCTGGTAGAGCTTGCCCTCCGCGGCGGGCGGGGGACGGCGGCCGGTCAGGATGAGCGTGCGCCCCTCGACCTGGAGGGCGAGCTGGTCCATGTCGATGCCCGCCAGCTCGGCGAGCACGATCGCCCGCGCCGGGTCCTCGGCGTAGACGACGTCGACCCGGGGAGCGAAGCCCGCCCGGCGCGGCGGCGCGACCGCCTCACCGAACAGCTCGTCCATCTCGCGCCGCATGCGCTCGAAGCTCGCGAAGAGATCGCGTTGAGGAGCCATGGCCCCGAGTCTTACACCTCGTAGATGTCGCCCTCGTGGGCGACGTGCACCGGCCCGCCGAAACTGCGCGACGCCTCCTGCGACGCCCACTCCTCGTCCATCTCGTCGGAGATGTGCGTGAGGACGAGCTTCGCCGCCCCCGCGACCTGCCCGTGCTCGCCGGCCTCGCCGGGCGTGAGGTGCCCGCGGATGCCGTTGCGCTCGGGCCGCGGGAGCGTCGCCTCGAGCATCAGCAGGTCGGTGCCCCGCGCGAAGTCCGTGAGCTCCTCCGAGGGACAGTGATCGGCGCCGAAGGTGAACCGCCCGCCGCCGTTCGTCGACGAGATGTCCACGGCGTTGGTCGGCAGGTAGTGCGGCACCGGCTGGAACCGCACCTGCAGCGTGCCGAGCGTGAACGTGTCCGACGGCGCGTACTCCTCCATCCGGAACGCCTGCTCGACGAGGTCCTCGTTGCCCCACGCGCCGACGACGCGGCGCACGACGTCACGGCCGCCGGGCGGCAGCAGCAGACGCGGCCGCGCGGGGGTGTCGGTCCCCGGCCAGCGGTCGACGGGGACCGGCTGCTGGCGCGGCGCGTAGATCAGCGCGTACGAGAAGGGGACGAGATCGAGGAAGTGGTCGGCGTGCATGTGCGAGACCACCACCGCATCGACGTCGACGTAGTCGGCATACCGGCGCAACTTGCTGAAGACGCCGTTGCCGCAGTCGAGGAGCACCTGCGTGCCGTTCTCCTCGACGAGGTATCCGCTGCACGCCCCGCCCGCGTCCTGCCAGGCCGGTGACTTTCCCAAGACCGTGATGCGCACGTAACTCCGACCGCTCCCGATGCCCTTACACGACGACTGTACCCGTATCGCCAATTCGTCGATATCCGGTCATTCGCTCATGTGCAGGGCCGCGCCCCGCCGATGGGGAGGTCAGGTGTCCAGGGACGGACACCAGGGGGTCACGAAACATGGATGGGGTCACACACACGTTCACCCGCGCTCGCGCGGCAACCCGAGCACTGCTCCTCGGGGCGGTCGTGCTGCTCGGGCTCGTGCTCGCGCCACCGGCCCACGCGCTGAGCGTCGGCTCGCTGTCGGTGAGCCTCGGCAACACCACGGCGGGCGAGCGCTCGAACGTCACGGTCTCCGCGAACATGAGCAGCGGCGACCCCGACGTCATGACGTACGACCTTCCGGCCGGCGTGATGGCGGACCTCGACAACGCACCCACGTGCGCGGACACGGCGTCGGCCTTCCAGGCGCTGACGAGCAATCCGAACGCGTGCCCGGCCGCGTCGCGCATCGGCACGATCAGCGCCGGCACCGTGGCGAGCCTCGCGGCGCTGAGCATCATCGACCTGAACGTCGGCGCGAGCGGCGACATCTACCGCCTGCCCGCCACCTCCAGCGACGAGGTCATGAAGCTCGGCATCGTCCTGCGGCCCGCGTCGGCGAGCGTCCTCTTCATCACCATCAACACCGCGCCCATGCTGCTGCGCGGCAGCGTCACGCTGCGCGACGCCTCGGGCGGCGCGCAGAACCAGGCGGCGCTGCGGGCGCGCATCCCGAACATGCCCAACAGCGGGTCGAGCAACATGGGCACCGTCGTGTTCACCGTCAACCAGGTGACGATGACGATGTTCGGCCAGCTCTCCAACGGCAAGCGGTTCATGTCGAACCCCACGCGCTGCGAGATCCAGTCGATGTCCCTGTCGGTGGTGCCGAAGTCCGGCGGGACGGGCAGCCGCAACGCGGACCTCGCGGCTCCCACCGGCTGCGGCGGGCTGACGAACGCGCCGACGACCGCCATCAGCGCCGCCACCCCCGATCAGGACAAGGGCACGGCGATGACCGTGGACGTCAACTACGACGACCCCCTCAACCGCGCGGCCAACAGCGGCAACGGCGGCCGGGTCAAGGCGCACGCCAAGCAGGTCGCCGTCGAGCTTCCCGAGGGCGTCGAGTTCAACCCGGCGGGTGCCGCCGCGATCACGCAGTGCACGGACGCGCAGTTCGCCTTCACGTCGAGTGCCGCGGACACGTGCCCGAAGACCACCGGCAACACGTCCGTCATCGGGACGGCGAGCATCACGTCGCCGATCATCGGCACGCTCAGCGGCAACGTCTACTTCGGGCAGCCGGACGGCGGGAGCCCGCTCGTGCGGCTCTTCGTCATGGTCTCCCAGGGCGGGCTGCGCATCAAGCTCGTCGGCGACGTCGCGGTGGACGCGACCACCGGCCAGATCACGGCGACGTTCGACGACCTGCCCCAGACCCCGTTCACGAACTTCCGGATGACGTTCAACGGCGGCAACACCGCGATGCTCCGCACCCCACGTTCGTGCAGCGCGACCGCGCACGAGATGGCCACCACGGTCACCCCGTACGGCGGCAGCAACGCCACCCCGGCGTCGAAGCTCGCGATCACGGGCGACTGCCACCCGATCAGCCGCTTCGCGCCCACCGTCACGCAGACCCCGTCGGTGTCGACCGCCGGCGCGGCGACGAACCTCACGCTCACCATGACCCGGCCGCAGGGCGACGCGCGCTTCACCAGCGCGAACGTCGCGCTCCCCGCCGGGCTCGTCGGCAAGCTCGCGAGCGTCACGCCGTGCTCGACCGCGAATGCGAACGCCGGGACGTGCCCGTCGAGCTCGCAGATCGGCACGGTCGAGACCCAGTCGGGCGACAGCACCGCCTCCCAGGCGACGCTCAACGGCCAGCTGTACGTCACCGAGGCCCCGAGCGGCGCGATCGCCGGCCTGTCGATGAAGGTCCCCGCGGTCGTCGGCCCGGTGAACCTCGGCAACGTCATCGTGCCGATGAAGATCCAGCTGCGGCCCAGCGACTACGGCCTGAACATCGTCGCCGACAGCATCCCGCAGCGGATCGACGGCGTGCCGCTGCTGCTGCGCCAGATCAAGCTGACGATCGACCGCACCGCAGGCAACACGGCGGTGCCGTTCATGATCAACAGCTCGAGCTGCGCGGCGAAGTCCATCACCGCGACGCTGGCCAGCGACCAGTCCTCCAGCGCGACGCCCAGCGCGACGTACACGCCCAGCGGCTGCACCCAGATCGGCTTCACGCCGAGCGTCTCGGTCAACCCGGCCGCGTCGCTGAGCCCGGCCGTCAACGCGACGGCGGACACCGCGTCGGCGATGAGCCTCGGCGTGACGATCCCGTCCGGGCACTCCGCCGTGAAGGACCTCACGCTGAACCTGCCGCAGGGCGTCGAGCTGAACCCGTACTCGGCGACGTCGCTGCAGTACTGCTCGGCCGGGCAGTTCAATGTCGGCTCGACCGCGCCCGACACGTGCCCGACGGCATCGCGGATCGCCACCGTCAGCATCGCCACACCGTCCGTCGGCACGCTCACCGGCTACGCGTACTTCGGGGCTCCCGCGAACAGCAGCCAGGTCCTGCGCATGTTCGTCATGGCGCAGGCCGGCAGCGGCGCCGACGCCATCCGCATCAAGTTCGCCGGCGACGTCGACCTCGCCGCGACCACCGGCCGCCTGACCGCGCGCTTCACCAGCCTGCCCACCATCCAGTTCACGCAGATGACGATGAGCTTCACCGGCGGCAGCGGCGCGGTCCTGCGCACGCCGCACACCTGCGGCGCCTCCAGCCTCACCACGACGATCGCCGCGCACGCGGGCATGGCGAACAAGACGCCGAGCACCGCGCTGAACGTCGCGGGATCGAACTGCAACCCGGGGCGCTTCACCCCCACGATCTCGACGAGCGTCTCGTCCCAGGCCGCCGCGGCCTCCACGAACCTCACGACGTCGATCACCCGCCCGAACGGGGACGCGCGACTGGCGAAGGTCAAGGTCGTCATGCCGCCCGGCCTGCTCGGCAACCTCACGATCGCCGACCAGTGCCCGCTGGCGACCGCCGCGGCCGGCGCGTGCGGCGCGTCGAGCGAGGTCGGCACGGTCTCCACCGAGACCGGTGACAGCGGCGCGACCGTCCCGCTCGCCGGCAAGGCCTACCTGACGGCGCCGCCCACCGGCGCGGTCGCCGGGTTGGCGCTCGTCGTCAACGCGCAGGTCGGCCCGGTCGACCTCGGCAAGGCCGTCGTCCAGCTGAAGATCGTCATGCGCCCCGACGACGCCGGGCTCACCATCGAGGGCGACGTCCCGGTCTACCTCAAGGGCGTCCCGCTCCTGCTGCGGCAGATCACGATGCAGATCAACAAGGCCGGGTTCCTGACGAACCGCTCCCTGTGTGACGCCACGTCGATCTCGACCACGCTCACGAGCGACCAGAGCTCGACCGCCAGCGCGAGCACGCCCTACCAGGCGACCGGCTGCTCGTCGCTCAGCTTCACCCCGACGCTGAGCGTCACGGCCTCCCCCGCCGCCTCGGACACGGCGGCGGCGATGAGCCTCGCCGTGAACCTCCCGGCGAGCGGGCAGGCCCAGGTCAAGGACGTGACGGTGCGGCTGCCCGAGGGCGTGGAGATCAACCCGGGCGCCGGCGACGGCCTGGCCGGGTGCTCCCCCGCGCAGTTCGCCGCGGACTCGTCGCTGCCCGCCGGGTGCCCCGCGTCCTCGCAGATCGGCACCGCGACCGTGAACTCGCCGCTCATCGGCGTCCTCACCGGGAGCGTCTTCTTCGGGGAGCGCAACCCGGCGGTGCCCAACCAGCTCATGCGCATGTTCGTCGTCGCCCAGCAGGGCGCGGGCGACGGGGTCCGGATCAAGCTCGTCGGCGACGTCGACGTCAACCCGTCCACGGGTCAGATCACGACGACCTTCTCCAACCTGCCGCAGACCCCGTTCTCGCAGTTCAAGCTCGACCTCGCCGGCGGCGAGCGCGCGGTGCTCAGCACCCCGCGGTCCTGCGGAACCTTCGCCGCCAACAGCAGCCTGACGCCGTACGGCGGAGGCGGCGGCGTCGCGCCGAGCGCGAACCTCTCGGTCGGCGCGGGCTGCCACGACCCGGGCCGTTTCCAGCCGAGCGTCGCGCTGGACAACAGCCCGACCCAGGCCGCCGCCGACACCACGCTGACGACCGTCATCTCGCGCCCAGACGGCGACGCCCGGCTCTCGCGTGTCGCGGTCTCGCTGCCCGACGGCCTGCTCGGCCGGCTGGACGCCGTGCCGCGCTGCGCCCTCGGCTCCGCCCGCGCGGGTGACTGCCCGCCCGCGTCGCGCGTCGGCTCGGCGACCACCGTGAGCGGCAGCGGCGCCAGCACCATCGCGCTGCCCGGCGACGTCTACTTCACCGAGGGCTACGACGGCGCGATCGCCGGCCTGGCGGTCGTCGTCGCCGCGAAGGCCGGACCGATCGACCTCGGCCGCGCGGTCGTGATGATGAAGGTCAGCGTCCGCGGCAACGCCAGCGGCATCGACATCGCCTCCGACCAGCTGCCGACCCGCCTCCAGGGCGTCCCGCTCACGCTGCAGAGCATCGCCCTGCGGATCGATCGCGGCGGTTTCCTCTTCAACGGCTCGAGCTGTGGAACCGCCGGCGCCAGCGCCGCGTTCTCGTCCGACCTCGGCGCGACCGCGACCGCGAGTTCCGCGCTGGCGACCACCGGGTGCGCCAACGTCCCGTTCACCCCGTCGATGGCCATCGACCTGACCGGCGGCGTGAAGAAGGACAGCAAGCCCGCGGTGAAGGCGAAGCTCACGGTGCCCGCGGGCCACGCCAACGTGCGCAAGGTGACGCTGACCATGCCGGCCGGCATCGGCGCCGACATCGCCGCACTGAGCTCGATGTGCTCCCGAGAGGCCTACGACGCCAACGCCTGCCCCGCAGGCGCAGTCGTCGGCAGCGCGACGGCGACGAGCCCGGCGATCGCCGGGGCCCTCAGCGGCCCCGTGACCCTCATCAAGAAGGCCGGCTCGGCACTCCCCGACCTCGGCCTGCGCCTGCGCGGCGCGGTCAACGTCGACGTCGTCGGCAGCGTCAGCCTCGGCGCGGGCAACCGGCTCGTGACGACGTTCGACGGCATTCCCGACGTCCCGCTGACGACCTTCGAGCTCGGCCTCAACGGGGGCGCGAAGGGCGTCCTGGTCGCCAGCGACGACATCTGCGACGCACCGACGATCACCTCCGTCATCGGGGCGCACACCGGCGCGTCGAAGACCCTGCAGTCCACCCCGCCGTCGGCCGGGTGCTCGGGCTCCTCGACGACCAACGACAGCAAGGCCTCCCAGCCGTCTGCGACCGTGCGCCTCGCCGCGCTCAAGGGCGGCAAGCCGACGCTGAAGGTCACGGCGAAGGGCGGGGCCAGCGCGCTGCGCTCCGTCGTCGTGACCCTGCCGAAGGGGCTGAGCGTCGTCCGTAAGAGCGCCCCGAAGAAGACCACGCTCCAGGCGCAGAACCCCAAGGGCAAGCGCCTGAAGCTGGCCCCCAAGACGGTGGCGTGGAAGGCACAGACCTTCACGCTCAAGCTGCCCTCCACCGGCGCCCGCACGACGACGCTGACGCTGCGCAAGGGCGCGCTGAAGGCCGCGGGCAAGACGCGCAAGAGCAAGAAGCTGAAGATCAGGGTCAAGCTCACCCCCGTGAAGGGCAAGGCGCGCACCCAGCAGCTGACGGTCCGCGTCGCCAAGAAGTAGCCGCATGCTGCGCCGGACGCTTGCTCTCGGGCTCCTGCTGGGCGCGGTCGCGGCGCCGGCCGCCTCGGCGACGGTGGCGCCGACGAGCCTCACCACGACGCCGTCGAACACCGGTGCCGCCACCCGGCCGGACTTCACCGTCGCGTTCAACCTGTCGGCGAGCCCGACGAGCGACGACGCCAAGCGCATCGTCTTCGACCTGCCGGCGGGGATGCTCGGCGACGTGCACGCCGTGCCCAAGTGCGCGCCCGCGCAGTTGCAGGCCGACAGCTGCCCGTCCAACACGCGCATCGGGACGACGTCCTCGACGGTCGACGCGATCTTCAGTCTCGACATCAGCGGCGACGTCTACGCGATGGCGGCCCAGGGCGCCGAGGCCGCCCGGATGGGCGTCGTGCTGCGCCCGGGCATCGCCGACAAGATCAAGCTGCAGGCGTCGGTCCGGCTGCGCGGTGACGACTACGGCCTGCGCGCGACCCTCGACGACCTCCCCCGGCAGGCGACCGGCGTGCCCATCCTCGGCACCGTGGCGATCCGCATGAAGGACCTCGAGATGAAGCTCCTCGGGTCCGCGGGCGGTGTGCCGTTCATCAGCGCGCCCACGACCTGCTCGCCGGCCACGACCCGCGTGGAGGTCACCTCGTACGCGGGGTCCACGCAGGCCGCGAGCAAGGCGTACACGCCGACGAACTGCGGCGCCGTCCCGTTCGCGCCGACCGCCTCGGTCGCCACCGACCCATCGACACCGGACGCGCCGGCCCAGACGAGCATCACCCTCGCGGTCCCGGCGACCACGACGCCGCGGATCCAGTCGCACCTGCGCGCCGCCACCATCACGCTGCCCGACGGGATGGAGATCAACCCCGCCGCCGCATCGGGCGGGCTGGCGGCGTGCACCGACGCGGAGTTCGCCGTGGGCGGCTCAGCGGTCCCCACCTGCTCGGCGGCGTCGGCCGTCGGGGACATCACCATCGACAACGCGCAGCTCGGCACCCTGAGCGGCGACGTCTTCCTCGGCAGCCCGACGGCGGGCAACCTGATGCGCCTGTTCATCGTCGCGCAGCGCAGCGGCGCCGCCGACGACGTGCGCGTCAAGCTCACCGGCGCGGTGACCGCCGACCCGGCGACCGGCCGCGTGACGGCCCAGCTCGACGGCATCCCGCAGGTGCCGTTCCGCTCCATGACCATGCGGTTGCGCGGTGGCGCGCACGCCATCCTGCGCACGCCGCGCGCCTGCGGCCAGACGACCCTCGCGACGAGCCTGACCCCGTGGAGCGGCGCTGCCGCCGCGGCCCCCGGCGCGACGCTCACCACCGACGGCGGGTGTGCCGATCCCGCGCGCTTCACCCCGAGCGTGAGCATCGCCACCAGCCCCACGCAGGCGGGCGCGGCGACGAGCACGCAGATCGTCATCGGCCGCCCCGACGGCGACGCCCGGCTGGCCGGCGCCCGCATCTCGCTGCCCTCCGGCCTCATGGGCAAGCTGACCGGGGTCCCGATGTGCGCCGTCGGCGCCACCTCCTGCCCGCCGGAGACCCGGGTCGGCGCGGCGACCGCGACCGCCGGCACCGGCACGGCCCCGCTCTCCCTCCCCGGCGACCTGCACCTCACGCCCTCCGCTTCGGGCGGCCTTGCCGGCCTCGTCCTGCTCATCGACGCGAAGGTCGGCCCGCTCGACCTCGGGCGGATCGCCGTCCCGATGGAGCTGAGCCTGCGCGAGGGCGGCAGCGGCCTCGACGTCACGGTGGCGGACATCCCTCGCCGGGTCAGCGGCATCCCGCTGGAGGTCCGCGCGATCGACCTGCGGATCGACCGGGCCGGGTTCATGCTCAACCCCACGGGGTGCACCGCGCGTCCGCTTGCCGCCACGCTGACGAGCGACCTCGGCAGCACGGCGAACCTCGCGGCGCCGTTCCAGGCCACCGGCTGCGCGCAGCTGCGCTACACGCCGCGGATGCGCATGGCGCTCAACGGCAAGGTCACCAAGAACGCCCACCCTGACATCGCGGCGGAGCTCACGCTGCCGTCAGGCCAGGCCAACACGCAGCACGTGTCGTTGCTGCTCCCCTCCGGTCTCGCGCCGGACTCGACCCGGCTGGGCAACGCGTGCCCGCTGGCCCGTGCGCAGGCCGGCACATGCCCGGCCGCCTCGCGGATCGGCGACGCGAGCGCGTCGACGCCCGCGCTGCCGGAGGACCTGCGCGGCGCGGTCCACCTCGTCACCGCGCCCGGATCCGTGCTGCCCGAGCTGTTCGTCCGCCTCGACGGCGCCGCGCGCATCGACCTGCGGGGATCGGTCACCTTCAGCAAGGGCCGCACACGCGTGACGTTCGCCGGTGTGCCCGACGTGCCGCTCGACCGTTTCGCCCTGCGCCTGGCCGGCGGCAAGCGCGGCGCCATCACCACGAGTCGTGACCTGTGCCGCGGCACGGCACCCACGCTCGGCACCGATCTGCGCGCCCACTCCGGCCTGCGACGCAACGCCACGATCCGGCCCGCCGTCGAGTGGTGCCGAGCCGGCACGGGCGGCGCGAAGGTCGCGGTCCGGCTGCGCCGCCTGCGTGGTGGCGCGCCGATCCTCCAGGTGACCGCGCAGGCCGGTGACGAGGCCCTGCAACGCGTTCGGGTCACGCTGCCCGAGGGCTACCGCATCGACACGAAGCGCACCCGCCGGCTGGCGAAGGTCCGCGGCGCCTCACGGGGTAGCAGGGCGCTCAACGCCGGACGCCGGGCGCTGACGCTCGACCTCGGCGCCACGGGCAGCCGCAAGGTGACGCTGAGCCTGCCCCGCGGCACCGTCCGGGTCGCCGGCACGAAGCTGCGGCGCGCCCGGGTCGCACCCATCGCCGTCGTGGCGACCCCGACGCGCGGCATGCCCACGAAGCTCAAGCTGAAGGTCCGCCCGGCGACCCGCTGATCAGCCGTGCAGCGCGGCCTGCTCCTGCGCGCTGGGGAACGCCCAGGCCGCGTGGGTGCGCCGCTCCTGACGGAACTGAAAGCGCATCTGACGCGGCGGGCGCAGACCGTCGGGATGGTCTGGCCGGAACGTGGCACAGGGCTCATCGAGGGCCAGCGCGCACAGCCCATTGCGCCGGAAGAAACAGTCCTCGCATCGCACCTTCGCCGTCGTCCTCGTTGCCGTCATCCGTTCGCTGCACCTCTCCTGGAGCCGTGTGGGGAGGCGGCATGAGACCACGGGCCGCAGCGCCGCACAAGGGGGTCGAAGGGGGCATTCCCGCAAATCGCGCAGGTCTCAGGAGCGCGAGTTCGCAAACGCCGCGTTTTTTCCGGGGAGGAACATTCGCTGGCTCTGCGACGCGAACGCTCAGGCCCCGGCCCACGCGTGCCGTTGCTGGTCAGGTGGTGCCCGGTCTCCTGCCCGTGATCGCCGTCCTCGTCGCTGCCGCCGTCGCCTGCGCTGCGCTCCTGCGCGCCCGGCGGGCAACGCAGCGCTACGAGCTGCTGGCCCGTCACACCACCGACGCCGTCTCCCGCCACACGCCGGACGGGACGGTGACCTTCATCTCGCCCAACGGCCACGCCGTCCTCGGGATCGAGCCCGCCGACGCCGCCGGCACCCCGCTCGCCGCGCTCTGCCACCCCGAGGACCGCGACGCGGTCCGGGCGGCCTTCGCCCGCGCGGTGACCGGCGAGGACGCAGCCGTGATGTTCCGCGCCCCCGAGGGCAGCAGCTGGCACCCCGTCGAGATGACCCTCGAACGCGTGAGCGACGCGCGAGGCCGGGTCGCGGAGGTCGTCGCCACGACGCGCGACATCACGGCTCGCGTCGAAGCCGAGCGTGTGTTGCGGGCGTCGCAGAAGCTGCACCGCATGGTTCTCGACCACCTGCCCGACGCGATCGTCACCGTCTACGACCCTGAGCTGCGGATCGTCGCGCTGCACGGCGCCGACCTCTCGGCGCGGGGCGTCGACCGCTCGGCGCACCTCGGGCGGACCCTGCGCGAGGCGGCACCCGACGACGCCGTCGTCCTGGAGCCCGAACTCGAGCGGGCGTTCGCCGGCGAGGAGCGCATCTTCGAGGCCGAGGGGCCGTCGTCGGGCCGGCGCTACGAGGTGTCGCTCGTGCCCTACCGCGACCCGGCCGGCGTGCCGATCGGCGTCATCTCCGTGACGCGAGACGTCACCCGGCGTCACGAGCTCGAGCAGGACCTGCGCCACCTCGCCGACCACGACGCGCTCACCGGCCTGCCGAACCGCCGGCGCTTCGAGGAGGAGATGGGCCGCCACGCCGCGCACACGCGCCGGTACGGGCTGGAGGGCGCGGTGCTCCTCGTCGACCTCGATCACTTCAAGCACATCAACGACACGCTCGGCCACGCCACCGGCGACCAGGTGATCACGCGGGCCGCCGACGCGCTGCACGACACGCTGCGCGCCACCGACGTCGTCGCCCGGCTGGGCGGCGACGAGTTCGCGGTCCTGCTGCCCCATGGCGACGTCGACACGGCTGCGGAGACCGCAAGCCGCATCGTCGGAGCGATTCGCGTCGCCGCCGAGACGTGGGGCGTGACCGCCTCCGTCGGCGTCGCGGCCTTCGCCGACCACTCGCCCGGTGACCCTGCGGCGATCGTCGTCGCCGCTGACCACGCGATGTACGAGGCCAAGCGCCGCGGGCGTGACGGGTTCGCCGTCGCGCCGGGATCGTCGTCGGCCGAAGCCGCCTGACGCACGTCGCGGGGAAACCCCGCACCCGGTTCTGGGGATGGATGGAGCGCCAACGCGCCATCCCGACCTGAACGCCGTTCAGGTTTCGATCCCCGAGCGCCGATGTCTCACCTATGGGTCTGGGTGCGACTGCCGGCGTCCCCGCACGCGTTGCCGCCGCGATGGCGATGGCGGCTGGGTACTACGCCCTGAGCCGCGTGGGCCTGGCGTTCGTCGCCCCGGCATCACAGGTGGCGACGATCTGGCCCGCCAGCGGCCTCGCGCTCGCCGCCTTCGTGATCGCCGGCCGGTCGTGGTGGCCGTGGCTCGCCGCCGGGATCTTCGCCGGCAACCTCGCCGCCCAGACCGGCACGCGGGGCGACCTGGCGCTGGAGGCGGCGCTCGCCGCCGTCAACGCCGCCGAACCGGTGCTCGCCGCCACCGTCCTGCTGGCCGTGGCCGGGCGCGACGCGCCGTTGGCGCTGACGACCCGCAACGTCGGAGCGCTCGTCGCCGCCGCCGTCGGCGCGACCGCCGTGGCGGCGCTGCTCGGCGCAGCCGCGCTCACGCTCGGCGCGGGAGCGGCGTTCGGTCCGGCCTTCGCCCACTGGTGGCTGGCCGACGCGGTCGGCATGCTCGCGCTGGCCCCCCTCGCGCTGATCTTCGGTGACCAGTCCGTGCGCGTGCCCGCACGTCCGTGGGAGGCGGCCTTCCTGCTGGCTGCCACCGGCGCGGTGACGCTCGGGGTGTTCCTCCAGGGCGAGGACAGCGTCTCGGTCCTGCGGTACGCCTACCTCGTCTTCCCGTTCGCGATCCTCCCGGCGCTGCGATTGCGTGCCTGGCTCGTGGCGGTCAACCTCGCGCTCATCGTCCTCATCGTGGCCGTCGCCACCGCCAACCAACGTGGGCCCTTCGTCCGCGACGACCTGAGCAGCACCGACGAGGTGATCGTCGCCCAGGGGTACATCGCGGTCCTTGCGGTCTGCGCGCTCCTGGTCGCCGCGGTCGTCCGCCAGGTCCGGGCCACGAGCATGGATCTCGAAGCGCAGCACGCCACCGCGGTCGCCAACGAGCAGCGCTACCGGCTCCTCGCCGACCACACGGCCGACATGATCTCCGTCCATCGCGTCGACGGGCCCGCCACCTACGTCTCGCCGAGCGCGTTGCAGGTCCTCGGGGTCGCTGCCGATGAGGCGGTCGGAGGCTGGGCGGGTGCGCTGTGCCATCCCGACGACCGGGCGGCGGTCAATGCGGCCCTCGGATCTGCGGCGACCGGCCGCGCGGCCGGGCCGGTCACCTACCGCATGCCTGGAGCCGTCGGCGGCTGGCGCTGGCTGGAAACCTCCCTCCAGCCCGTCGGGGACGGCGGCCGCGTCACCGGGATCGTCGCGAGCACGCGGGACGTGTCGGCCCGCGTCCAGGCCGAGGAGGCCCTGCGGGCATCCGAGGAGCTCCACCGTCTGGTCCTGACCCGCCTGCCCGACGCCATCGTCACCGTCTACGACGCCGACCTGCGGATCCTCTCGCTGCTGGGCGGCGCGGTCACCGGCGCCGGGCTCGATCCGGCCGACTACCTCGGGCGCCGGCTGCGGGACATCTCCAGCGTCGACATGGAGGTCATGGAGCCGGAGTTCCGGGCCGCGCTCGCGGGCGAGGAGCGCACGTTCGAGTACGACAGCCGGCTGACCGAACGACGCTTCGAGATCGTCCTGGTCCCCTACCGCGCCACGGGCGACGTGGTGATCGGCGTGGTGTCGGTCAGCAGGGACATCACCGCCCGTCACGAGCTGGCGATCCAGCTGCGTCACCTCGCCGAGCACGACGCGCTCACCGGCCTGGTCAACCGCCGCCGGTTCGAGGAGGAGCTCGCGCGACACGCCTCACGCGTGCGCCGCTACGGCGACGACGGGGCCGTGCTGCTCGTCGACCTCGACCGCTTCAAGGAGATCAACGACACCCTCGGGCACGCCGCCGGCGACGACCACCTCGTCCAGGCCGCGCAGCGCCTGCGGGCCACGCTGCGCGACACCGATGTGGTCGCCCGCCTGGGCGGCGACGAGTTCGCCATCCTGCTCCCCCACGCCGATGCGGGCGAGGCCGAGGAGACTGCGCGCCGGCTCGTGAGCGCGATGCACGCGCCCGGCGAGAGCGGCGTGGCCATGACCGTGTCCATCGGCGTCGCCGCATTCTCCAGCGAGCCGGACGGCGACCAGCTTGCGGTCCTCGCGGCAGCGGACAGCGCGATGTACGAGGCCAAGGTCGGCGGCCGGGACCGCTACGCCGTCGCGGGGCGGTCCTCCAACGGCGCGCCGAGCTGAGCCGGCGTCACCACGCGGCCAGGCGCACGCGGTCACGGCGCACCGCGCCGATCTCCGGGCAGCCACACAGCGCGAGCGCGCGCTCGACGTCCTCGGCGAACGCGGCGAGCAGGGCGGTGACGCCCGCCTCGCCGTCGGCCGCGAGCGCCCACGCCACCGGGCGCCCGATGAGGACCGCGTCGGCACCGAGCGCCAGTGCCCGGACCACGTCGCCGCCGTCGCGCACCCCGCCGTCGACGAGCACCGGCACGCGCCCCTCGACGGCCGCGGCGACCTCCTCGAGCGCGATGGCCGTCGGGACCACCCCGTCGAGCTGCCGGGCGCCGTGGTTGGAGACGATCACGCCCTGCACCCCGGCCGCGAGCGCCGCTTCGGCGTCCTCGGCGGTGAGGATGCCCTTGACGAGCACCGGCGTGCCGTCGCCGATGTCCTGGAGCCAGGCGATGTCCTCCCACCTCAGCGCCGCGTCCCAGCCGCCCAACGGCTTGATGGTCGACGCCGCGGGTCGCCCGGTGTGCGTCGCGAGCGTCACGCCCTCGGGCAGGACGATCTCGGGGTTCGCCCGCTCACGCTCGCGCCGTCCCGCGACAGGCAGGTCGACCGTCAGGACGAGCGCCTGCACGCCGCTGCGCACCGCGTGGCGGACGGCGGCCTCGGTCGCGTCCCGGTCGGTCTGGACGTAGAGCTGGAACCACACCGCGCCGTCGCCCGCGGCCGCGCAGACCTCGGCGACGTCGGTCGTGGCCCGGGTCGACAGCGTGTACGGCAGACCGGCCCGCGCGGCGGCGCGCGCGGCGCCCACCTCCCCGTCGGGGTGCAGCAGGCGCTGTGCGGCCATCGGCGCGAGCACCACCGGCGCCGCGACCCGGCGGCCGAGCAGCGACACCGACGGGTCGACGTGCGAGACGTCGACCATCGTGCGCGGGCGCAGCCACCACCGGCCCCACGCCTGGACGTTCTCCGCGAGCGTCTGCTCGTTTCCGGCCCCACCTGCGTAGTAGTCGAAGACGGCGGGGTCGAGGCGCTCCAGCGCCGCGGCCTCCTGCCGGCGGATGACGTCCATGCCCCCGACGATCCCAGACCGTGATGACGAACCTAGACTCCCCCACTCCATGCGCATCCTCCTGACCGGCGTGAGCGGCTACCTCGGCGCCGAGCTCGTCGCCCCCCTCCGCGCGGCGGGGCACGACCTCCGCGGCCTGGCCCGCGACCCGTCTCGCGTCGCGGTCGACCTCCCCGTGATCGAGGGCGACGCCCTCACCGGCGAGGGGCTCGACGAGGCGCTCGACGGCGTCGACGTCGCGTACTTCCTCATCCACTCGATGGAGGGCGCGGCCGGGGGCTTCGCCGACCGCGAGCTGCGGATCGCGACGATCTTCGCCGAGGCGGCGCGGCGCGCGCAGGTGCGCCGGGTCGTCTACCTCGGCGGGCTCGTGCCGCAGTCCGCGCCGTCGGTGCACCTCGCCAGCCGCCTGGCGGTCGAGCGGCTGCTGCTCGACCGCTTCCCGGAGGCCGTCGCGCTGCGCGCGTCGATCGTCATCGGCGCGCGGTCGCGGTCGTTCCGGTTCCTCGTGCGCCTGCTCGAGCGTGTCCCCGTGACGCCACTGCCCTCGTGGCGCGACCACCGCACCCAGCCGGTGGACGAGCGTGACATCGTCGCGATGCTCGTCGCGGCGGCCACGACGCCGCACGCCGACGGCGGCGGGATCTCGCTCGACGCCGCGGGCCCTGACGTCGTGACCTACGCCGGGCTGATCGACCGCATCCGCGACGCCATGCTCGTCGGGCGGCCGGTCATCCCGCTGCCGCTCAGCGTGACCGCGATCGCGGCCCCGGTGGCCGCGGCGATCGCCGGCGAGGACGTCGGGCTCATCGGCCCGCTGATGGAGAGCCTCGGCGAGGATCTGCTGCCCCGCCAGGACCACGACGCCGCCGCGCGGCTCGGGGTGCGGACCCACCGGCTCGGCTCGGCGATCGACCGCGCACTGCGGGAGTGGGAACACGTCGAGCAGCTCGCGGCCCGCTAGGTTGGCCTGCCCGTGTCCGTCGTCAGCGTCACCATCGACATCGCCTGCCCGCCCGAGCGCGTGTGGGAGGTCATGCTCGACTCCTCCCACACGCTGGAGTGGGTCACCATCGTGCGCCACGTCGGCGACGTCGATGACGGCCCGCTGCGTCCTGGGTTTCACATGGAACAGACACTCGCCATCCGCGGCATCCCATTTCACGTGAAATGGGTGCTGCAAGAAGTGCGGGTTCCCGAGTTCGCGCACTGGGAGGGCAAGGGCCCCGCGCGGTCGAAGGCCACCATCCAGTACCGCCTCAAGCCGCTGGAGAACGGCGGCACCTGCGTCGAGTACCGCAACGAGTTCAAGACGCCGCTCGGCCCGCTCGGGGCGGTGGCCAGCAAGACGCTCATCGGGGGTATCCCCGAACATGAGGCCAACGCGTCACTGCAACGCCTGAAGGCCCTGTTGGAACAGTAAGTATTTGACGGGTGAGGCGTCTGTCTGTGACAGTAAGTCACATGACAGATTTTCTGGAGGAGAAGAAGCGGGAGATCGAGGCGCGCATGTCCGAGCTGCGCCCGATGGTCGAGGAGTACGAGCGCCTGGCCGCCGCGGCCCGCGCGCTCGACGGCCTGGACGCCACGCCGGCCGAGCCCTCGCGCTCGCGTGGGCGCAGCAGCCGCAGCAACGGCGGGAGCTCCGGCCGCCGGGGCCGGCCCAAGGGCAGCGGCACACGCGGGACGCAGGCGCTGGACCTCGTCAAGGCCAACCCGGGGATCGGGATCCCCGAGCTCGCCGAGAAGATGGGCATCAAGCAGAACTACCTGTACCGCGTGCTGCCCGGGCTGGAGCAGGACGGCCTCGTGGAGAAGCGCGACCGGGGGTGGTACGCGAAGGAGGCTGCGTAGCGCGAACGGCGTTCACCACTTTCGACGGCGTAACTGCCACGGTTGCGCCATGCGACGAACCCTGCTGCTCACCGGCGCGATCACGCTCGCCGCCGCAACCGCCGCGAGCGCGGCGCCCACCACCCCGGTGCAGATCGGCTCGGCCCCCGGCCTGCGGCTCACGCTCTCCGAGCCCTGGACCATGTCGAAGGTCCGGCCCGCCGGGGACGTCAATCTCGACGGGCGGACCGACCTGCTCATCTCGCTGTACCGCCCCGGATCGCAGGCGGCCGTGGTGGTCTTCGGCGGCCGTCGCACCTCCCCGGTGAACCTCAACGCCATCGGCCAGGACGGGTACTACATCCTGAACGTCGCGAACGTCGTTCCGGGGGACGACGTCAACGGCGACGGCCGGCCGGACCTCTTCGAGACGAACGTGCTCGCCAACGGCACGAGCTTCCAAGCGGTCATCTACGGCAAGTCCACAACCTCCACCATCGACCGGCGGACGCTCACGAGCGCCCAGGGCGCCGTGTACGACCCCACCCGGCCCGCCCCGGACCCCTGGAACGAAGACCGGGTCGGTGACTTCAACGGCGACGGCATCCGTGACGAGATCCGGCCCGGGTCCTACGCCTTCCACGTCGCCTTCGGCACCGCGACCGCGCCGCCCAGCGCGGCGGGCCCGGGCTTCCTCATCCGGTACAACGGCGTCAACACGCCGTGCAAGCGGTCTCCGACCGATCCGGGCGACGTTTCGGTCCTCGGCGACGTCACCGGTGACGGGAAGGACGACATCGGCATCAGCGGGACCTACGCGCGGACCTCCGAACCGCGCCAGCACAAGGCGTGCGTCGTGAAGGGCCGGTCGGCGACGACGGATGTCGACCTCAGCCGTCTGGCGGCGACCGGCAACGGCTTCACGGTGTTCCTCGGCGAGGGCCGACTGGTCTCGACGGTCGGCGCGTTTGCGCTGGGCGCCGGCAGGATCCGCGGCGCCGGCGATGTCGACGGAAACGGCGTCGCCGACTTCGCCGTCGAGACCCTGCCCGAGGCCCGGTACGTGCAACATGGCCTGTACGTCTTCCCCGGCGGGCCGCGATCCGCCGACATCGACGCCACGCGGGCGGGGACGCCGCACCTGCGCCTGACGACGACGCAGACGCTCGACGAGATCGTGGCCCTTCCCGACGCGACCGGGGACGGACGGGGAGAGCTCGCGATCGCGGTGAAGCCGGTGGAGGCGCCGCCGTACCGGGCATCGACGCCGACCTACATCGTCAGCGGCCGACCGCTCACCGGGACCGTCTCGCTGGACGCACTCGGGAGCACCGCCATCAAGGTGCTGCCGACGCTGAACACCATCCGCCAGCCGAGCTCGGACCTCTTCAACTGGCGCGCGGTCCAGAAGGTCGGCGACATCGACGCCGACGGCAAGACCGACCTCGCGATCTACGAGGCCACGCCCGCCGGGCCGTCACAGGTCGAGACGCTGCACGTCCTCTACGGCGCGCTGCGCTGAGCCCACCGTTGTTGCGCTGACCGGCAGATCCACGTGGCCCTGGCGACGTGGATCTGCCGTTCGGCGGGGCCTAGACCAGGCCCAGGTCCTTCACCGCGTCGCGCTCGCCGACGAGCTCGGCGACCGTCGCGTCGATCTTGCCCTGGCTGAACTCGTTGATCTCCAGGCCCTGGACGATCTCGTACTCGCCGTT
>JAEMQS010000060.1 GCA_016463765.1 Solirubrobacteraceae bacterium | reverse complement strand
TGGCCGCGGGTCTCGGCACCCGCCTGCGCCCCCTCACCTTCGAGCTGCCCAAGCCCATGGTCCCGGTCCTCGACCGGCCGGTCATGGCGCACATCGTCGACCTGCTCCAGCGGCAGGGCATCGACGACATCATCGCGAACCTCCACTACTTCCCGGACACCATCCGCGGGTACTTCGGCGACGAGCTGACCTACCGCTACGAGGAGGCCCTGAAGGGCACGGCGGGCGGAGTCCAGAACTGCGCCGACTTCTTCGGGGACGATCCGTTCCTCGTCATCTCGGGCGATGCGCTGACCGACCTCGACGTCGCGAAGCTCGAGGCGCGCCACCGCGCTCACGGCGGCATCGCGACGCTCTGCGTCAAGAAGGTCCCGGACACCAGCCAGTACGGCGTGGTGCTGCACGACGCCGACGGGCGGATCACCGGCTTCCAGGAGAAGCCCGACGCCGCCGAGGCGCTGTCCGACCTGGGCAACTGCGGCATGTACGTCTTCTCGCCGGAGATCTTCGACTACTTCCCGAAGGGCCAGGACGAGGTCGACTGGGCCCACGACGTGTTCCCGGCGCTGCTCGAGCACGACGTCCCGTTCTTCATCCACGAGATCGACGAGTACTGGAACGACGTCGGGTCGCTGGCGGAGCTGAAGTCCGGCACGTTCGACGTGCTCACCGGTGCCCTGCGCCTCGACGTCCGCGGTGACGAGCTCGATGAGGGCCTGACCGTCGGCGCGCACTCGGGCCTCGACGGCGTGGCGATGATCGAGCCGCCGGTGTGGATCGGCGACAACGTCCGCATCGGCGCGGAGAGCCGGCTCATGGGGCCCGTCGTCATCGGCGACGGCGCGACCATCGAGGACGGCGCGCTCATCCGTGACTCCATCGTCTTCCCCGGCACCACGGTGCCGGCGGGCGCCATCCTCATCGGCGCGATCGCCGGTGCGGCGGGCATCATCGAGGCGCTGCCGCCTCGTCAGACGGCGTCTGCGCCGTAGCGCTCGCGGCGCTGCTCCTCGCGCTCGCTGTCGTCCAGCGCCTTGAGGAAGAGGAAGACCAGCGCGATGCCCATGATGATCGACTGCTCCGTGGCCATGATCAGGCCGGCCACGCTCTGGTCGGTGTGGGCGTCCATGCCCCAGTAGCTCGGCTGCTCCTCGTAGAACGCGTAGAGCGCCTCGGGTGCGAAGGCGAGCGCGACGCCGAGCAGGCCGACGAGCACCTTCGTCGAGGCCATGTAGACCACGGGGCCCATGCCGCCGAGCCGCTTGCGGCTGGGGATCGGGTTGAGGATGTGCCACCAGTACATGAAGCCGGCGGTGATGAACGTGATGTGCTCGAAACGGTGGACGAGCGGGTGCTCGAGTGCGGCGTCATAGAGCGCGGGGATGTGCCAGATCCACATCACGGCGACGTAGACCACGAGGGCGAAGACCGGGTGCGCGAGGGGTCCTGCGGCCTCCTCCAGGCGCATCGTGCGCTTCGTGATCGGGCGCAGGATGACCCGCGTCAGGCTGAGCAGGATGAGCACGACGCCGATGTCGATCAGCAGGACGTGCTGCACCATGTGCATGGTGAAGAGCTGCTCGGCGAGCGCGTCGATCGGTGAGAGCAGCGCGGCCGAGAAGCACAGGATGCCGAGGAGGAAGCTGATGAGCCGGCCGGGCGATGCGCGGACGGCGTGCCAGCGCCGGACGTAGATCACCGTCGCCGTGACGAGCATGAAGATGACCACGGGCTCGAACGTCCACGGTGCTTCCGGGCTCGCTCCGAGGGGGGGAGCCAACATGCGCTTGATTGTCGCAGTCCTGCGCACACGTTCCGCGCCTGGCTCGTCAGCGTGGCTGCATGCCCTCGCGCCTGCTCTCGTTCGTCGTGCCTGCGACCTGCTGGGTGTGCGGCGGCCCGGCACCGGACGCGGCGCCGCTCTGCGCCGGCTGCCGCCGGGCGCTGCCGTGGCTGCCGGCGGGCTGCTGCCCCCGGTGCGCGCTGCCCGCCCACGGCCGTGGTGGGTGCCCGGCGGAGCGGCTGGCGTTCGACGCCGCGGTGTCCGTGGTGGCCTACGAGGGGGCGGCGTCCTCGGTGGTGCGCGCGGTGAAGGATCGCGGTGGGCTCGCGCTGGTCCCGATGATGGGCGCCCAGCTCGTCGCGGCGCTGCCGGCTGACCTGCTGCGCGGCGCGCGCGTCGTGCCTGTCCCACCGCACCCGCTGCGCGGTCGGCTGCGCGGCTTCGACGCCGCGGGGCTGCTCGCGGCCGAGCTGGCCACGCGGACCGGGCGGCCACTGGACGCGGATCTGCTGCGCCGCCGTGGCGGGTGGTGGAGGCGCCAGCGCGGCGCGACCCGGGCGGAGCGCCTGGCGACGGGCCGTCTCGTCGTCGAGGTCCGCCGCCCGATCCCGCCGCCAGCGGTGGCGGCGCTCGTCGACGACGTGCACACGACGGGCGCCACGCTGCACGCCTGCGCGCTGGCGCTGCGGGCTGCGGGCTGCGAGCGGGTCGTGGCCGTCACGTGGGCCCGCGCGCTCTGACGCCGCGCCCGCGCGGCACCGAACGTCGAAACGTGGTGGTTCCGGGCGGTGAGCGTCGGAATGTGGTGGCTGGCGCCACCACATTCCGACGTTCGGCGTTGAAGGGGGGCGAAGACCTAGCGCTCCGCACCTAGGAGGAGCATGGACCCCTGGACCCGATGGCTCGCCGGCCAGCACGGGCAGTTCGCCGTCTGGCAGCTGCGCGAGGCCGGTTTCACCCGCGCGCAGATCCGCACGCGCACCGAACGGCACCGACGCGTCTTCGACGGCGTGCACGGCACCGGGCACGCTCCGCTGACCGACGAGCAGTGGTGGTGGGCGGCGACGCTCACCCACCCCCGGACGGCACTCAGCGACGAGAGCGCCGCCGCGCGCCACGGCTTCTGGGACCGCCGCCGGCCGTTCGAGACCGTGACCCGCCAGGGCAGCGGCGGTCCCGAGCGTCATGGTCGGCTGATGGTCCGGCGCTCGTTGCGAATGGACGACGTCGTGATGATCGACGGCCTGCCGACGATGAACGCCGCGCGGACCGTGCTCGACCTCGTCGCGCGGCAGCGCAGTCTCGACGCGGCCAAGCGGGTCGTCCGCGACGCCCTGCGGACCAAGGCGGTCACGCCCGCCGGACTGCGAACCGTGCTCGCCCGCCACGCCGGGCGGCGCGGCGTCGCACGGCTGCGGGCGATCACCGATGAGTACGCCGATCTGCCCATCCATCTGACCCGCAGCGACGCGGAGGCCCTCGGGCTGGCCGTGCTCGCGGAGGCCGCGGTGCCGCCACCGCGCGTGAACGTGCGCATCGCGGGTGAGGAAGCCGACTTCTCGTGGGGGGACCTGCGGCGGATCATCGAACTCGACGGCCCGCAGTGGCACGGCTTTCGCACCGAGGACGAGCGGAAGACCCGCGCGTGGGAGGCCGCCGGGTGGACCGTGCACCGGCTGCCGACCGATGACGTGTACGCGTTTCCGGGCCGGCTGCTGGCGCTCGCGCCGCCGACCAGGCTGGAGCGCTGGTGGCTGTGAGCGCGAACGTCGGAATGTGGTGGCGCTGGCCACCACATTCCGACGCTCGGCCAGGAGAACCGCCACATTTCGACGTTCGGCGCCCCGCGGGGCGGGGAGGGCTGCGGGGAATCACGGACCGGGCATTCGTCCGACCCCCGTTGCGGTCGGCCGACGGCACCCGTACCCTGCGACCAGGAACAACCGACCCCAAAGGGGGCTTCGATGAAGATCGAGGTCAAGGGCCGTAACACCCCCGTCTCAGACGAACTCCGCTCGATGGTCGAGCGGCGCTTCCGGAAGGTGGGTGCCCAGGTGTCCGAGTTCGCGACGCTCGAGGTCGAGCTGAGCGAGGAACGCAACCCTGCGATCCCCGACTCGTATATCGCCGAGGCCACGTTGTTCCTGAAAGGCACGACCTTGCGTGCGTCCGACCGCGCGCGCGACATGAGCCACGCCGTCCACCTCTGCGAGGAGGAGCTCTCGCGGCAGGTCAAACGCCACCGGGACAAGCGCCGGGCGCGCCGCACGGCTCGCGCGATGAGCGCGGAAGCGCGCATCCAGCCGGCCGCCTGACGTTCGGCCCAGCGGTCCCGGCGACGCCGGGACCGCTTCGCTACGCTGAGAAGCACGATGAGCTTTCTCGAGCGCGCTCTCCGGATGGGGGAGGGCAAGCAGTTCAAGCAGTTCCAGAAGCGAATCAGTGAGATCGCCGCGTTCGAGGCCGAGTTGGGGCTCGAGAGCGACGACGAGCTGAAAGAGCGCTTCGCCGAACTCCACGCCGAGGCGAAGGAGGGACGCGACCTGGACATCCTGCTGCCCGAGGTCTTCGCGATCACCCGCGAGGTCGGCAAGCGCACGATGAACATGCGGCACTTCGACGTGCAGCTGATCGGCGGCATGGTCCTGCACTCCGGCTCGATCGCCGAGATGAAGACCGGCGAGGGCAAGACGCTCACCGGCACCCTCGCGATCGTCCTGAACGCCATGGCCGGCAAGGGCGTCCACGTCGTCACGGTCAACGACTACCTCGCGCGTCGCGACGCCGAGTGGATGTCGCCTATCTATGACTTCCTCGGTCTCACCTGGGGCGTGTTGCAGAGCCAGCAGCCCTACGAGGAGAAGCGCGCCGCCTACCAGTCGGACATCACCTACGGCACGAACAGCGAGTTCGGCTTCGACTACCTGCGCGACAACATGGCCCAGTCGCTGGAGGAGAAGGTCCAGCGCAACCACCCGTTCGCGATCGTCGACGAGGTCGACAACATCCTCATCGACGAGGCGCGCACGCCGCTGATCATCTCCGGCCAGCCCGAGCAGGCCGCCGACTTCTACGTCCAGTTCGCCAAGCTCGCCAAGCGTCTGACCGCCGGCAAGAAGCCCGAGGGCATGGACCCGCGGCAGAAGAAGGACTTCGTCGCGGACTACGACTACGAGTACGAGGAGAAGCACAAGACCGTCTCGATCACCGAGAACGGGGTGGCGAAGGCCGAGAAGTTCCTCGGCATCAGCCACCTGTACCGCGCCGAGAACGGCCACCTCGTCAACCACCTCCAGCAGGCGCTGAAGGCGGAGTCGCTCTACAAGCGCGACGTCGACTACGCCGTCATCGACGGCGAGGTCAAGATCATCGACGAGTTCACCGGCCGCATTCTCGACGGCCGCCGCTGGTCCGAGGGTCTGCACCAGGCCGTGGAGGCGAAGGAGGGGGTGCGCGTCCAGGAGGAGAACCAGACGCTCGCCACCATCACGCTGCAGAACTACTTCCGCCTCTACGACAAGCTCGCGGGCATGACCGGCACCGCCCTCACCGAGGCGACCGAGTTCATGAAGATCTACAAGCTGCCGGTCGTCGAGATCCCGACGAACCGCCCGACGCAGCGCAAGGACCAGAACGATCAGGTCTACAAGACGCGCGACGGCAAGTGGCACGCGGTCGCCAGCGAGGTCACGGCGCGGCACCAGGCCGGCCAGCCGGTCCTCGTCGGCACCATCTCCGTCGAGGTCTCCGAGCTGCTCTCCGCCGAGCTGAAGAAGCGCGGCGTCCCGCACACGGTGCTCAACGCGAAGCCCGAGCACGCCGAGCGTGAGGGCGCGATCATCGCCGAGGCCGGACAGCCCGGCGCGGTGACCCTCGCGACGAACATGGCGGGTCGAGGCGTCGACATCAAGCTCGGCGGCAACGCCGAGCACCAGACCGGCCTGGAGCTCGCCAAGCTCGGCCTCAAGCCCGGCGATCCCGACTACGACGAGCGCTTCGCGGACATCCTCCCGAGCATCGAGCGGCGGGTCGAAGAGGCGCGCGAGAAGGTCATGGAGGCCGGCGGCCTGTTCATCGTCGGCACCGAGCGCCACGAGTCCCGCCGGATCGACAACCAGCTGCGCGGCCGCTCCGGCCGTCAGGGCGACCCGGGTGAGTCCCGGTTCTTCCTGAGCGCCGAGGACGACCTCGTCCGCCTGTTCGCCGGCGACCGGATCTACAAGATCCTCGACCGTCTCGGCGAGTTCGACGAGGACGGCCACGAACTCCCGATCGAGGCGAGCATCCTCTCGAAGCAGATCGAGAAGGCGCAGCGCAAGGTCGAGGAGCAGAACTTCCTCATCCGCAAGCGCGTCCTCGAGTACGACGACGTGATGAACGAGCAGCGCCGGATCGTCTACCAGTACCGCAACGAGATCCTCGAGGGCAAGGACATGGGTCCGACCGCCCGCGAGGAGATCGAGGGCGTCGTCGAGCGGCTCGTCGCCGAGTACACCCCCGGTGACTACATCGAGGAGTGGGACGTCGACGGCCTGTTCGACCGGGTCCTGGAGATCTTCCCCGTGGCGATCGACGCCGAGGACATCAACCCGGCGACCATCGACCGGGAAGCGCTGACGCGCATGCTCATCGACGATGCGATCGCGCTGTACGACGAGCGCGAGGAGGAGCTCGGCGAGGAGCTCATGCGGACCCTCGAGCGGTACCTGCTGCTGCAGATCATCGACAGCAAGTGGCGCGAGCACCTGTACGACATGGACTACCTGCGCGAGGGCATCCACCTGCGTGGGTTCGCCCAGATCGAGCCGATCATCGCGTACAAGAACGAGGCCTTCACGCTGTTCACCGATCTGATGAACAGCATCTGGAGCGAGTTCGCCACGCTGGTCTACAACGTCGAGGTGCAGGTCGAGGCCGACGAGCCGCCGCCGGAGGAGCGCTACAGCGCGCCCGGCACCGCGACCCGTCCCGGCCGCGTGCAGTACTCGGGCGGCGCGGCCGCGGGAGCGAGCGCCATCGCCGCTGCTGCGGGGGCGAGCGCCGCCGGCACCGCCTACGCCGAGCCGGAGCCCGAAGAGGACGCCAGCTTCCAGCCGGTCGAGCAGCGCAAGCTCGACGCCGAACAGCAGATCGGGCGCAACGACCCGTGCTGGTGCGGGTCGGGCAAGAAGTTCAAGAAGTGCCACGGCGCGTAGCGGCTCATACCTGATTCTCACCGCGGGCCACCCGCGGCCACACCGGGCGAGCCGACAGAGACGGCATGACCCCGCTTCGGCTGCTTGCCTGCGTGACCCCCGTGCTGACGGCGCTGCTCGTCGTCCCTGCCGCCGCGCAGGCGTGCGGGTCACAGGACCTCCGTCAGCCGCTGCTTCCGCTCAGCGATGCGGGCTGGTACCTGCCCGTCGACAACGCCGACTTCGAGGACGGCGACGACGACTGGAAGCTCAGCCGAGCGAGCCTGGTGCGGGGCAACGAGCCCTGGAAGGTGCTGGGGAGCAGGCACACGATGGCGCTTCGTCTCAATGCCGGCGGCACGGCGCTGAGCGACCAGGTCTGCGTCACGGTCGATCACACGCATTCGCGCTTCTTCGCACGCGCGCTGACGGCGACGGGCTCGCTGCGGGTCGACGTGCTCTGGGACAACGAGGGCCGCGATCAGCAGGCGACGGTGCTGACGCTCAGCGCCGCTCAGTTCAAGGCGTGGGCGCCCAGCCCCATTGCGCCCATGGCGCCCGCGGTCAAGTCGCTGTACGAGGACGAGGAGGACGAACTCGTCGCGCTGAAGTTCACCGCCGTCAGCGGCACCTGGGAGATCGACGACGTGCTCGTCGACCCGTATCGCCGCCGGTAGCGGTGCACTAGCCTCAACACCCATGTCGACTGGGGATGGGTGGGATAAGACCGAGACCACCCCACAGCGTCTCGGCGCGATTCGCGAGCAGCTCGCGTCCTTGCAGTCCTACCTCGACCCTGCGGCGCTGGCCGAGCAGGTCGCGGCCCTGGAGGCCCAGATGGGCGAGCCGGGGTTCTGGGACGCCCAGGACACCGCTGCGAAGGTCAACAGCGAGCACGCGCGCGCGTCGCGCAAGCTCCAGGCCTTCGAGCAGCTGCAGTCCGACGCCGATGACCTCGATGCCCTGGCCGAGATGGCCGCCGAGGACCCGGAGATGGCCGCCGAGCTCGGCGAGCAGATCGCGTCGGTGGAGTCGCGGCTGGAGGCGCTCGAGGAGGAGCGGCTGTTCAGCGGGCCCTACGACGCCGGCGACGCGCTCGTGACCATCAACGCCGGCGCCGGCGGCACCGATGCGCAGGACTGGGCCGAGATGGTGCTGCGCATGGAGATGCGCTGGGCCGACAAGCGCGGGTTCGACGTCGAGCTGCTCGAGGTCAGCCCGGGGGAGGAGGCCGGCATCAAGTCCGCCACCTTCAAGGTCTCCGGTGAGAACGCGTACGGGCTGTACGGCGCCGAGAAGGGCGTGCATCGTCTCGTGCGCCTGTCCCCGTTCGACAGCGCGAACCGCCGCCAGACGAGCTTCGCCGGCCTCGAGGTCGCGCCGATCGTCGACGAGGTCGACGACGTCGAGATCGACGACGACGACCTCCAGATCGACACGTACCGCGCGTCGGGCGCCGGCGGTCAGCACGTCAACAAGACCGACTCCGCCGTGCGGATCACGCACCGGCCGAGCGGCATCGTCGTGCAGTGCCAGAACGAGCGCTCGCAGACGCAGAACAAGCTCACGGCGATGGGCATGCTGCGCGCGAAGCTCCTCGAGCAGCGCGAGCGCGAGCGCCAGGAGGAGATCGCCAAGGAGAAGGGCGAGGCGCAGGACGTGAACTTCGGGTCGCAGATCCGCAGCTATGTCCTGCACCCGTACACGATGGTCAAGGACCACCGCACGAACCACGAGATGGGCGACGCCCAGCGCGTGCTCGACGGTGACCTCGACGCCTTCGTCCGGGCCGAGCTGTTGCGCGGCGCGGGATCGGCGACACCGGCGAGCTGATCCATGGGCACGCGGCAGGGTCCTGAGCAGCCGCGCACGCCCTACCTCGACGCGGTCGTCGCGTACGCGTTCCGCGGCGCGGGCCGCTGGCACGTGCCCGGCCACAAGGGCGGTCCCGGGGCGGATCCCGGGTTGCGCTACGCGATCGGCGACCGGGCGCTGGCGGCGGACGTGCCGCAGGACATCCGCGGCATCGACGTCGGTCCGTCGCCCACGCCGTACGAGAAGGCCGAGACGCTGGCGGCCGAGGCGCACGGCGCCGCGCGGACGTGGTTCCTGACCAACGGCGCGACGCAGGGCAACCACGCGCTGACGCTCGCGCTGGCGCCGCTCGGCGCGCCGGTCGTCGTCCAGCGCAACGCGCACGCGTCGGTCGTCGACGGGCTCGTGCTCTCCGGCGGGCGCCCCACGTTCGTCGCCCCCGAGTACGACGAGGCGCTCGGCATGGCCCACGGGGTCACGCCGGAGGGGCTGCGCGCCGCGCTCGAGCGGACCGCGGGCGCGCGGGCGGCGTTCATCGTCTCGCCCACGTACTACGGCATGGTCGCCGACGTCGGCGCGTGCGCGGAGGTCGCGCACGCCGCGGGCGTGCCGCTCATCGTCGACCAGGCGTGGGGCGGGCACTTCGGCTTCCATCCCGACCTGCCGCCCAGCGCCCTGCACCTCGGCGCCGACGCCGTGTTGACCAGCACGCACAAGATGGCCGGCTCGATGACCCAGAGCGCCATGCTCCACATCGGGGAGGACTCCCGGGTCGACATCGAGGCGGTCGCCCGGACCGTGCGCCTCGTGCGATCGACGTCACCGAACTCGTTGCTGCTCGGCTCGCTCGACGCGGCGCGCCGCCAGATGGCGATCCACGGCGAGGCGATCCTCCACGACACCCTGGCCGCGCTGCGTGACGTGCGCGACAAGCTCGCGGGCATCCCGGGGGTCGCGCTGGTTGGGGAGGAACTCGTCGGCCGGCCAGGTGTCGCGGCGTGGGATCCGCTGCGCATCTCGCTCGACGTGCGGGGGACCGGGCGGTCCGGGTTCGAGGTCGCCGACGCCCTGCGTCAGAGCTACGACATCCACCCCGAGCTGGCGACCCACGCCATCGTCGTCCTCGTGGTCGGGATCGCCGAGCCGGCGTCCGCGCTGGTCCGCCTCGCGGGTGATCTCGACGAGACCATCAAGCGGATCGCGCAGCCCGGCCGCGAGATCCCGGTGGTCCGCTCGCCCCTGCACGGCGAGGCGGTGGCCGCGGTGGCGCCGCGCGACGCGTTCCTTGGCGCCAACGAGGTGGTCGACGTCGACGACGCCGTCGGCAGGATCTCCTGCGAGTCGATCGCGGGCTACCCGCCCGGCATCCCGGCGCTCCTGCCGGGCGAGGAGATCACGGCGGACACGGTCCGCTACCTGCGCGAGCTCGTCGCCGACGGGGCGCGGCTGCACGGTGCCAGCGACCCGGAGTTCCATCGGGTCACGGTGCTGGTGTCCCGTTGACGGTGCTCGCCGCATACCGTCGGACGGGCGCGGACCTGCCCTTCGGTGACCCCAGCGGCTACCACGGCACGGGCTTCGAGGGGTACTTCTGGCGCATCACGCACGTCCCGAGCCGGACGGTGCTCGTCGTCCTCGCGGGCGTCAACCGGGACGCCGCGGGGCGGGCCTGGGGAACCGTCGGCCTGGCCGCGCACCCTGACGGCGTGGTCCGGGACGCCGCGGTCGGCGCGGCGCACGCCACGCGGCGCGGGCTGCACGTCGCGGCGCAGGACGGCGCACGGGCGGACCTGCGGGCCACGCGCGACCGGCTCACCCTCCGCGTGGGCGCGGACACCTCGCTGGACGTCGCACTCGACGAGCACGCCCACTGGCCGCGACGGCGGTTCGGCGGCATCGGGCCCGCGCAGATCCTGCCGGGGCTGAGCCAGTACTGGCACCCGCATCTGCTGGGCGCGCGCGTGACGGGAACCGCGACCGTCGACGGCCGGGTCATCGACCTCGACGGCGCGACCGTCTACGGCGAGAAGAACTGGGGTCCGGGTGGGTTTCCGGCCGCGTGGTGGTGGGGCCAGGCCCACGGGTTCGATCGTCCTGACGTCTGTGTCGCGTTCGCGGGCGGCCACGCGACGCTCGGGCCATTCGGGACGGTCGCCACCGCCCTCGTCGTCCGGCTGGGCGACGAGCTCCTGCACTTCGTCCGGCCGCTCGTCCCCATCGGTGTGCAGGTCGGGCGCGACGGCTGGCGGCTGCGCGCCCGCGGCCCACGGCACCGCGTCGAGATCGAAGGCCACCCGAACGGGACCTCACCGCACCTGCTGCCCGTGCCGCTGCCGGCCGAGCGCCGGCACCTGGAGCGCGCGGCGGCCCAGCACCTCGCCGGGGAGCTGCGCCTCACCGTCTGGCGGGGGCGTCGCACGGTGTACGCGGGGACGACGACGCTCGCAGGGCTCGAGCGCGGATCGACCTACGGTGAGGCGTCACGCCTCCCGGTCCGCACGGGACGCCGCGAGCGCCAGCGGTTCCGCCCCGATCAGGCGCTCGAACGGCCCGACCGCCAGCCAGAGCGAACGCAGGCGTAGCGCCGCGCGGCGGTCGACGGCCTCGACACGGGCCTCGCTGACGAGCACGCTGCCGTCCCGGTCGGGCTCGACCCAGTGGGCGAAGGCGACCCGCACGGTGCCGGGGATCGACCACCCCGCGAACGCATCGAGGCCGTCGAGCTCCGGGTAGTCGCGGGTGAGGGTCCAGATCCGCCCGCAGAGGCCGGAGACCGACCAGTCCGGACCCTCGTCGAGGACCGTGAAGGGCGGTCGCGCGAAGAGCTCGGCGTACGGCAGGTCGCCAGGTGTTCCGGGGATCCGCCAGCGCACGAGCCGCCCCAGCGCCCGGGTGTCGTCGAGGCGCACGTCGCGCGCGGCGCGCCACAGGGCGTCCGGCTCCGCGGTCGCGCGGCGGCGGTGGCGCGTGACCACCTCGGCGTCGGGCAGCCACGAGCGCAGGAGCTGCGGCGCGGTGGGGGTGGGGGCCTGGTCGGCGATGCGGCCCATATCCTCGCGTACGGTGACACCCCTCAGCTCCGACCACCTCTCCGAGCTCGTCGAGCGCGCCCTGGCCGAAGACGTCGGCGCGGGCGACGTGACGAGTCTCTCGACCGTCCCCGACGGGACTCGCGCCCGCGCGCAGATCACCCAGAAGGCGCCGGGTGTCGTGTACGGCCTGGACGTCGCCGAGCTCGTGTTCCGTCGCTGCGACCCGGACGTGCGGCTGGAGCGCACGGGCCCGGAGGCCACGTGGCGCGAGCGCGGCCCGGTGCTCGAGATCGAAGGCGACGCGCGCGCGCTGCTCGCCGCCGAGCGCACGGCGCTGAACTTCCTCGGCCACCTGTCGGGCATCGCGACGCTCACCGCGACCTGCGTGCGTGAGGTCGACGGCACGGGCGCGAAGATCCTCGACACGCGGAAGACCACGCCCGGGTTGCGGCTGCTCGAGAAGGCCGCGGTGGTCGCCGGCGGCGGGCACAACCACCGGATCGGCCTCTTCGACGAGATCCTCATCAAGGAGAACCACATCGCGATGGCCGGCGGGGTCACGGCTGCCGTGACCGCCGCGCGCGAGCGGTTCCCCGACCTTCCGCTGGAGATCGAGTGCGAGACCGCCGATCAGGTCCGCGAGGCGCTGGCCGCCGGGGCCACACGGCTGCTGCTGGACAACATGGACCCGCCGGCGCTGCGCGCGATCGTCACGGAGGTCGCGGGCCGGGCGACGCTGGAGGCCAGCGGCGGCATGACCCGCGAGACGCTGAGGGCCCACGCGGAGACCGGGATAGACTGGATCTCGATCGGTGCGCTGACGCACTCGGCACCCACCCTGGACCTCTCCCTTCTCCTGGAGCCGCTGCGATGAAGCTGCCCATGGCCCCCACCACCCCCACGGCCCAGCCGCTCGAGCTCTACGACGTGCGGGCGCTCTCCGAAGAGGTGCGCGCGCTCGCCAAGGAGCGCGACGCGGTGATCCTCGCGCACAACTACCAGGTGCCCGAGATCCAGGACGTCGCCGACTACGTCGGCGACTCGCTGGGCCTCAGCCGCCAGGCCGCGGCCGCCGACGCGAGCGTCATCGCCTTCTGCGGCGTGCACTTCATGGCCGAGACGGCGTCGGTCCTCTCGCCGGAGAAGACGGTGCTGATCCCCGACCTCGACGCGGGCTGCTCGCTGGCCGACTCGATCACGCCCGAACAGCTCGCCGACTGGCAGGCCAAGCACCCCGGCGCCGTGACCGTGATGTACGTCAACACGACCGCCGAGGTCAAGGCGATCACCGACTATTGCGTGACGTCGGCCAACGCCGTGAACGTCGTGGCGCACATCCTCAAGGAGCACGGCCCGGACACGGAGATCCTGTTCGGCCCCGACATGTTCCTCGGCGCGTACGTCGAGAAGACCCTCGGCCTGGGCGAGCGCGGCGGGTTTCACATCTGGGACGGCGAATGCCACGTGCACGCGGGCATCCGGCCGACGGACATCACGAAGATCCGCGGCGAGCATCCCGACGCGGACTTCCTCATCCACCCCGAGTGCGGCTGTGTGACGTCGGTGATGGAGTACGTGGCCTCGGGCGACGTCGACGCCACGGGCGTGCACATGCTGTCCACGGGAGGCATGCTCAAGTACGCCGAGGAGCACCCGAACCGCGAGGCGATCGTCGCGACCGAGACGGGGATGCTCTACCCGATGCAGCAGGCCGCGCCGGAGGCGACGCTCATCCCGGCCAATCCGCGCGCCGAGTGCGTCTACATGAAGATGATCACGCTGCCGAAGCTGCGCGACAGCCTGCGTGACCTGCGCTACGAGGTGAAGGTCCCCGAGGCGGTCGCCGAGCGCGCGCGGGTGCCGATCGAGCGCATGGTCGCGATCTCCTAGGAAAAGTTTGAACGTAATTCAGGCGGGGCGTTCGAGCCTGCTTGACAGCGTGTCAATTGTGCGCATTTGCAGGGAGGTTTCGGATAACCGAGACAATATGAATGCCGTTCAGTTCTTCGCTCAGGCGCTTGAGCGATCACGCGCCCGAGGCGTATGCTCGGCGCAACATGCCGCTGACCGTCATCCAAGGAGGGTTTGGCGACGGCCCTGAGCCCGAGCGTGAGCCCGCGTGCGCGCCCGTCGATCTGTGGCTGGAGCTCGCGGAGCCGTCGCTGCGGCTGCGGATCATGACCCGGCTCGCAGGCCTCACCAGCGCCGCACGTGACCGCGCGCTGGCCGAACTCGAACCGATCGCGGCCGCCGGGCTGCTCGGGGAGGACGACATCGTCCGGGCGATCTCGCCCGCGACGCCCGCCGGGCTCGCGGTGGCCGTGTGCCGGCTCGCCGGAACCGTCGGGGACGCCCAGTCTGTGGGTCCGCGGCTGCAGCGGGTGCTCGCAGACGCCTCCTGCGCACGGGTCCGCGTGCACGCGGCGCAGGCGCTCGCGCGGCTGGCCTCCCCGCAGGCGCGTGGCGCACTGGCGGAGGCACTCATGCGGGACGACGACGAAGAGGTCCGGGCACGGGCCGCACGCGGCCTGGGCCAGCTCGGCGACCACCGGGCGGTCCCGCTGCTCGGCGCCACGCTGGCCAACCGGGGCGAGGTTCCCGCCGTGCGCGGCGAGGCAGCTGAGGCGCTCGGCGTCATCGGGCGCCGGTCCTCGGCGGCTCTGCTCGTGCGCGCGCTGCGCGACGACGAACCCGACGTGCGTGGCGGCGCGGCCATCGCGCTGTCGATGGTCGGCGGCCTGGAGGTCATCCCGGCGCTGCGGGGGCTCGAGGCCGACGACGCGATGACCTCGGACCTGGGACCCGTGGGCGACTGCGCGCGAGCCGCCATCACGGACATCCGGCGCCGCGCGATGCTCACCGGCTGACTACGGCGCGAGCAGGTCGACGCCGTGCTCGACGGTGTCGCGGACGCGTTCCAGCTGCTCGACCTTGCGGGTCAGCTCCGGCGGGGTGTAGCAGTGCACCTCGGCCGCGCCGCGCATCTCGCGCGTGTCCCACAGCGACCCGCACTGATGCACCCGCTCGAGCCACGGGACCCCGTCGAAGTGCTCGCTGACGAGCACCACGACGTACTCGGGGCCGCGCTCGCGCTGCGGGCCAGCGCCGCGCAGGTCGGCGAGGCGCGCGCCGCCCAGGCGCGCGCCGCTCAGCTGCCAGCGGTCACCGACACGGCGCAGATACCTGCGCAGCTCCGGGAGATTCAGCTCGGCGAGGGATGCGGACTCAGAACTCATCTGCGCTGTGCGGGCCGACGCACGCCACGGCGAGCGTATCGGCCACGTCACGCGCCACGGTGGCGACGTCGTCGTACGTGACGTCGTCGATCGCGCGGATCACGGCGTCCGGGTCGATCGGCTCCTCGAAGACGATCGACTGGTACGCCGCCGTCCGGGCGACGGCCCCCGAGTTCTCGAAGCTCAGCACCAGGCGGCCGCTGGCGTAGGCCCGGGCGCGCTCGACCTCTTCCTCGGTCGGCCCGTCGGTGCGCAGTTCGTCGACGATCTCGCGCATCCGGGTGTAGGCCTCGACGCACTTGCTCGACTCCAGGCCGCTGCCGAGCTGCAGGATCGGCGTGTCGGCGTACGCGTGATCGACCGCCCACACCGAGTAGCAGAGGCCGCGCTGCTCGCGGATCTCGTCGAACAGGCGCGAGCCCATCGACCCTCCGAGCAGCGTGCTGTAGATCTTCAGCGCCGCGCGCTCGGCGGGGTTCTTGACGTCGATCTTCGGCTGGTACTGCATCCGCAGGTGCGACTGGTTGCTGTCGCGCTCCTCGACGAGGATGTCGGGCTTCAGTGCGGGCGCGGGGTCATACGGCGGCGGGCCGGGGAGCGTGGGGAAGCGCTCGAGCAGCTCGGCCACGGCGCCGTCGTCGAGGTGGTCGACGTTGCCCACGAGGTAGGCGCCGCCGCGCGTGCCCGACCACTGCCGCTCGCGGAACGCCACGATGCCCTCGCGGGTGAACGTCCGCAGGTGCTCCTCGGGCCCGAGCACGGTGCGGCCGAGCGGGTGGCTGCCGAACGTCGCGACGTCGATGAGGTCGGCGGCGACCGAGGCGGGCTGGTCCTTGTAGCGCTGGATCTCCTGGATGACGACCCCGCGCTCACGGTCGAGTTCGTCGGCGTCGATGATCGGCCGGCCCGCGAAGTCGCTGAGCAGATCGAGTGCCTCCATCGCCTTCTCGGCCCGTGCCGTGACGTGGAACGCGACGAGGTCGTGGCTCGTGAAGGCGTTGAGCACCGCGCCGAGCCGCTCGGCGGTCTCGTTGACGTCGCGGTAGTGCGGGTACTTCTCGCCGCCCTTGAACACGAGGTGCTCGAGGAAGTGGGCCATGCCGTTCTCCTCCGGGCGCTCCGTCCGCGCCCCCGCGTCGAACGCGACGAGGATCGTGATCGCGCGCGTGCCCTCGAGGCCGATGCGGTGCACCGGCAGGCCGTTTCGCAGCGTGGAAGAGGTGATCTGCGGCATGCGCTCAGCGTAGTCGACCGGCCGTGCCGGCCGGTCACGCTCGGCGCGTCAGCTGCGCACCCAGTCGTCGTCGGCGCGCAGTTCGCGAACGGGTCGGGCGGGGACACCCGCGACGAGGGTCCGCGGCGGCACCGACCGGGTGACGACGGAGCCCGCCGCGACGACGCTGTGGTCGCCGATCTCGACGCCCGGCAGGACCGTGCAGTTGCGGGCGATCCAGACGTTGCGGCCGATGCGGATGGGTCCGCGCCGCACCTCCGCGCCCTGCTCGACCTCATGGATGTCGGAGTCGAGGAGCATGGTGTGGTCACCGATGCGGGTGTGGTCGCCGATCTCGATGCGGACCGAGGCGATCGCGCTGACCCCGCCGTTGAGGTAGACGTCGTCGCCGATGATGAGCTCGGCATCCGTGAGCGCGCCGAGTTCGATGCGTGCCCGCAGGCCGTCGGCGCGGAACCGCCGGCCGATCGTGACGGTGCCGTGGTTGAGGATGCGCGGCCGGGCGCCGCGGACCCAGGTGAGGAGTCCCGGCCGTACGCCGCGCAGCCACATGAGCAGCGTGCCGCGGACGACCAGTGGTCCCCGATGTGCCACCCGTACGACGACGCCGCTCACGAGCGCCGACCGTACCCAGAACCGGGGAACCTGAATCCGATTCTGGAGGACTCAACAGCGAACTTTGTCGATCCGAGCGGTCAGGGATCCATGACCTCGTGCTCGGCGGCCCATCGGGACAGTTCATGCCGGTTGGACAGCTGGAGCTTGCGCAGGACCGCGGACACGTGCGCCTCCACCGTCTTGGGCGAGATCTCCAGGCGATGGGCGATCTCCTTGTACAGATAGCCCCGGGCAAGCAGGCGCAGCACCTCGCGCTCCCGAGGCGTGAGCTGGTCCAGTTCGGCGTCGCCGCTGCCGCCCGGGGCCGGTGCCGCGGCGCCCGCGAAGGCATCGAGGACGAAGCCCGCCAGACGGGGGGAGAAGACGGCGTCGCCCTCGTGGACGCGGCGGACGGCGTCGCCCAGTTCGGCGGGCGCGATCGCCTTCGTGATGTACCCGCGCGCGCCGGCGCGGATCACGGCGATGACGTCCTCCGCCGCGTCGGACACCGACAGCGCCAGGAACGTCGCGGTGCTGCCGGCCGCGCGCGCCCGCCGCAGGACGGCCACGCCCCCGCCGTCGGGCATGTGGACGTCCAGGAGGACGACGTCCGGCGCGGTGGCGGCGATGAGGGCCACGGCGTCCTCGACGGTTCCGGCGTCCCCCACGACATCGAACGTCCCCTCGAGCTCGGCGCGGACCCCGGCGCGCCAGAGGGCATGGTCGTCGACGATGGCGACGGTCGGTGCGCTCATGCGTCGGCCTCCGGGTCGAGCACCAGCTCGACCTCCGTCCCGCCGCCCGGGGCCGGCCCGATCGTGGCCCGGCCGCCATGGCGCGCCATCCGCCCGACGATCGACTCGCGCACGCCGTGGCGGTCGGCCGGAATCGCGGCGGGGTCGAAGCCGGGGCCTCGGTCGCGGATGTCGACCTCCACGCGTCCGTCCTGCGCTTCGGCGTAGACGTCGACGGGGCCTCCGCCGCCGTGGCGCGCGGCGTTGACGAGCGCCTCACGCGCGGCGCCCAGCAGGGCCTCCGTGCGGGGCGTCAGGTCGGCGTCTCCCACGATCACGAGCTCCACGTCGACCCGATGATCGCGCTCCACGTCCTCGGCCGTCGCCTCGAGGGCGGCGGCCAGGGTCCGTGGGGTGCCGTCCAACGGCGCGCGGCCGCTGAGCCAGCGGCGCAGCTCGCGCTCCTGGCGGCGTGCCAGCTGGGTCACGGCGCGCGGGTCGTCGGCGCGCTGCTGCAGGAGCGCGAGGGTCTGCAGCACCGAGTCGTGCAAGTGCGCGCCCATCTCGGCGCGTTCCTGGCTGCGGATCCGCTCGGCGCGCTCGGTGTCCCGCGAGCGGATGAGCCGGACGATCGTGGGCGCGAAGATCACCCCGAGGACCACGGCGGCGACCACGACCGCCAGCAGGGCGTCGCGCGCCGCGCCGAACGCGCCGGTGGACTGCAGGAACAGGAGGGCGGCCGCCAGCACGAGCGCCACCCCGACCCCCGTGCGCGAGAAGGTCTCCCCCCGGGTCTCCTTGGGCGGTCGCGGCACGGCGGGCGTGTCCACGGCCGGTTCGGTGCGGCTGCGGCGCCAGAGCAGCGCGGCCCCGCCGGCGACGAGGGCGGCGGGCCAGACGAAGCCGTCGCCGATCCAGACGCCGGCGGCCCGGACCGCGAGCAGCCCGGCCAGGGCGAGCAGCGAGACGCCGAAGGCGACGGCGAGGATGCCGCGCGCGGGTGGGGGCGCGGCGCCGTCGCTGCGCCGGGCCGGCAGCAGCACCCAGCCGAGCGCGTAGAGCACGATCCCGAGGCCCCCGGTGAGCGCCGCGAGGACGAACCCGATGCGCACGATGGCGGGCTCGACGCCGAGCGTCTGGGCGACGCCGGAGCACACGCCGCCGAGCCAGCGCCCGCCCGGGTCGCGGTGCAGCCCGGCCGCCTCGGCCGGAAGGCCGTCCGCGCGCCGTCGCGACTGGAGCCCGACGGCGAGCAGGATCGCGCCGAGTGCCGCGGAGGCGGCCGGCGCGAGCACGGCGACCGTGAAGGTCGCCGCGCCCGTGGTGCTGACGAGCAGCAGCGAGCCCAGCGCCACCAGCGCCAGGCCCGCCACGAGCGACACGCCGTCGATCGGCTCAGTCCGCCGCACGGTCCTCCCGGCAGGCGGGCTGCGTCGGGGTGATGTCGCCGTCGCGTCCGCCCCAGCGGCGGTCCCGGTCGTCGTCCCAGTCATGCTCGCGGTCGATGTGGTCGACGGTGACCACGCCGATCCCGGCCTCGCCGTCGACGAGCACCCGCGGCGTGCCGGCGGGGCCCGCGGGGAGGTCCTCCCAGTCGACGGCGACGCCGCCGTTCTCCGCGTCGAAGACCTGCACCGCGCCGACGCCCACCTCGGCGCGGCTCGCCACGCAGACGTCGCGGTCGACGAGGAGGAGCGCCTGCCCGGCGCCGACCCGCAGGTTCACGGCCGTGTCGCCGTCCGGGAGGTCCACGCCGCGCAGATCCACCACGAGGCGGCCGGCGCCGAGCTCGTACGTGTCCCGGATGTCCGCGGCGGTCGCCGGGCGGTACGTCCGCTCGCCGAGGCCGCCGGTGAGATCGAGGTCGCTCGCCTCCGCCGCGGCCAGCGGGAGCGCCAGGGCGAGCGCGGGCAGGATGAGGAAACGGACCGGCCGGAAGACCGCGCCGGCGAGCAGCGCCACGCCCGCGGCGATGACGACGGCCGCGATGATCCAGCCGCCTTCCGTCGCGCCGGCGTAGAACGACAGGCCCGCGAGGATGGTGCAGCCGACGAGGACCAAGACCCCGAACACGCTGCGCCGGGCGATATCGGCGGGGCGGCCGGTCGTCCCCTCCCCGGAGACCACCCACCAGGCGCCCAGGCCCAGCAGCGCGAGGAAGGCGAGCGGGATCAGCGGCCCGAACAGCCAGAACCCGACGCCGCTGAGGAGCACCAGGCCCGCGAGGACGAGGACGACGACGCCCGAGACGGTCGCCAGGCGCCCGCGGGCACGATCGTCGGCCGGCTCGCCGGGGACGGCGTCGTCGGGCATGAGCAGCAGGCCGCCGACGTAGAGCAGCGCTCCGGCGCCCCCCGCGAGCACGAGCACGACGGCGACGACCCGCACGACGAGCGCGTCGAGTCCCAGCGTGCGCGCGACGCCGCCGCAGACCCCGCCGATGACGCGGTCGTCGGCCGTGCGGCGCAGGGGAGGGCGGGACGCCGCCTCAGGCTCGGGCGGTGGAGGCGTGGGCTGCTGGGCGGTGGGGTCGGTCTGGTCGTCCATGGTGGTCTCCTGCGGTCGGGGTACACCGCAGACGATGCGGCCCGTCGGGCCTGTGCACCATTGGGAATCTCCCCTAGGGGACGATCCCTGATCGTCGTGACGGTGCGCTGCATTCCTGCAAGAGGGCCTGCATTGCATAGGGATTTCGGGGGGCCACCGCTAGCCTGTGCCGTCGATATGCCCGCTTCTGAACGCATCCGACACCGTCCGGAGCACGCCCGCCGGCGCGCTCAGGGCCAGCCTGTTGCGCCCCCGGCGCGCGCGGCTGCCACCCCGCCCGATCCCCGCAACGTGGTCGAGTTCCGGGACGTCACGAAGTCCTACCCGGGCACGGATATCGGTCTCGAAGGCGCGACGTTCAACGTCCGCCGCGGGGAGTTCGTCTTCCTCGTCGGCTCGACCGGCTCGGGCAAGTCGACGATCATGAAGCTGCTCATCAAGGAGCGCGAGCCCACGA
>JAEMQS010000150.1 GCA_016463765.1 Solirubrobacteraceae bacterium | reverse complement strand
AGAACCCGTCGAGGAGCTCGTGCGTGAGCTCGGGGTGCTCGACCTGCGGCACGTGACCGCAGCCCTCGAGGATGATCTGCTGCGCGTCGGGCAGCCACTCGCGCACGTGACGCGAGAAGGCGGACGGCACGAGGCGGTCGTGGGAGCCCCACACGAACATCGCCGGGACCTGGAGCTGTGCCAGGCGCGGGTAGAACCCGTCCTTCCCGTACGGCGCCTCCAGGTAGATCTTGCGCGCCGATGAGTACAGCGCCGCGCGGGCCGCCGGGTTGCGCTGGCGGGCGCGGAACTCGTCGACGATCGCGTCGGCCAGCGCCGGATCGATCGCGCCGGGGTCGGCGAAGAAGGACAGCAGCTGCTTCTCGACGATGCCGCGGCGGATGCCGTGCGGCAGGACGCCGAGTTCGGGTCGCGCCAGGCGGACCAGCGGATGGAACCCGCGGCGCACGAACGCGACGGCCGGCGTGAGCAGGCCAAGCGAACCGACCCGTTCGGGCGCTCGCAGGGCCGCTTCGATGGCCACGCGCCCGCCCATGGAGTTCCCGATGAGGTGCGCCCGGTCGATCCGCAGCTGATCCATGACGCCCAGGACGTGGTCGGCGAACCAATGCGCGTCGTACGCCGCACGGATCGGCGTGCTCGACGCCCCGAAGCCCGGGAGATCGAGGAGGTGCACGCGGTAGGACCCCGCCAGCCGGTGGCCGAGCTCCAGGAAGGACGTGCGTGACGCGCCGAGCCCGTGGATGCAGATGACGTCCGGCCCGGTGCCGCTGGACAGCACGGCGACGCGCTGGTTGCCGACGTGCAGCTGCTGGGCCTCCATCGCCGGCAGCGGCGCGTCGTCGGGGCGCAGCATGGCCTCGAGCGTGACGGCGGTGTCGATGCTGCCGCGCACGGTCATCCGGCCGTCGACGATCAGCTCGATGCCGGCGACCTCGCCGCGCAGCAGGCCGGTGAGCGCGGCGCTGTCGCCCGCGAGGACGACGTCCGGTGTCTCGCGCGAGGGCCCGCGCCGCACGGTGATGGCGCGGTCTCGGCTGCGGAGTTCCCAGGTCTGGCCCAGGTCGACCACGGCGAGATGCACGCAGGCGTCAACCCACGTGGTGCGATCCCCCCCGGTGATCCGCCCCGGCAGAGACCGGAGCTCCTGTTCCAGCGCCCCCTCGCGCTTAGAACTGACGTGTTGCACGGACATGTGCGTTTTGCACCATACGCCCACATCGGGACGAACGCAAAGCGAGGTGCGTCGATTTCCCGGAAGGTGCGGGATGCTCTGTGACCTGCCCAGGGCGTAGGTTTCGGGGCCAGATGCGCACGATCTCCCTGCACGACACAAGAACCGGCCGGCTCACCGAGGTCCGGCCCCGAGAGCCGGGCAAGATCGGCATCTACGCGTGTGGTCCGACGGTCTATGCGCGCATCCACATCGGCAACGCCCGCCCCTTCGTCGTCTTCAGTCTGCTCCGGCGTTTCCTGCGTTCTGAGGGATACGAGGCCACGCTCGTCGTCAACGTCACGGACGTCAACGACAAGATCTATGACGCCGCGAAGGCCCAGGGCATCGCCTCCGCGGACCTCGCGCGCGACATGACGTCGCATTACGTCGCCGACACGAACCTCCTCGGGCTCGGCCGGCCCGACCACGAGCCGCTGGCGGGGGAGACCGTCGGCGGGATGATCGACCTCATTGAGGCGCTCATCGCGCGCGGGCACGCGTACGCGGTCGAGGGCGACGTCTACTTCCGCGTGCGCAGCGACTCCGCGTACGGCGAGCTGTCGCACCGCGACGTCGACGCCATGGACCAGGGCGAAGACGTCGAGGGAACCCATCTGAAGGAGGACCCGCTCGACTTCGCGCTCTGGAAGGCCACGAAGCCCGGGGAGGACACGTCGTGGTCGTCGCCGTGGGGCGAAGGGCGCCCGGGCTGGCACATCGAGTGCTCGGCGATGGCCGAGGAGTATCTCGGCGTCGGCTTCGAGATCCACGGCGGCGGGTCGGACCTCGTCTTCCCCCACCACGAGAACGAGGCCGCGCAGACGCGCTGCGGCCGCGGGCACGAGCTGACCCAGGTGTGGATGCACAGCGGGCTCCTGCTCATGGGCGCCGAGAAGATGGCGAAGTCGGTCGGCAACGTCGCGCTGCTGCACGAGGTCGCCGAGCGGTGGGGCCGCGACACGCTCATCTGGTTCTTCTGCACCGGGCACTACCGGCGCCCGCTGTCCTTCGACGACGAGACGCTCGAGGCCGCGCGCACGCGCGTGGCCCGCATCCGCGATCAGGCCCGGCGCCTGACCGACGGTCTGTCGCCGCCGGAGATGGCCGTGCACCGCGAGCGGTTCCTCGACGAGCTGGCCGACGACTTCAACACGCCGCAGGCGCTCGCCGAGCTCGGGGGCTGGCTCAGCGAGGCCAACCGGCGCCTGGACGCGGGGGAGGAGGTCGGCAACGCGGACCTGCGGGCGATGCTCGACGTCCTGCACCTCGCCAACCTGCTCGACGTGGACGCGGGCGGCGGCCCGGGGCCTGAGGACCTCGCGCTGCTCGAGGCCCGGCAGGCGGCGCGTGCCGCCAAGGACTGGGCCGAGGCCGACCGGCTGCGCGACGAGCTGCGCGCCCGGGGCTGGGAGGTCCGCGACGGTGCCGGCGGCGCCGAGCTCGTCGCGGTCGCGTCGTGATCATCTACGGCCGCAACGCGGTGCGCGAGGCGCTGCGCGCCGGGCGCCGTCCCGTGCAGGAGGTCTGGGCCACGAAGCGCGTCAGCGGCGAGGACTGGCTGCGGGGCGTCAAGGTCCAGCTCGCCGACGGCGGGCAGATCGAGCAGCGCGCCGAGGCGCCCGACCACCAGGGGATCGCCGCGCGCGTCGGCGCGTATCCGTACGCCGACCCCAACGCACTGCTGCGCAAGGAGTCGCCGTTCCTCGTCGCCCTCGACGAGCTCCAGGACGTGCAGAACCTGGGCGCGATCATCCGCACCGCCGAGACCGCGGGCGCCGACGGCGTCGTGATCTGCGAGCGCCGCGCGGCGGAGGTCACCCCGGCGGTCTGCAAGGCGTCAGCGGGGGCCGTGGAGCACCTGCCCGTGGCCCGGGTCGGCAACCTCGCCGACTTCCTCATCCGCGCGAAGGAGCGCAACGTCTGGTGCTACGGCGCGGCGGGGGAGGCCCGCACGGCCTACACCGACGTCGACTGGCGCGGGGGCGTGTGCATCGTCCTCGGCGCAGAGGGCAAGGGGCTTCGCCGCCGTGTCGCGGAGACCTGCGACGACCTGGTTTTCCTTCCGATGCAGGGAAAGATCGAGTCGCTGAACGTCAGTGCCACCGGGGCAATTCTGCTCTACACGGCCCTGCAAGCGCGGTTGCGGCCTTGACAGGGGTTCATAAGTGCGGCTAGGTTGCCGATACTTAGGCTGAAGTACAGGTTGAGGGACAACCCTCAACCTCAGGTTCATACAACGGAATACCCGTTGGCGCCCTGGGAGGGGACCGCCTCGGAGCACACACCCCGGTCCATCACGGACGGAGAAAGGGCTGATTGCTCGTGGCACGACTTTCCTCACGCACGGCGCAGAACCAACCGCAGGTCGATGACCTGTACCTCATCGCACTCGCCAAGCAGGGCGACGCGACGGCATACGACCGCATCGTGCGCCGCTACTACGGCTTCGTGCGGCTCAAGGCGTCGTCGTACTTCCTCGCCGGCGGCGACAGCGACGACCTCATCCAGGAGGGCCTCGTCGGCCTCTACAAGGCGGTGCGCGACTACCGCACCGACCGTGAGTCCTCGTTCCGCAACTTCGCGGAGCTCTGCATCACGCGCCAGATCATCACGGCCGTGAAGACCGCGACCCGCAACAAGCACGCTCCGCTGAACCAGTACGTGTCCTTCTCGCAGACGCCGGCCAGCGCCCCCGAGGGCGAGCCGACCCTCGACGAGGTCATCCCCGGTCCGCGTGTGAACGACCCGGCGATCCAGGCCGTCTCCAGCGAGGAGCTCCGCGCGCTGGTGGGCTGCCTCTCGACGGCGCTCTCCGACCTCGAGTCGCGCGTGCTCGCCCTGTACCTCGACGGGCGCTCCTACGAGGAGATCGGCGGCATGATCGACTGTGACGCGAAGACCGTCGACAACGCCCTGCAGCGCGTCAAGCGCAAGGTCGGCGCGCACCTGGGGTCGCGCGCGATCCTGAACTAGGGCAAACGCAGGAAGTACGCTTCGTATATGGACACCTGGCTCATCATCGTGATCGTCGTCTTCGTGCTGCTCGATCTGCTGGCGATCGGTGGCTGGATCGCGACGCGGCGCCGCACCCGTGCCGGAGACGCCGCGCTGCTGGCGACGGTCGCGTCGGTCAACGACGCGCTCGCGGCCGCGCACGCCGCGGACAAGGGCTGGGAGCCGGCGCGCCTGCAGGAGGCCGCCAGGGAGGCGTTCACGTCGGCGCACCCTGGGGTCGAGCCCGAGACGCTCCAGCTCGTCCACGTCGATGACCGGCCGGGCATCGCCAACGACCGCGCGATCTTCAAGGTCGTCGCCGCCGGCGCCGAGCACGAGCTCGTGCTCGGGCGCGAGGGCGACGGCTGGGTCACCGTGGAGGCGTGACCACCGGCGACGTGAGCCCGGCGAACAGGCGCATGAGCCCTTCGTCGAGCTTCAGCGCGCCCTCGGGCGCCGCCAGCTGACGCAGCCCCAGGCCGTCGGCGAACGCGACGAACAGGGGCGCCGCCGACTCGGCGTCCGGCATGCCCGCGGCGGCGAGCGTCGCGGCCACAACCTCCTCGTAGGCGGCGAAGCACCGCGCGGCCGCTCGCTGCAGCGCAGGGTTGCGCCCGGCCTCGAGGTAGAGCTCGAACTGCGCGATGGTCGACAGGTCGCCCTCGCGCAGGACCTCACCGAAGGCCTGGGCTGCGCGCTGCGGGTCGGCGTCTCCCTCGGCGGCCAGCGTCTCGCAGATCTCGCGCATCCGCGCGACCTCCTCCTCGACGTGCAGGAGCAGCGCCTGCTCGAGCAGGTCGTCCTTGCCGTCGAAGTAGTAGCTCAGCGAGCCGAGCGGCACACCGGCCTGCCGGGCCACCGAGCGGCTCGTGACCGCCGCGACGCCACCCGAGCGCACGAGCGTCAGCGTGGCCAGCAGGATGTCCCGGCGGCGGGCCTCGCCGCGGGCCTGGCGCTGGCGGTCAGGCGTCATCGCGCGGC
>JAEMQS010000059.1 GCA_016463765.1 Solirubrobacteraceae bacterium | reverse complement strand
ACCGCAGCGGGGTGCCGTCGGGCTCGTAGAACAGCAGCGAGATCGCGATGTCGACCCCCGGCGGGGGCTCGGCGGCGGGCTCGGGCGCGGGATACGCCGCGAGCTCGTCGTGCAGCGCCAGCAGCGCCGGGTCGCCGGTGAACACCGCCTGCTGGCGCAACCGGTCGAGCAGGTGCGGGCGCAGCTCGTCGAGGTTGCCGATCCGGCGGGCGAGTCCGCCGGGATGCAGCGTCAGCCGCAGGACGTTCAGGGGCGGTTCGAGCAGCTCGGGGTCGACGCCGTCGATGAGCAGCCCGACCATGCGGTTGCCCGCGACGAGCTCCCAATGCCGGTCGACGACGATCGCCGGCGCGGGTTCGTGGGCGCGCAGCAGGCGCTCCATCGCGTCGCGCACCCCGGCGAGCTCAGGGGCGTCGAGGTCGTGCTCGGCGTAGGCCGGCGCGTGGCCGGCGGCCAGCAGCAGCGCGTTGCGATCGCGCAGCGGGACCTCGAGCTGCTCGGCGAGGTGCAGCACCATGTCGGCGCTCGGACGCGAGCGGCCGGTCTCCACGAAGCTCAGATGCCGCGCCGAGACGCCCGCCTCGAGGGCGAGCTCCTGCTGGCTCAGGCGCCTGCGCTGACGCCAGTCGCGCAGGAGCGGCCCGACCCCGGAGACCGCGGTGACCGTGCTCACGCCCTGCACGCTACCGGCGCAAGGTCAGCCGGGCACCTACCTCCGAGGTCATGGATCCGGCGAGGCCAGCGCGAGCAGGAGCCCCATCGCCGCCAGGGCGGGGATCGTGACCGCGGGCATCTCCCAGTCCCAGTCGACGCAGGCGTGCACCGCCCAGACGAGCACCACCGCGGCGGGTCCGGCGGCCAGCTCATGCCGGCGGCGGGCGGCCACCGCCCCCGCGGCGACCGCGGCGCCGAAGGCGAGCAGGAACAGCAGGCCGACGATCCCGAGCTCGGCGAGCGTCTCGATCGGCAGCGAGTGCGCGTCGCGGACGGGCTCGTCGATGTCGCGGTCGCGCAGCCACACCACGCCGAAGCCCCCCGCCCCCGCGCCCGTCAGCGGGTCGTCGGCGGCGGCGTTCAGGGCGACGCGCCAGTACGCGTACCGGTTGGAATCGGTGGACGCGAGGCGGTCGGCCGTCGCCCCGGTCGCCGGGGTTCCGACGCCGGGCCCGCGTTCGAGGCCGACGACGAGCACCAGCGCGCCGAGCACGATCGCGGTCGCGGCGAGGGCTGCGACGCCGCCGTGCCCCCGGCCCAGCCGGGGCGCCGCGCGCGTGTCGCCCTGCGCCACCCAGCCCCGCGCCCGGGCGGCCAGGACGCAGCACAGCGCCAGGATGCCGATCTCCAGCGCTCCCTCGAGCGCCCGGCTGCTCAGCCCGCCCTCGGCCGCGCGCACGCCGTCGAGCGCGCTGGCCATGAGGCTCGGCGGCACTCCGAGCACGACCATCGCCAGGGCCGCGCGGATCACCGCGCCTCCCGGTGCCAGGAGGGCAGCCGCGGCGAGCCCGACGAGCGCGGCCACCAGCCCGCCGCGCGAGAAGCTGAGCCACAGCCCCAGCACCAGTGCCGGGCCGGCGGCGAGCGCTGCCCCCCGCACCACCGCGCGGCGCGTCGGGTCGCCCGCCAGTGCCGCGCATGCGGTGAGGCCCATGGCGGCGAGGAGGCCCATGGCGTTCCAGTAGGTCAGCGGCTGCTCGAGCCTGCCGGCCGAGCTCGCCGTCTGCGTCACGTCGATGAGCCACGGCGCCAGGCGCCCCGCCAGTCCGTAGCCGACCACCACCGCCGCCCCCGCGGCGAGGGCCGGCAGCACCCAGCGGCGTGCGGTGCCCCCGAGCGTGGCGACGGCGAGGATGAGGACGCCGAGGTACAGCAGGCCGCGCTGCATGTCGTCGACCGCGGTCTCGGCGACCGGGGCCCAGTCCAGCGAGAGGCCGATCCAGCCGACGAGCGCGGCGAGCGCCCCGATCGCCGCCCGCCCGGACGTCGAGGCGGGCCATGGCCGGGTGCCGAGGACCGCGACGAGTGCCACGGCGGTCCAGACGACGACGGCGGCGATCAGCCGCGACGTGTCAAAGAAGCCGCCGCTGGCGAACGCGAGCACCGGTGCGCAGCCGAGGACGACGACCGCGCCGACGAGGTCGATCGCCTCCGCACGCGGCGGCGCCGGGCGACGCGCCCACGCCTTGCCGATCCGTCGTCCCCAGCCGATCGCCGGGCGCTCGACCAGCGACCACGACGCCCAGCCCAGACCGACGGACACCGCCACCGCCACGACGACGAACCCCGCGGTCCCGATCGTCCCCTGCACGTCCCAGCGGTCGAGCTGGATCATCACCGCGAGGTGCCAGAGATAGAGGCCGTACGAGCGCGCGCCCAGCCAGCGCATCGGCGCCGACGACCACAGCGCGGGCGCGGCACGCAATGCGACGGGCGCCACCAGGGCGACCGCGATCGCGGTCTTGGCGACGTGGTCGACGAGGTTGCGGACCATCACCCCGCCACCGGGGTCGGACGCGCCGAACAGCAGGAACGCCAGCGCCGCCGCGCCGGTGAGCGCCGCGCCGGTCGATGGGCGCAGCCGCACGCCCCGCGCGGCGGCCACCGCCAGCAGCATGCCGAGCGCGAACTGGTCGGCCCACGCGGGCGGCCAGACGAGGACGGTGAGGTCGACGTCGCCCGCGGCGACCATGCGCCCGACCACGACCTTCCAGGCGAGGCTCAGCACGATGACGGCGACCAGCCCGGCGACCTCGCCGCGGCGGTTGACCACCCCGGCGATCGCGCCCACCCACAGCGCGAGGAACGCGTACAGGACGACCTCGACGTCGAGCGTCCACGCCTGGCCGATCCCGCCGGTGAACGTCGCGGGCGAGTAGATCTGCAGGAAGAGGCCGTACCGGACGAGGCCCTCGAGCGTGAAGACGCCCGACAGCCCGAGGACGAGCGCGACGATCGGCAGCGCCACCCAGTAGGCCGGCCCGATGCGCGCGGTGCGCCGCGCGGCGTAGTCCCGCAGCGACGGTCGCGGCCGGCCCTCGACCTTCGCCATCGCGAACGGCAGGTAGAGCAGCGCGCCGGAGATCACGAAGAAGATCGAGACGCCGATGTTCAGCCGCTCGATCCAGTCGCGGCCGGCGACGTCGAACGCGGCGAGGACGAACGCCAGGTGGTAGATGACGATGACGCCCGCGGCGAGGGCGCGCAGCCCGTCGAACCCGTGCAGGTGCGGCCGGTCGGGCGCTGGCGGAGCGGCGGCCATCAGTCGCGCACCCGGTAGACGGTCGCGCAGCCGAAGCGCCGCGGCGGGTCGGTGAAGCCCTCGACCGAGGCGGAGATGTCCGGGCGGTCGTGACAGTCGACGTAGATGAACCGTGCGCCGCTGCCCCGCACCACGCGCTCGGCCTCCGCGGCCGACAGCTCCCCGGCGAACAGGGCCTGGGTCTCACGTCGCCGCCGGTCGTAGTCGGGCGTCCACGACCCCGCCCCGATGTACGTCTCGCGCCCGGTGTACGCGGGCACGACCGGGCCGAGATACACGCCGGTGATGACCCCGCCGGGCTCCGGCTCCTCGTCGAGCCAGCGCAGCGCGTCGTGCTCCCCGTTCTCGAGGAAGAACGGCTGGTAGCCGCGGTTGATCGCGTCGCGCAGCTCGGTCACGCGGTAGATCGTGCCCGGAACGACGAGGAGCACGACGGCCGCGACGACCCAGCCCCGGACCCCCGGTGACCACAGCGCCCGGTCGCCGAGCCTGGCGCGCACCCCCGCGACGGCGAGGATCGCGAGCGGCAGCCCGAACCCCTGGAACGCGTGGAACGGGAAGGTGCCGAAGGGCAGCAGGTAGACGAGCAGGCCGGCGGGGATCCAGGCGCGGAGTGCGATGTCGCCGAAGGCCGGCGCGGGGAGCCGGACGGCCAGCAGCGCGGGCAGGCCCAGTGGCAGCAGCCCGAGGATGATGACGTGCAGGTCCCAGCGCGGCAGGGCGTTGACCTCACCCGCAAGCTCCCAGGACGGGTCGGTGCGCGAGAGCACGAGGTAGTAGACGAGCGGCGCGGCGATGGCCAGGAGCGGCCCTGTGGCCTCGGCGGCCGCAGCGATGAACCGCCGGTCGCGGCGGACCACGGACCAGAGCTCGGCGGCGACGAGCACGAAGGCGATGGTCACCCCCTGCCACGGCTGCAGCCACGCGCACAGCAGGCCGAGTCCGCCGGCCGCCGCGATCATCCGCCGCGGTCCGCCCGCCCGACCCCGTTCGTAGGCCAGGATCGCCAGCGGCATGACCCCGACCGCGAGCGCGGTGAACTGGTAGCCCCAGAGCCAGTTGCCGGCCCAGAGCTCGCCGGCGATGAAGTCCAGGCTCAGGACGAACGACGCGCCCCCGAGGTTGCTCCACCCCACGACCGCCGCGACCGGCGACACCGCGAACAGGCCGAGGACCAGCGCGAGGCGCCGGTCGTCGCGACGCGGCAGGAACCGGAGCGCCAGCGCCCACATCCCGGCGAACAGGACGAGCGCCGCGATCGGCTTCCACACGCTGTACGCCACGACGAGGCCCACACCGAGCTGGTGCAGCACCCCGCTGAGGAACAGGCCCGGGTGCACGAACGAGTTCGGGCCGTCCTTGAGGTCGTAGAGGTTGGCGATGCCGACGCTCTCCCCCGCCTGGCGCAGCCAGTTGAGGTACTGCATCGGGTCGGCGACGAGGTAGCCGTCACCACCGGTGACGGTGCCGCCCTGCAGCAGCGTGCGGAGCACGAGCGCGCCGAGGGCGAAGAACGCGAGGGCGACGAGCGCGAGCAGCGTCGCCCAGTCGAACCGGTCGAGCCGGGCCCGTCTCACCGTCCGGCCGGGCGGGGGACGTCCGTGCGTGGACCGGCAGCGCGGCGCTCGGCGGCGATCGCACGCACGGTGGCCCGGGCGCGGCGCAGCTCCTGCAGGACCGGGATGAGCACCTGACGCATGTGCAGGCGCGATCCGCTGCGGTCGCTCCAGGTGATGCCGCGCTCGGTGATCCGGAAGCCGAGCGCACGGGCGATCGCCAGCGCCTCGGCGTCGAAGACCCAGCCCGGCAGCTCGACGCGGGCGAACGTGGCATCGGCCGCCTCGCCGCGCCAGAGCTTGAAGCCGCAGAAGAGGTCGTGCGTGGGCTCGCGCAGGGTGACGCGGCACAGGGCGATGAACCCGTGACCGGCGATCCGGCGGCGCAGCGGCTGGCGGCGGCCGACCTGGGCGCCCGCCACCGCTCGTGACCCGACGACGACGTCGGCCTGCTCGATGTCCTCGAGCATCTGCGGAAGCGAGGCGAGCGACTCCGCGCAGTCGGCGTCGCAGTGCAGGCGCAGCTCACCACGCGCCTCGAGCATCCCGCGCCGGACCGAGTGGCCCTTGCCGAGGTTGCGCTCGTTGCGCAGCAGGCGGATCCGCGGGTCGGCCAGCGCCGGTGCCAGTTCCCCGACGGTCCCGTCGGTGCTGGCGTTGTCGACGACGAGAAGCTCGAAGTCCGCGTCCAGCGCACCCACGGCAGCGGCCACCCGCGCGACGGTCGCGGCGATGTGCCTCTCCTCGTTGAACGCAGGGACGACGACGGAGATGCGCGGAGCCGCCATGAGCGCCGGTAAGGTAGCGCACCGAATGGGCGCTTCTCGTGTGTGCGGCATCTGCGGCGGTGCCGCTGCCTTCTATCTGGCTGGAGCGACCGAGGTCACGGATCCCGACGCCATGTCCCCGACGTGTCACGTCCCGGGGCAGCATGGCGACCTCTATCGCTGCCGCGAGTGCGGCACGGTCCAGCAGCCCGATCTGCCGACGGGCATGGACCTCACGGACCTGTATCGCGCGATGCACGACGTCCGCTACCTCGACCAGGAGGAAGGCCGCCGGCAGACCGCGGGGCGGCTGCTGGACCTCATCGCCGACCACCAGCCGGCCGGGTCGGACGTGCGCTTCCTCGACGTCGGGTGCGGCCACGGCCTGCTGCTCGACGAGGCCTCGAAGCGCGGCTATGCGACGACGGGTCTCGAACTCAGCGCGGGCGCGGCGCGCCACGGCCGCGAGGTCCTGGGCCTCGACGTGCGCGAGCAGACCGTCGAGGCGCTCGCCGCCGACGGCTGCGCGCCGTTCGACGTCATCGTCCTCGCCGACGTCATCGAGCACCTCGACGACCCGTGCGGCATCCTCGACACGCTCGCGTCCCTGCTCGCGCCCGGCGGCGTCCTGTGCGTCGTCACCCCGGACCCCGCCTCGAAGACGGCGCGCCTCGCCCGCAGCCGCTGGTGGGGTTTCATCCCCGCCCACACGTACCTTCTGCCCCGCCGCACGCTGCGCGAGCTGCTGCTGGCCCGCGGGCTCGTGGTGTCGACCGACGTCCCGCTCGTGCGCGACTTCACGCTGCGGTACTGGATGGCGGGCTTCGCGGAGCGCAGCGGCGCGATCGCCGCGGCGGTCGAGCGCGCGGCGCGCAGCCGCCGGGCCGACGCGATGGTGTCGCTGTCCCTCGGCGACGAGCGGGTCATGCTCGCCCACCGCGTCGAGGTGCTGCGCACCGAGCGCCCGCTGTCCCAGCCGCGCGGCGGTGAGCGTCAGGTGCTCGTCGTCCTCCCCGCCTACAACGCGGCGAAGACCATCCCGCAGGTCGCCGAGGAGCTCCCGGCCGACGCCGCCGACGGCGTCCTGCTCGTCGACGACTGCTCGAAGGACGCCACGACCGAGGTCGCCCTCGAGCACGGCTTCGACGTGCTGCGCCACCCGGTCAACCGCGGCTACGGCGCGAACCAGAAGTCCTGTTACGTGCAGGCGGCGCGTGACGGCTACGACGCCGTCGTCATGGTCCACGCCGACAACCAGTACGACCCGGCGCTCGTGCCGCAGATCGTCGCGCCGATCCTGGAGGGCCGCGCCGACGTCGTCATCGGCTCGCGGCTGCTCGACGATCAGGCGATCCAGGGCGGCATGCCGCGCTGGAAGTGGGTCGGCAACCGCTTCCTCACCGGGCTGGAGAACCTCGCGTTCCGGCGGTCCTATTCCGAGTACCACACCGGGTACCGGGCGTTCAGCGTCGACTTCCTGCGGTCCATCGCGTTCCTGCGCAACAGCGACGAGTTCGTCTTCGACCAGGAGATCTTCGCCCAGGCGGTGGCGCGCGGCGCCCGCGTCGAGGAGGTCGCCATCCCGACCCGCTACTTCCTCGAGGCGTCGAGCGTGTCGTTCCCCGACAGCGTCGAGTACGGGCTGCGCACGCTGTACGTGCTGGCCCGGTTCCGGATGGCCGAGCACGGCCGCCGGTGGGCGCCGCTCGGCGCACCCGCCACACCGCTGGACGCCGACCCGGAGCCCGTGCTCGACCGGTGACCGACACGACCGCCCGGCGGGTTGCGGCAAGCGCCGGGTGGCAGAGCGCGGCGAAGATCGCCATCGCGCTCATGGGGGTCGTGTCCGTCGCGATCCTCACGCGGTACCTGGGAACCGAGGGCTACGGCGCGTACGCGCTGGGGTTCAGCTTCCTGGCCCTGTTCGGGGCGGTCGCCGACCTCGGCCTGTTCTCGATCCTGGTCCGCGACATCAGCAGGGAGCCGGACCGAGCGGAGGAGCTGATCGGCAACGGGATCACGCTGCGCGGCGTCCTGTGGCTGGTGGTGTCGCTGCTGGCGGTGGGAATCGCGTTCCTGCTGCCCTATGACGCCGATGTGCGCACCGCGATCGCGCTGGCGGCACTGCCCTTCGGGATGGGCCTCGTCAACGGCGCGCTGCTCGCGGGCCTGCAGGCGCGGCTGCAGATGGCGGGCGCGAGCGGCGCGGAGGTCGCGGGCCGCGCGGCCACGCTGGCCGCCGCGGCGGGCGCGGCGTGGCTCGACCTCGGCTTCACGGCGATCCTGCTCACCGCCTCCGTGGGCGCCGCCGTCACGCTGATGCTGACCCTGGCGGTCGCGCGCCGCACCTTCGCGGTCCGGCCGCGGGTCGACCTCGCGGTGTGGCGGACGCTGCTCGTGGCGAGCCTCCCCCTGGGTCTCGCGCTCGGCATCAACGAGCTGTACTTCCGGGCCGACCAGCTCATCATCTCGCTGTCGCGCCCGCTGGAGGAGGTCGGCTGGTACGGCCTGGCGTTCCGCGTGATCGAGCTGGCGGCGACCCTGCCGGGCACGCTGCTCATCTCGCTGTTCCCGGTCATCAGCGTCCAGGTCGCCGCGAACGACGTGCGGGTCCGCGACACGCTGCAGCGCGGGTTCGACATCCTCGTCGCCGTCGCCGCCCCGCTCGCGCTCGGCGGGCTGGTGCTCGCCGGCCCGGTTGTGGCCGCCGTCGCCGGGGACGCGTTCGCGGGCGCGGCCGACCCGCTGCGCATCCTCCTGTTCGCGGGCGGCCTGGCGTTCGTGAACGGGCTGCTGGGCTACGCGCTCATCGCCCGCGACCGCCAGCGCGACACGCTGTGGCTGAACGTCACCGCGCTGGTGCTGAACCTCGCGCTGAACATCGCGCTGGTCCCCGCCTACGGCATCGATGCGGCCGCCGCGACGGCGGTCGTCAGCGAACTCGCCATCCTCGCCGGCGGGCTGTGGCTCGTCCACCGTCACCTGCAGTTCCTCCCCGCGCCGGGCATGGTGCTGCGCGCCGTCGCCGCAGCGGGCGTCATGACCGGGGTGCTGTGGGTCTGCGACGCCGCGCCGCTCGCGGTCCTGCTCGTCCTCGCGGCGGTGACCTACCCGGCCGCGCTGTGGGCGGTCGGCGGTGCGCGGGTCCTCGGCGCTATCCGACGAGGACGTCCGGGATGATCACGCGGCGCACCCGGACGTCGGTGTGCGCGCGGATCCGGCGGCGCAGCAGGCGTTCGAGCCGACGGCGTCCGTCCGCGCTGCGCAGGGACGCCGCGGAGCGCTGCATGACCGTGTCGGTGACGATTGCGCGGATCACCGGCTCCTGCGCGAGGCGCTTCCCGCCGTCTTCGGTCTCGACCATCGCGGGAAGCTTCTCGGGCAGCTGGAGCGCCACGGTCATCCGCGCCGACTGACCGCCCCGGACCGTCAGCGTCAGCGGCTCGCCGACCGTGTACCAGCGCGGCGGGGGTGGCTCGTCCGCCTCCGCGCTCGGCGGGCCCGTGTAGGCCTCGGGCAGATTGCCCTGGCTGTCGAGGTACCAGATGCCTCCGAACGAGGCCCCGAACACGGCGGCGAGGGTGAGCAGCGACTTCACACACCGGAAGGTAGTTCGTGACGATGCACACGTCACGAAAGGTCGAACAGACGTTGAGGCCCACTGCCCACCGGCCCGGCGTCTATGCTCGGCCGCGTAGTGGCTCCCAGCAGTCCCCCGCGCCCCCGTGCGCTCGTCCTGGCCAGTGAGCCGCTCGCGTCCCGCATGGCGGGCCCCGCGATCCGCGCGCTCGAGTTGGCCCGCGCGCTCACGGCGGTGGCCGACGTCACCGTCGCCGCGCCCGCGGGCAGCGAGCCCGTGCCCGGGCTGCGCATGGAGCTCGTCGAGCCGACCGAGCACCGCCGCACCCTCGCGCTGGCGCGAGAGCACGATGTCGTGGTCGTCCAGCACGCCCCGCCGCAGCTGCTGCTCGCCCTCGCGCGGGAAGACGTGCGCGTCGTCTGCGACCTCTACACGCCGATCCTGCTCGAGGCGCTGGAGGCCGGGCGCGAGCGCGGTCCCCGCGCGCGGCGCACGATCCAGCGGCTCGCCACCAGGCAGACCGTCGCCGCGCTGGCCGTCGCCGACCTCGTGCTGTGCGCCAGCGAACGCCAGCGCGACCTCTGGCTGGGCGCGCTGACCGGCCGCGAACTGCTGGATCTGCGCGACTACGACGCCGACCCGTCGCTGCGCGGCCTCGTCGCGGTCGTGCCGTTCGGCATGGCCGCCGAGCCGCCGGCGCCCGCGCCGTCACCGGTGATGAAGGACGTGCTGCCCGGCGTCGACGCAGACGACCGCGTGCTGCTGTGGGGTGGCGGAATCTGGGACTGGCTCGACGCGCTGACCCCCATGCGGGCGGTCCAGCGGCTGCGCGAGACGCGCGACGACGTCCACCTCGTCTTCCTCGGCGGCAAGCGGCCCGCGGTCAGCGAGGCCGATCAGATGGGCGCCTACGACGAGGCCGTGGCGTTCGCCGCCGACCGCGGACTGCTCGGCGCCTGCGTGCACCTCCACGAAGGCTGGGTCCCGTACGCCGAGCGCGGCGGCTGGCTGCTCGAGGCCGACGTCGGCGTCACCGCGCACCACGACCACGCCGAGACGCGCTTCGCGTTCCGCACCCGCGTGCTCGACTACCTGTGGGCCGGGCTGCCCGTCGTGGGCACGGCGGGCGACACGCTCATCGACCTCGCCGGCGAGGGTGGCGTCCCCGTCGGCGACGACGCCGCGTTCGCCGCGGCGGTCGCGCGCGTGCTCGACGCCGGCCCGGGCCGCGACGCGGCGGTCGCCCGCGCGGCGGAGCTCCGGGCCGACCTGACGTGGGAGCGCGCCGCCGCGCCGCTGCTGGCGTTCGTCGACGACCACGCTGCCCGGCCCCGACGCCACCGCGACCTCGCCGCCGTCACCCGCGCGACCGTCGCGCAGTACCCCGGCACGCTGGCCCGCACGGTCCGGGACGAGGGCGCAGGCACCGCCGCGCGCCGCGTCGCCCGCAACGCGGCGCGACTGGTGGGCAAGGGCCCATGAGGCGCCGCCTGGCCTTCGACCGCGTGGAGTGGCTGCTCCTCGCCGCGCTCGCGGTGTTCTCCGTCGCGGTGCTCGTCCCGCTGCTCGCGAAGACCGACCGGACGATCACGGGCGCCGACGGACTGCTCGCCGCCGACCAGCTGCAGTACCTGACGTGGATCCGCGAGGCGTCGAACCACGTCCTCATCGGCAACCTGTTCGACCTCGCGCCCGGCGACCGGACGTTCTTCCATCCCGTCTTCGCGGTCTCCGGGCGGCTCGTCGCGCTCGGTGCCCCGCTCGCCGTCGCCTACCTGCTGGTGTGGAAGCCGGTCGCGGTCGGCACGATGTTCTTCGGCATCCAGCGCTACGCGCGGCGGTTCTTCCCCGACGCGCCGGGCGCCCGCCACACCGCGATCGTGCTCGGCGTCTTCGGCGTCATGCCGATGAGCTGGATCGTCGCCTGGACGAACTGGGGCGGCCAGCCGCGCCAATACTCCTTCGACTTCATCAGCGGGGAGATGTTCGCCGCCGGCTGGCTCTGGGGCTACCTCCCCACGGCGATCGCGGTGGGCCTGCTCCCGCTGGTCCTGCTCGGCGTCGAACGGTGGCGTGACGACACCGCGCGCGCCGTCCCCTGGCTGACCGCGGTCGGCGCCCTCCTGGTCTGCTGGCTGCAGCCGTGGCAGGGCGCGGAGCTCGGGCTCATCCTCGTCGCCGTCGAGGCGTGGCGGTGGCGCCGCCACGGTGAGCGCCCGCGCGTCGGGCTCCTCGTGGTCCTCGGGGCGATCGCGCTCCCCGCGGCCTACTACTTCGCGCTCTCCAAGCTCGATCCCGCGTGGCAGCTCGCGGGTGAGGCCAACGCCCGCGGGGCGATGGACGCGTGGCGCTGGCCGTGGTGGGCGATGGTCCTCACCGTCCTGCCACTCGCCGCCCCGGCGCTGCTCGCCTTCCGCCTGCCCGCGCCGACGTGGCAGGACCAGGCGGTGCGGATCTGGCCCTTCGCCGTGCTGGTCGTGTTCCTCCTGCCGCTCGGCACCTTCCCCTACCACTCCTTCCAGGGGCTCGCCATCCCCCTGAGCGTGCTGGCCATCCAGGGCACGCTGACGATCTGGCGCGCGCCGAAGCCGGCCGCGGTCGTCGCGATCCTCGTCTTCATGACGCTGCCGGGATTCGTCCACAAGCTCGACGTCGCGCGCAACAGCGTGCAGTCGGCGGGCGACCCGTACTGGATCTTCCCCGGTGAGGCCGACGCGATGAATGCGCTGGAGACCGACCCGCGCCCCGGCGGTGTGCTCGGCGCGACGTACGCCGGCTACATGCTCCCGGCGTACACCGGGCGCGAGACCTACGTCGGCGCGCTCTCGTGGTCCCCGGACTGGGACGAGCGCCAGCGGCCGGCCAACGACCTCATCGAAGGGCGCCTCACGGGTCAGGCGGCCCGGGACTTCGTGACCTCGACGAACGCGCGGTTCGTCTTCGTCGACTGCCGCCCGGGGCTCGCGGACCTCACCGAGACGCTCCGCCCGCTGCTGCAGGCCGTGCGCCGGTACGGCTGCGCGACGGTCTACGAGCTGCGGTTCCGGCCGGAGATGGCCGAGGCCGCGGGCGGACCCGACGCGTAGCCGCTACCGCCTCTTCGTCTTCGCCGCGCGGACGGTGGCCGTCGCCGCCCGCGCGTCCTTGCCGGCTCGGTCGTAGCCGGTCAGGCGCACCCGTCCGGTGACCGCGGCGCGCACCTTCGTCAGCGTGAAGGAGCGCCGCGTCGCACCCAGGTCGACGAGCTTGCGGGTGCCGTCCCCGAGGGTGATGCGCAGCTCCTGCCGCACGACCGCGCGGCCCGGCCGCCAGGTGACGCGGACCGTCGACCCCCGGTGGACGGCCTTCAGGCGGCGCGCCGTCCCGACCGGGGGCGGCGGCGGCACCACGAACGTCGCGACCCGCAGCCGGGCGGCGGGCAGCCCGCCTCGATCGACGACCGCGTAGACCGTCCGCCGGCCCCCCGGCCCGTACTTGGGGCGGAAGCGCAACGTGCCCGTCTTGGCACCGCGCCTGGCCGTTCCGAGCCGCTGCAGCGTGCCGCCGCCCTCGGCGACGAACGTCACGTCTTCACCCTCCACGTCGTTCGGCCGCTGCCAGCGCAGCTCCCGCCCCGAGCCGGCGCGCCGGACCGACCCGCGCACGGCCGGAGACGGCGCGTCGCGTGCGAGCTCGACCTTCGTGACCGCCGGGCTCCCGTCGGCGGGCACGACGGTCCACCGGCCCGCGAGCGGCTTGGGGATGAGGAACGTCTGCGTGCCGTCGGCGGCGTCGAGGTAGGCGAAGTGCGTCGGGAACCGCTTGGCCCCGCTCGTCGACGCCTCGTACCGCCGCCCGTCGGGGGCGACGACCGCGGCGATCGGCGGACCGCCGGCGCCCGTGAGCTGGACGTTCAGCTGCTTGAGCCCGCCCCCGACGTTGAACCCGCCGGCCTGCGCGGCCTGTGCCGAGAGCGGGGACGCGACCGCGTACGGGGCCGTGTCGCAGCCCTTGAACATCAGATCGATGTCGGTGACCGGATCGCTCCAGTAGTGCCCGGCGCCGACGCTGATGGTCGCGTCGACCGGCTCGCCGACGCCGAACTCCGCACACGCCGCGACCCCCTTGGACGACAGCACCGCCGACCCCTCCTGGGTGCCGATCCCGAAGCAGACCTTCGCCGCCGCGCTGAGGCTGAACGCGAACGACTTCGACGCGGTCAGGTAGCCGTCGAACGTCGCGCCCGCGCCGATGCCCTCCTCGCCTCCCGGCCCGAACCCGCAGTTGCCGATCTGCGCGTTGGCGCCGAAGCCGATGTCCAGCGGGTACCGGTACTTCAGGTAGCCCTGTCCGAGCTTGTAGCCGAAGACGTACACCGGGCCGATCGCGTCGAGCTTGAACGGGTCGGCGAGCGTCGCCGTGACCGTGCCGTACTGCTCGGCGGGCGGACCGGCGGCGTCGTACCGGCCGACCGACACGATGCCGCCCACCGGCCCGCCGGTGAGGATCGTCTGGCCCTGGAGCTGCAGCTGCGGCTTGGTCTTGAGCTCGAAGCCGAGGAACGGCATGAACAGGTACGGCGGATAGAGCTTCTTCCCCGGCTGGGCGAAGCGTCCGAAGACCCGCAGGTAGGTGAGCTCGCCGTCGACGACTTCCACCGTGCCGCCGTACGTGTCGCCGCCGCCCACCGGCGGGCTCCACTCGAGCGAGCCGCGCCACGTGGGCGGGTCCGCGACGTAGTCGAACTCGAGCTTCTTGAAGCCGTACGGCAACGTGGCGACCTTGGCCGAGAGTCCGTCGAGGCGCAGGCCCACCTGGTTGTTGGCGCGCAGCGTGATGTCCGCCGTCAGCCCGGAGAACGGCGACGGGAGCGTCAGGTGCGTTGCGAGCCGCACCTCGTCCTTGATGAAGGTCAGCTGGGTGTCACCGACGATCCGCAGTCCGGCCAGCTCGCCGCCGTATCCGGCCTTGTCGAGGTCGAGGATGCCGCCCGCGGGGTACGTCCCGGTCTTCGGGAACGTCCACGTGCGCTCGCCCTTGGCCAGGGTGACCGGCCCCGCGGTGACGACCGTGCCCGCCGGCAGCTCGACCGTGCGCTTGGACGTGTCGATCTTCACCGTCTTGCCCTTCGGGTCCACGCGGACGCCGTTGGCCAGGAACGCCGCCTTGATCGTGAGCTTGGGGTCGTTGCCCGCGAAGCAGTCCGTCAGCGCGATGAGCTGCGCGATGCCGAGCCGCGGCGCCTTCGAGCAGGTCGGCGGCGCGGGCGGCGCAGGCTGGCCGGGCGCCGGGGGATCGGGCGGGAACGCCGCCGGGCCGCCGATGTTCGCGACGCGGATCCGGGCGTTCGCGCCACCGTCGAGCTGGGTCTCCCAGGCGGCGGCGCCCGTCGCGCCGAGGCCGGCGGCCGACGCGACGTCGATGGCGCTGTCGTTGACGTCGAGGACCTGCGCCTTCGCCGGCCATGTCGCGCCGTCGGCCGAGCTGAGGTAGCGCAGCTCGCGCCCGTCGCCCTCGGGGTCACTGGAGAGGTAGAACAGGTGGGCGTTCGAGGCCGCGTCGAGGTCGATGTACGGCCGCACCGCGCCCGGCGCGGTCCCGATGACCGTGGTGGCGCCGCCCCAGCTGTTGGACCCGGCGTCGTAGCGGCGCACAACGAGCGGGTTGACCGTCGTCTCGCCCTCGAAGCCCGCGGCGATCACCGGGGCGAGGCCGTTACCGCCGAGGTCGCCCTCGGCGAGGATGCCGGGCTGCGCCTGCTCCGCGGTCCAGTTGGCGCCCACGTTCGGGTCGGCGCTGCCGGAGAACCGCCGCCAGCGCAGGGCGCCGTCGCGGCCGGTGTCGCGCTGGGCGAGCAGGATGCTGTCGCCGGCGATGCTCGCGAGCTGGCCGGTCAGCGCGTTCTCCGACAGCATGTTCGACGCCTTCGCCGCCGTGCCCCCGGCCAGCGCCGCGGACTGCACGTTCACGCTGGCGTAGTCCGACAGCGTCGTGATGCGAAACGCGCCGGGCCCGAACACCGCGCTGCCCAGATCGCCCTCCTGGCCGGTGGCGATGCGCGTCGGCGCGCTCCACGTCTGGCCCTGGTCCCCGGACTTGGAGATGAAGGTGCCGAGGTTCGCCGGCCCACCGGTGTCGCTGAACGACCGCTGGATGACCACGATGATCTCCCCGGTACCCGGGTCGCGCAGGATCGAGGCGTCCGTGGACTGTCCCCCGAACGTGAAGACCTTCATCCGGTCGCACGCACCGGCGCCGGGGGCGACCCGGCACGCGTAGACCCGCGTCGTGTTGACGTCGACGGCCTGGTGCCACGCCACGTACGCCGTGCCGTCCGGGTCCGCGACCACCTCGGGGTCCCGGCCTGTCCCGACCTCGAACGTCGCGCCGTGCGCGGCCGGTGCGAGGCTCAGGACGAGCCCGGTGAGCAGCGGCAGCAGCAGGCGCATGCCGGAAATTTACGCCGTCCTGGTCAGCCGCAGGTCAGTGGCTGGACGGGGACGCGCGTGAGCCCGATGTCGGAGATGAACGGGATCGCCCCCGCCGCACACGCCCGGGCGGCGGCGCGGCGGGCGAGCCTCGTCCCGTCCCTGCGGGTGTAGTCCGTCGCCGTCACGAGCAGGCCGCGGCGGCGCATGGCGCGCAGCTCGGTCTGCGCCTCGCGGGACCGCGCCGAGGGGACGGCCCGGTAGTGCGACCCGTCCCAGGTCGCCGTGACGTCCTCGCGGTTCCACGCGTCGAGCGCCCCGACGATCGGCCGGATCGCATCCGCCCCGTTCTGGGCCATCACCACCCGCCCGGACCGGGTGTGCGTCACCGCCGACAGCCGCCGGACGAGCGAGAACATGCCGGCGCGCTGGCGCGGGTGCGTCTCGATCATGTCGACGTTGTCGAGGAACAGCCCGTCGAAGCCCTTGCGCAGCAGCATCGGCGCGACCTCGCGCACGAGCAGGTTGCGATAGCCCGCCTTCGACGTGTCGGCGTACCGCTCGCCGGTCCAGCCCGCGAGGGGTTCCATCCGGTACTCGATCGCCTTCGGCGCCCATGACCGCCAGCGTTCGATGCTCCCCACGGACAGGTACGCCAGGACCTTCGAGCCGCCCGCGCGCACCGCGGCGACCTCCTCGGGCGTGGCGTCGTCACCGTCGATCACGACGAGGTCGTATGCCGCGTAGCGCGTGGACAGGTCGCCGCGCAGCGTGCCGTTGCCCAGCGCCAGGGCGAACGTCCGGACGTCCGCGAGCGGCGTGTCCTGCGAGGCCGCCGGCGCGGACGGCGCAAGGGCGAGCGCGGCGCCCAGCACCGCGAGACCACCCCAGATCGCCCGTCGCCCCATCCCCTCCAGGGTAGGGACCAGCGCTACCGGCCCAGCCAGTCGCCGATCGACGTCGCCACCCAGTCGAGCATCGCCGTCGTCAGACCCGGCGCGACGCCCACCCAGATCGACGCCTCGGTGATCCGGTCGGCGTGCGGCAGCGGCCCGGCGATCCGGTGGTCGGCGCCGAGCAGCGCGGGCTGGCGCGTGAGGTTGCCGCCCAGCAGCAGGCGCGAGTCGATGCGCCGCTCGAGCAGGAAGCGCTGGAGCTCGCGGCGCTCGGCCGCGCCGCCGTCGCGCAGGGTCACGGGATAGCCGAACCACGACGGGTCGGCGCCGGGCAGCGCACGGGGCAGCACGAGCCGGTCGGCAAGTGGCCGCAGCGCCGCGTCGAGGTGGGCGAAGTTCGCGCGACGCGCGGCCCCGAAGGCGTCGAGCTTGCCGAGCTGCGTCGTCCCGAGCGCCGCCTGCAGGTCGGTCATCTTGAAGTTGAAGCCCAGCTGGCTGAAGACGTACTTGTGGTCGTAGCCCTCCGGCAGCTCCCCGTAACGGCCTTCGAACCGATGGCCGCACGCATCGTTGACCCCCGGCGGACACCAGCAGTCCCGGCCCCACTCACGCAGCGAGCGCAGGGCGCGGATCCACGTCGGGTCGTCGACCCCGACCGCGCCGCCCTCCCCCGTCGTCATGTGGTGCGCGGGGTAGAACGAGTACGTCGATGCCGCGCCGAACGTGCCCACCGGCGCGCCGGCGATGGTCGACCCGAACGCGTCGCAGCAGTCCTCGATCAGCACGAGGTCGTGCTCGGCGGCCAGCGCCGCCCAGGCGGGCGCGTCGAACGGGTTGCCCAGGCAGTGCGCCGCGACGATCGCCCGTGTCCGCGGACCGATCGCGGCCTCCACGGCGTCCGTCGTCGGATTCAGCGTGTCCGGTTCGACGTCGACGTAGACCGGGCGCAGGCCCGCCTGGTAGATCGGCGTCACGGTGGTCGCAAAGCCGACGGCCGGGGTGATGACCTCGTCCCCGGGGCGCAGGGGCGCGTCGAGCAGCGGTGAGCACAGGCCGAAGATCGCCAGGAGGTTCGCCTGGGAGCCCGACCCCACGAGCAGTGCCTCCGTGCGCCCGGTCGTCCGGCGCAGCCCTTCGACGAACAGCTCGGCGAACCGCCCTTCGGTGAGCCAGCCGTCGAGCGACGCGTCGACGAGGGCGTGGAGGTCGGCGGCATCGAGCACCCGGCCGGCGACCGGCACCATGTCAACGCCCGGGCGGAATGGCGGCACCTCCCGCGCGGCGTCGGCGTACCGCGCCACGGCCGCCTGCACCTCGGCCCGCGGCCCGTCCAGGGCGGCGCCGGTGAGGTGGAGCGCGTCGATCGGACCCATGCGGTGGGTACGGTACCCGGCCGTGTCCCGGACGACTGGCCTGCGGCTCGCACTGCTCTTCGCCGCCGGCGTCGTGATCTCCGGCGTCGCATTCCGGCACGGCATCCAGCCCAACGACGAGGGCCTCATGCTCCAGGCGGCGACGCGCATCGCCGACGGCCAGGTCCCCTACCGCGACTTCTGGTGGTTCTACCCGCCCGGGCAGCCGTACCTGCTGGCCGGCCTGCAGGAGATCTTCGGCTCGTCGCTGGTGCCGTGGCGCGTGCTGCGCGTGCTGTGCGACGCGGGGGTCGGCGTGCTCGCCTACCTGCTGGCGGCCCGGTATGCGCCGCCCCGGCTGGCGCTCGCCGCATGGGCGGTCGCGGTGCTGGCGATGGCGACGCCGAGCGGCCCGCACCCCTTCCCGCCGACGATGGTCCTCTGCCTGGGCGCCCTGCTCCTCGTGCCCCGGCACCTCGTCTGGGCCGGCGTGCTGTGCGGCGTCGCGGCCGCGTGGCGGCTGGAGTTCGGCGCGGGGCTCGGGCTGGCCGTCGTCCTGGGGCTGGCGCTCGCCCGGACCCGCGACGACGACGCGCCGCCACGCCTGAGGGAGATCGCCCGGTTCGCCCTCCCGGCCGTCGGCGCGGGCCTGCTCCTCTACCTCCCCGTCGTGGTCGCCGCCGGCCTGAGCCCGTCGTGGGAGCTGCTCGTCCGCTACCCGCTGCTGGAGTTCGGCGACTACCAGCGCCTGCCGTTCCCGTGGTCCTACGACGGTCCGCTGAACACCAGCTCACCCGGGGGCTTCGTCAGCGACACCCTGGAGAACCTCCTCCTGTTCTACGTCCCCGCGGTGCTGGTCGCGGGCCTCGCGGTCTGCCTGGTCTCTCTGGGTCTGCGCTGGCGGCGGGTCGGCGCGACCGAGCTCGCCACCGCGCTCTTCGCCGTCGTGATGCTCCAGTACCTCCTCGCGCGCGCCGACGAGTTCCACACCGCGCCGCTCGCCGTCATGGTCGCGATCCTCGGCGCGTGGACGGTCGCACGCGCCGACCGGCGGCTCCTCGCGGTCGCCGCGGCGGGCGTGCTGGTCTACGTCGGGGTCGTCGGGCTCGATCGCCGCGTCCGCGCCGTCACCGCCCCGACGACGCCCATCGCCTCGCCGGTCGCCGACGGGGTCCGCGCGGGCCGCGCGCACGACGAGGGCCTGAACGCCACGCTGCGCTTCCTGCGCACCCGCACCGAGCCCGGTGAGCCGATCTACGTCGCGACGCGCCGATCGGACCTCGTGACCGCCGGCCACCCGCTCCTCTACGTGCTGGCCGAGCGGCCGAACCCGACGCCGTACGACATCCAAGCGCCGGGCGTGGTCACCAGCGCCCCGGTGCAGCGCGAGATCGTCGAGGACCTCCGGCGCGAGAACGTGCGGTACATCGTGCGCTTCGACGACCCCATCACCGCCGCGCCGGAACCCAACCGCGCCGGGGAGTCGACGGGCGTGACGATCCTCGACGACGAGCTCGCGCGCGCCTACGCGCCGATCCGCCGGTACGGGCCGTTCGTGGTCTACGAGCGGCGTACATTGGGTGCATGAGCGCGGACGAGCAGGTCACCAAGACCGACGAGCAGTGGCGGGAGGAGCTGAGCCCGGAGCAGTACGCCGTGCTGCGCGGGCAGGCCACCGAGCCGCCGTTCACCGGCGAGTACGCGATGACCAAGGACGCCGGCGTCTACCGCTGCGCGGGCTGCGGCGCCGAGCTGTTCGCCAGCGACACGAAGTTCGACTCCGGCACCGGCTGGCCGAGCTTCACCGAGCCCGCGGTCGCCGACGCGGTGGAGACGAAGACTGACGTCAGCCACGGCATGATCCGCACCGAGGTCGTCTGCCGGCGCTGCGGTGGCCACCTGGGCCACGTCTTCGACGACGGGCCGGGCGAGACCGGCCTGCGCTACTGCATCAACTCGGCCGCGCTGGACCTCGAGCGGGCCGGCGACTGACCCGCCGGGCGCGCAGGCGCTCCGCCCGGGCGGCCCGCGCCGCCGGTTCGCCCTGGGCCACCGCGATCTCGCGGCGCAGCCCGGCCTCGAACCGCGTGCGATCGAACCGCATCGCGTTCTCGCGGCAGACCGCGGGGTCGACGGCCGTGGTGTCGAACGCGCGGACGACCCGAGCCAGCTCGGCGGGATCCGACGTCTCGTAGAACGCGCCCGTGGCGCCCTCGACCAGGGTCTCCCGGAGGCCGCCGTCGCGCAGCGCGATGACGGGCCGCCCCGCCGCCTGCGCCTCGACCGCCGCGATGCCGAACTCCTCGGTCGCCGTCACGACCAGCGCGCGGGAGCGCTGCAGGATCCGGGCGACCTCCGCGTCGCTGACCCGGCCCGTGAAGGTGATGGTCGGCCCGGCGAGCCCGCGCAGGCGCTTGAGGTCCGGTCCCTTGCCGATGACCGTCAACGGCAGCCCGAGCTCCGTGAAGGCCCGGACGGCGACGTCGATGCGCTTGTGCCGCATGAGCTCGGACAGCACGACGTACTGCTCCCCGGGCGGCGTCGTCGGGTCGAACCGGCGGCACTCGACGGGCGGGTGCAGCACGGTCGACTCCCGCGAGAAGTAGCGCTCGATCCTGCGGCGGGTCGTCTCCGAGTTGGCGATGTACCGGTCGACACGCTGCGCGGCGATCCAATCCCACTGGCGCCAGCGCTGGAAGACGGCGCGCAGGGCCAGGGACTGCAGCGTGTTGCGCGCACGCAGCGTCTCGTCGCGCGCGTTCCAGGCGTAGCGGAACGGGTTGTGGCAATAGCAGACGTGGATGGCGCCCTCGTCGGCGATCACGCCGTGCGCCCAGGCGCTCGACGACGTCAGCACGAGGTCGTAGCCGCGCAGGTCCAGGGACTCCATGGCGTAGGGGTACAGCGGCAGCAGCGCGCGGAACGTCCGCGCCGTCGGCCGCACGCGCTGGAGGAACGACGTCGTGATGTGGCGATGGCTGAAGCGCCCCTCCGTGCCGACCGGGTCGTAGACCGCCGTGAAGACGTCGGCGTCGGGGAACAGGTCGCACATGACGGCGAACACGCGCTCGGCCCCGCGGACGTCGAGCAGGAAGTCGTGGACGAGCGCCACGCGCG
>JAEMQS010000149.1 GCA_016463765.1 Solirubrobacteraceae bacterium | reverse complement strand
CCGACACGCGCTTGTCCGCGTTCGCGTCGCCCTTCTTGGTGATCTTGTAGCGCACCGTGTACTTCTGGCCCCCGCACTTGGAGATCGGGAGGTTGCCGTAGCGCCAGCCCGAGCTGTTGCTGGGCCGCTTGAGATACGTCGGCGTGGTGGTCCCGGGGCCGGAGATCAACACGGCTTCGACGCTCGAGGCCTGGCTGGACTTCGAGCCGTACTTCGCGCCGAGCACGACGTTGTAGCGCCCGTTGCCGCCCTGCGACTTCTGCAGGGAGCTGCACGGAATCGACGCGGGCGGCTGGAGCAGTGAGACGCCGTAGGCGCCGGAGATGGTCTTCGAGCCGGTGATCGGCTCGGGCTGGGATGCCGCGCCTGCGGTGGCGGCGCCGGCGGCGCACGCGGCGAGCGTGCAGAGAGCGAGGCGGCGGGTACGCGTCATGGCGTCCTCCTGAGAAGAGGGGGTTCGGGACCTCATCGGCACGTGCGGCCGGACCTTGAGCGCACCTCCGGGGGATTCCCGCGCACGGTCCGTACATGCACCGGATGCGCCGCACCACCGACCGGCGTACGGTCCGCAGACCACCGATCGGAGGTCGGAGATGCTGGACACCATCATCGTCGGAGTCGACGGGCGGCCGGGCGGCGACGACGCGCTGGCCCTCGCACGGCGGCTCTCGCAGCTGGACGACGGGACGCTGGCCGTCACGTGCGCCACGATCACGGCGGACGGGCCGGGCCTGCGCACCGCGGAGGCCGACATCAACGCGGCGCGCCACGGCCTCACCCGGGCCCGTGCCCACGCCGGCGACGCCGCGAACATCTCCTTCGCCGAGACGTCCGGACCGACGCCCGCTGCAGCGCTGATGGCGTTCGCGAGCGACCAGGGCGCGGACATCATCGTCGTGGGTGCGTCGCACCGCTCACCCGTCGGCCGCGTGCTCGGCGGCAGCGTCCTGACCGAGCTCCTGCGGGGTGGCGTCCCCGTCGCGGTCGCGCCGCGGGGCTTCGCCCACCGGCCCGTCCGCCCGTGGGAGCACGTCGCGGTCGCGGTGGATGACAGCGACGCCTCGGACGCCGCTGTGCGGTTCGCCGCGGCGCTCGCCGAGGTCGTGGAGGAGCCGCCGGGCGAGGTCGATCTCGTCGCGGTGGATCCCCGCCCGCCGCTCGAGCGGCGCGGCGATGGTGCGCCGGTCCTCGAGGCAGGCGTCCACGCTGCGCGCTACGACGCGCTGGTCGCGCGGGCTGCCGCACAGCTCCCGCCCACCATGCGGGTCCGCGACACGCGGGCCTTCGGACTGCCCGAGCAGGCGCTGGCGGACATCAGCGCGAAGCGCGACGTCCTGATCTGCGGCGCACACGGCCGGGGAACCCTGGGACGGTTCCTGTTCGGCAGCGTGTCCGAGACGGTCGCCGCGCAGGCGTCCTGCCCGCTGATCGTCGTGCCGCTCGCCGCAGACCGCGCGCCGTCGTGAGCGGCGCGTCGCAGACCGCCGACACGCGGACGGCCGAACCGCTGCATGAGCGCCTGCGCCGCGCGCTCCAGCACGTCACCGACCCGCCGGTGGAGCTTCGCGAGACCCACCTGTCGTGGGTCCTGCTGACGCCCGACCGGGCGGTGAAGCTGCGCAAGCCGGTCCGGCACGCGTTCGTCGATCAATCGACGCCCGTGCAGCGCCTGCGCCTGTCCGAGGAGGAAGCGCGGATCAACGCCGCACTGGCGCCCGGCCTCGTCCTCGGCGTCCGGGCGGTGGTCCCGATGAACACGTCGTTCGTGCTCGCGCCCGCCGACACGCCGGGCGCCGTGGACTGGGTCGTCGAGATGCACCGCTTCGACGAGGAGCAGACCATGGCGGCGCTCCTCGCGCGCGGGGAGATCACCGACGAGCAGCTCGCGCAGGTCGCCGGCCGGCTCGTGGCGTTTCACCGCGGCGCGACGCCGGTGCACGTCGCGTCCCCCGTCGGGCGGGTCCAGGCGATGTGCGATCGCAACACCGAGGAGCTGCTGCCGCTCGTCGACGGTGTCGTGCCGCCGCCGGATCTGGCTGCCGCCGAGCGGTTCGCCGCGGCGTTCGTCATCGGCCACCGCGAGAAGCTCGCGGCCCGGGCGGCCGCGGGCCATCTGGTCGACGGTCACGGCGACCTGCGCGCCGAGCACGTCGTGCTGCAGGACGACGGCGTGCTCGTCGTCGACCGCCTCGAGTTCGATCGTGAGCTGCGCATCGTCGACGCCGCCGACGACCTCGCGTTCCTGGTGATGGACCTCTGGTCGCTGGGCGGGGCCGACGTCGCAGACCGCCTGGTCGCCGCCTATCGCGACGCCGGCGGCGACCCGGGCGAGGACGCGCTCATCGCGTTCTTCGGCGTCTACCGGGCGCTGGTCCGGGCGAAGGTTGCGCTGCTGCGCGCGGCGGAGCTCGTCGGTCCCGAGCAGGACGCCGCGATGGACCGGGCGAGGGCGCTGCTGAACCTCGCCACGCGGCTGATGTGGCGGGCTCGCGGGCCGATGCTCCTGCTGATCACCGGACCGCCGGCGAGCGGGAAGTCGACGCTCGCCCGGGCACTGGCGAGCGCGAGCGGCCTGCCCGTCCTGTCGTCCGACCGCGAGCGCAAGCGCATGCTCGGGATCGCGGAGGCCGCACAGGCGCCCAGCGCGGCCTACACGGACGCGCAGCGGGCCGAGGTCTACCGGCACCTCGCCCACGGCGCCGCCGAGCTGCTGCCCTCCGGCGGCGCGCTCATCGACGCCACGTTCACCGCACCCGAGCTGCAGGAGGCATTCGTCGACGCGCTGCCCGAGGACGCACCCGCGGCGATCCGCGTGGTGCGCTGCAGTCTCGACCCCGACGTGGCCGCCCGCCGGGCCGCAGAGCGGCGCCCCGAGGACGCGTCCGGATCGGACGCCGGCCCGGAGGTCGCGACCCTGCTCGCGGCGCAGATGTCGCCGTTCCCCGTCCCGACGGCGCGGCGGCTGGTCGTGGAGACCGACGCGGACGAGGACGAGATGGTCGCTCGCGTGGCCGCGTGGCTCGACGAGGTCCTGGCGCACGCGGGCTGACGGCGCTCAAGCCGCGCCGGGACGCGGGCGATCACAGGGCGGCGCTCGTGGCCCTGACTCGTGTCCATCTCATCGCCGCCGTGCTCGTCGCGATGCTGGCGTTCTCGCCCGCGGCCGCGGCAGCCGATCCGGTCGCGATCTGGGTCTCCCCGCGCGGCAGCGACGATGGCGACGGCACACGCGACCGCCCGTTCCGGAGCCTCCAGCGCGCGCAGCGGGACGCGCGGGCCGCCGCCGCCTCGGCGCCCGTGCGCGTCATGCTGCTCGGCGGCACGTATCGCCTGCGGCGCCCGCTCGTCCTGGACCATCGCGACAGCGGTAGCGCCGGCCGGGAGGTCGCGTACCGGGCCGCCCCCGGAGCGCGGCCGGTGCTGAGCGGCGGCCTGCGCCTCAGCGGCTGGACGCTGCACGACCGCCGCCGCGGCATCTACCGGGCACGGGTGCCGGCCGGCACCCGCTCGCGGCAGCTCTACGTCGACGGGCGGCGCGCCACGCGCGCCCAGAGTGACCCGTTCCCCGACGGCTTCACCCGCACCCCGGAGGGGTTCCGCGCCGCGAGCGGGGAGATCGCGACCTGGCGCCGGCCGGCCGATCTGGAAGCCGTCGCGGTCCTGCAGTGGAAGGTCATGCGCTGCGGCGTCGCGTCGGTCGCCGGGCGGGACCTGACGATGCGCCAGCCGTGCTGGGCCAATGCGAACAGCTTCCCCGCGCTCTGGGCGTTCCCGCAGATCGCGCGCCTGGAGAACGCGTACGAGCTGCTTGACAAGGCGGGGGAGTGGTACCTCGACAGCATGGCCCGCGAGGTCTACTACCGGCCGCGCGCCGGAGAGCGGCTCGCGACCGCGCGCGCGGAGCTCGCCGTCGAGGAGACGCTGATCGACGTGCGCGGCACCGCCGCCCGCCCGGTCGCGCACCTGCGGTTCGAGGGCCTGACCTTCGCCCATGCGACGTGGCTGCGCCCGAGCGGCAACGAGGGGTACGCGGCCGACCAGAGCGGCTTCCATCTCACCGGCAGGGGGAACGCGCCGAACGCGGTCGGGCACGTCGAGCGGCCAAGCCGGACCCCGGGCAACGTGCGCCTGCGCCACGTACGCGACGTGACGTTCACGCGCAACGACTTCCGCCACCTCGGCGGCGCCGGCCTGGACTTCGACACCGGCAGCCAGGGCAACGTCGTCCTCGGCAACCGCTTCACCGACATCTCCTCGGCGGCGGTGCAGGTCGGCGGGGTGCTGCGCGCCGACCACCACCCGACGCGGCCCGCCGACGTCACCCGCGACAACCGGGTCGCCCACAACCTGATCAGTCACGTCGGCCGGGAGTACCAGGACGCCGCGGGCGTCTTCGTCGGCTACACGACCCGGACGACCGTCGAGCACAACGACATCAGCGACGTCCCGTGGTCGGGCATCGCGCTCGGCTGGGGCTGGGGCCTCGTCGATCCCGGCAGCTTCCCCGGCCTGCCCGGCGCCACGCCCGGCATGTGGGGCACGTTCACGACGCCGACCACCAGTCGCGGCAACCGCGTCCTGCGCAACCGCATCCGCCGGTTCCTGTCGGTCGTGTGGGACGGCGGCGCCGTCTACACGCAGGGCCGCCAGGGGGCGAGCGCCGGCGACGGCGAGCTCATCGCGGGCAACGTCGCGTCGGACAAGCGGCCCGCCGCCGGGGGCAACGTCTTCTACACCGACGGCGGCAGCCGGTACGTCACGCTGCGGGGCAACGTCTCGCTGGACAACCCCGTCGGCCGGATGGACTTCGGGCCGTGCGGGCTGACCGGCTCCCTGGAGCTGTGCGGCGTCAGGCTCCCGTACGGCAGCGATCGCGGCGGCTGCCGGCCGTTCGGCGACATCACCTACCGCGGCAACTACTGGCAGCACCCCGAGCCGTTCTGGGGCGCGTGCCCGTACCCGCCGCACCCGGTCGGGGTCCGTGACGACGGCAACGTCGTCGTGACCTCCGCTGCGGGCGTGCCCCGGCGGGTCCTCGACGCCGCCGGGCGCCAGGGACGGTGGCGCTCGCGTGTCGGCGCGGGATAGGCCCTCAGACGCACGAGAGCCGGCCCGAGGGCCGGCTCTGAACGCCATACCTGGGGGGAGACTCGAACTCCCGACCTCAGCATTATGAGTGCTGCGCTCTAACCAGCTGAGCTACCCAGGCGCGACGAACCCAAGACTAGCTGTCCTGCCCGCGGACTTAGTGAACGCGGGTGATGGGTGGTCGGCCGTTG
>JAEMQS010000018.1 GCA_016463765.1 Solirubrobacteraceae bacterium | reverse complement strand
GAGACCCCGTGCTGCGCCTGTTCCTGTCCGCGTTCCTGCTCACCCTCGTCGCCGCCGCGCCCGCTGCCGCCGCGCCCACCGAGAAGACCTTCCGCTACGGCCCGATCAAGGTCGCCGGCTACGAGGTCAAGCAGGACGACAGGACCATCAACATCCCGAAGCCCGACACCGACGGGTTCATCACGCGGATGTCCGTCGACGTCGTCGACAAGAACGGGAAGCCCGTCGGGATCGACCGGCTCATGCTCCACCACATCGTCTTCAGCAACCTCGGGCGGTTCGGCGGCGACCGGCGCGACGGCACGTGCAACACGCTGACGCTGCTGGACTCCAAGACCCAGGTCCCCGGGGTCGTCGAGCGGTTCTACGCCGCGGGCGAGGAGCGTGCCGAGATGGAGCTGCCGCCGGGCTACGGCTACCCCGTCAAGGGCGCCGACCGCTGGCTCATGACGTGGATGGTCATGAACCACCGCGCACAGACCGACGAGGCGTACGTCCAGTACAAGATCACCTACGACGACGCGCCGGACCTGACACCCGTCAAGCCGTACTGGCACGACGTGCGCAACTGCAAGGCCGACCCTGTCTTCGACGTCCCGGGCGGCGGCAGGCCCGGCTCGAACTTCGCGACGTCATCGACGATCACGATGCCCGAGGGGTCGCGCATCGTCGCGGCGGGCGGCCACGTCCACGGTGGCGCGAAGTACCTGAAGATGACCCAGCCCGAGTGCGGCGGCCGCCAGCTCGTGCGCTCGGACCCGGCGTGGGGCCGGGCGAGCCATCCCTTCTACCGGGTCAAGCCTGTGCTCCACGAGCCCGGGCCGGTGAACATGTCCGGGACGCTGTCGGCCCAGGGCATCCCGGTGGCGGCCGGCGAGCGGCTGACGCTCACCGCGGTCTACGACAACGAGGTCCCGCACACCAGGGCGATGGGGATCATGGTGTTCTTCGCCGCGTCGGACCCGGGCGTCACCGCGCGGTGCGGCGCGATGCCGAACGACCTGCGCGTGATCAAGACGACCGAGCCCCACCGCAAGGTCGCCCCGCGGTTCACGGTGCCGCTGACGGGCCTGGACAGCAAGGGCCGCGCGGTGCAGATCGACGCGCCACCCGGCCGGGTGCAGCGCGTCCGCTCCGGCGCGACGATCGGCATCAAGGACTTCCAGTTCAGCCGCGCGAACGTGTCGCTGCCGCAGGGCGCCAAGCTCGCCTGGAAGTTCTCCGACGAGGCGCTGCACGACGTCACGCTCGCCTCCGGCCCGCGCGGGTTCTCGTCCCCGCATCTCAGCGACGGGCGCACGTACTCCCGGACGTTCGGGACGAAGGGCACGTACCGCGTCTTCTGCTCGCTGCACCCGGTGCGCATGACCCAGACGGTGCGCGTGAAGTGAGGGCGGGCTGACTTCCACGGGGCGTGGTCGTAGGATCGCGCCCCGTGGTACCTGACCTGCGCCCAGAAGCCCTCGGAGATCACGTCGACCGTCTGTACCGGGCGGCGTGGGCGCTGTGCGGCAATCGCGAGGACGCCGAGGACCTCGTCCAGGAGACCTACGCGAAGGTGCTGGCCAAGCCCCGGTGGCTGGACCAGGACGACGAGCTCGGCTACCTGCTGCGCACCCTGCGCAACGTCTTCATCAGCTCGCTGCGCACGAAGGACCGCCGCCCGCAGACGGTCGGGATGGACGCCGAGGAGGAGGACCGCGTGGCCTCGACGGCCCCGTCGACCGCGGAGGTGGTGTCGTCGCGCGAGGTGTTCGCGGCGATCAGCGAGCTGCCGGAGGAGTTCCGCGACGTCGTGGTCGCCGTCGACGTGGCGGGGCTCAGCTACGCCGAGGCGGCCGACGCGCTGAAGATCAAGCAGGGCACGGTGATGAGCCGGCTGTCACGCGGGCGCGGCCGGCTGGCCGACCGCCTCGCGGGCTGATCAGAACGGGACGGCGCCCTTGCCCTTCCACCCGGCGAGCTCGAGCAGCTCGTCGGCTGGCACGCCCTCGGCGGAGAGCACGCACGTGTGGCCGCCGCGCTCCCAGGTGACGACGGTCCGGCCGTCCTCCTCGAGCACCGTGAAGGTCTTGTCGTCGATCGTGGTCGCGTCACCGTCGGGAACCTCGAGGGCGTCACCGCCGACGATCGTGTACGCGACCTCCTGGCCGTCCTTCTCGTAGAAGACGGTGGTGGTCTGACGGCCGTCGATCTCGTCGGTGCGCGCGCCGGTGGCCTCCCAGCCGAACTTCGCCAGGAAGTTGGGGAACGGCACGCCGTCACGGTCGAGCGTCAGCAGCTGCGGGGTGTCGCGGTCGACGCTCACGCCGATGGCGGCGGGCGCGCTGGCCGCGTTCAGCGTGTCGGCCACCGACGGGGCACCGCCTGCGCCGAAGGCGATGAGCAGCGCGGCGAACGTCGCGCCGAGCGCGCTCGCGATGCCGGCCGGCAGCAGCCAGCGCCGCGGGCCGCGCACCTTCGCCGCGGGCGCCTTCGTCCGCTGGGTCTCGATGCGCTCGCGCAGCGCCATGGGCGCCTCGACCTCGGCGACGGCGTTGCGCACGAGATCGATGGCGCGGCGCTGCCGGTCGAACTCGGCGGCCAGGACCGGTTCCGTGGCGAACCGCGCCCGCAGCGCGTCGGCCCGGTCGGGCGCGAGATGGCCGTCCGCGAGCGCGGCGAGCGCACCGAGGTCATCGTCGGAGATGTGGGGGTCGCGGTCAGGCATGGGGGTGTCCACCTACGAGGACGCCGCAGGGGCGCGGATTATTCCCCTTCCCGGCCAGATCGGCGGTGCCAACATCGGTTGGACGGTAGTGTTTGGCCAGCCAACCAGTTTTTCGGAGGAGACCCGTTTCATGGCCAAGCAGCCCCGTTATCTCACCGGACAGGTCGTCGCGATCACGGGTGCGGCGCGTGGGATCGGCCGGTCGACGGCCGAGCTGTGCATCCGTGAGGGCATGAAGGTCGCGATTGGTGACATCGACATCGAGACGGCGAAGAAGACCGCCGCCGAGCTCGGCCCCGCAGCCACCGCCTTCCCGGTCAACGTGACCGAGCGCGAGTCCGTCCGCGCGTTTCTCGACGCGACGGAGGAGCAGGTCGGCCCGATCGACGTCCTCATCAACAACGCGGGGATCATGCAGATCGGCCCGTTCCTCGACGAGGACGACGCCACTGCGCAGCGCCAGATCGACATCAACGTCAAGGGCGTGCTGTTCGGCATGAAGGAGGTGCTGCCCCGGTTCCTGTCCCGCAACCGCGGTCACCTCATCAACATCGCGTCGGTCGCCGGCAAGGGCGGCTTCCCGGGCGGCGTGACGTACTGCGGTACCAAGCACTTCGTCGTCGGCGCCACCGAGGCCATCCGCGCGGAGCTGCGCGACTCGAACGTCGAGGTGTCGGTCGTCATGCCGTCGATCGTCAACACCGAGCTCGCGGCGGGCACGGCGGACTCGCGGTTCGTCAACCGCGTCGAGCCGGAGGACGTCGCCGCCGAGATCGTCGACGCCCTGAAGCACCCGCGCTTCGACATCTTCGTCCCGCGCGTCGTCGGCAAGATCAGCGCCGCGATGAACGTCCTGCCGCGCGGCGGGCGTGAGGCGATCGCCCGCGCGCTGAAGGCCGACCAGGTGCTCGTGCAGATCGACCAGGGACAGCGCAAGGCCTACGAGCTGCGCGCGTCGAACTCCGAGCCGGGCCTGGAGCCGGGCGACCAGCCCGCGCAGCTGACGCAGGGCGCCAACGGTTCGTAGCATGGGCGGATGCCCGTCGCCGTCCGGCGGTTGCTCGCCGCGGCGGCGGCGACCGCCTTCCTGACCTTCCTCGTCTACCTGCTGGCCCGCCGGGCCGGTACGGCGTGGTGGGACGACCGGATCCTCGAGATCCTCGCGGGCCGGCTGAACAACTGGCGGCTGCGCGAGACCGCCGGCGACCTGCGGACGGCGTTCGACATCGGCCCGTACACGGTCATGGTCCTCGTGCTCGTCGGGTCGGTGATCCGGCGCGGCCGCCCGGCGCTCGCCGGACTGGTCCTCACCATGCTGCTGGCGGCGAACCTCAGCACCTGGGCGCTGCAGAAGCGCGTCGGGGTGGAGCGGGTGATCCAGATCCTCGACGAGCCCGAGTGGCTGACGTACTGGCCCAGCGGGCACACCACGGCGCCGATCGCGCTGGCGATCGCGGCGTGGATGGTGAGCACCGCCCGCTGGCGCCCGTTTGTCGCGGTCACCTGCGGGCTGATCGCGCTGGCGGCCGCGGCGACGAACCTCATCGTGCGGGTGCACGTGCCGTCCGACCTGCTGGGCGGCCTGGGGGTCGCAGTGACCTGGGGGCTGCTGGCGGTGGCGGCGCAGCGGATGTGGCCGCGTCAGCTGGGCGCGACCTGATGCCGGCAGCCCGTGCGGCTGCCGGCGAGCGGCGGGCTACGCCTTCGCGGCGTCCTGGGCGTCGTCGAACCGCTTGATGGCGATCTCGATCTCCTCCCAGGCTTCCTCCCGGGAGTACCAGCCGTCGACGTCCACGATCTTGCCCTCGGGGCCCTTGTAGATCGCGAAGAAGTGCGCGATCTCCTCGCGCAGCTGCGCGGGAAGGTCCTCGACGGTGTCGAGGTGGTTCCAGTTCGGGTCCTTGACGGGGACGCAGAGGACCTTGTCGTCCTGCTCGCCGTCGTCGGTCATCCGGAACAGCCCGATCACCTTCACCGGGATGATGCACCCCGGGAACGTCGGCTCGGAGACGCACACCATCGCGTCGAGCGGATCGCCATCGGCGCCGAGGGTGTTCTGGATGAAGCCGTAATCCGTGGGGTAGACGACGGACGAGAAGAGGAACCGGTCCAGCTTGATCGCCTGCAGCTCGTCATCCCACTCGTACTTGTTGCGGGACCCCTTCGGGATCTCCACAAAGGCGTGTGTGAGGTAATCGGGCATTGGGAGCGATACTACGGGCATGTCGCCCTCCGCCGCCTCTTCCTCAACTGACATCGAGCGTCTGTGCATCGACACCGTCCGGGCGCTGGCCATGGACATCGTGCAGCAGGCGAACTCCGGCCACCCCGGCATGCCGATGGCGATGGCACCCGCGGCGTACGTCCTGTACCGCGAGATCCTCAACCACGATCCGCGTGATCCGTCGTGGCCCGACCGCGACCGGTTCGTCCTCTCGGCGGGGCACGGGTCGGCCTGGATCTACGCGGCGCTGCACCTCTCCGGCTACGACCTGCCGCTCGAGCAGCTGCAGAAGTTCCGCCAGTGGGGGTCGCTGACGCCGGGCCATCCGGAGCGCGACACGCAGCACGTCACGCCGGGCGTCGAGGTCACCACCGGCCCGCTCGGGCAGGGCTTCGCCAACGGGGTCGGCATGGCGATGGCCGAGCGCTTCCTGCGCGAGAAGTTCGGCGCCGAGGTGCAGAACCACCACACGTACGCGATCTGCTCGGACGGCGACCTCATGGAGGGCATCAGCTCGGAGGCCGCGTCGATCGCCGGGCAGAAGGGCCTCGGCCGGCTCGTCTACCTCTACGACGACAACGACATCTCGCTGGACGGCCCGACGTCGCTGAGCTTCAGCGCCGAGGACGTCACGAAGCGCTTCGAGGCCGTCGGCTGGCACGTCTCGACGGTCGAGGACGTCAACGACGTCGATGCGCTGCGCAGCGCGGTCACGGCCGCGCGCGATGACGAGGAGCGCCCGTCGCTCATCCGCGTCAAGACGGTCATCGGGTACCCGGCGCCGAACAAGCAGGGCACGAGCAAGGCCCACGGCGCGCCGCTCGGCGACGACGAGGTGCGCGCGGCCAAGGAGGCGCTCGGGCTCGACCCCGACCAGAAGTTCCACGTGCCCGACGAGGTCTACGCGGCGTTCAGCGCGCAGGAGAAGGGCACCGAGCTGCGGACCGCCTGGGAGGAGCGCTTCCGCGCGTTCCGCGACGCGCAGCCCGAGCTGGCGAAGGAGTGGGACGCGGCGTGGGCCGGCAAGCCGATGACGGGTGTCGGCGCGGCGCTGGCCGACATCGACTGGGGCGACAAGCCGATCGCGACGCGCAGCGCCGGGGCGAAGGCGATGGCGGCGTTCTCGGCGCTGACGCCGACGATGGTCGGCGGCGCGGCGGACCTGTCGGAGTCGACGAAGACGGAGTTCCCCGACGAGGAGCGCTTCACGGCCGAGAAGCCGGGACGCAACGTGTTCTGGGGCGTGCGCGAGCACGGCATGGGCGCGGCGGTCAACGGCCTGGCGGCGCACGGCGGCATCGTCCGGCCGTACGGCTCGACGTTCCTGCAGTTCGCCGACTACATGCGCGGGTCGGTCCGGCTGAGCGCGCTGCAGGCGCTGGACGTCGCCTGGGTGTGGACGCACGACTCGATCGCGCTGGGCGAGGACGGCCCGACGCACCAGCCCGTCGAGCACCTCGCGGCGCTGCGGGCGATTCCGCAGCTCACGGTGCTGCGGCCGGCCGACGCGACCGAGACCGCGGAGGCGTGGCGGGTCATCCTCGAGGAGATCAGCGGCCCGGTGGCGCTCATCCTGTCGCGGCAGAATCTGCCGGTGCTCGACCGCAAGAAGCTCGCTCCGGCCGCGGACGTCGCACGCGGCGCCTACGCGCTGACGAAGGTGAAGAACCCCGTCGCGACGATCGTGGCCACCGGTGCGGAGGTCCACACCGCGATCGCCGCGCAGGAGCTGCTCGACGTGCCGGTGCAGGTCGTCTCGATGCCGTCGTGGGAGCTGTTCGAGGCCCAGGACGAGGCCTACCAGCAGCAGACGCTGCCGGTCGACCTGCCGACGGTCAGCGTCGAGGCGGGGATCAGCATGGGCTGGGACCGCTACTCAGACGCGCAGATCGCCGTCGACAAGTTCGGCGCGTCTGCACCGGCCGAGGTCCTGCTCGAGGAGTACGGCATCACGGCCGAGGCGACGGCGGCCGCGGTCAAGGAGCTGCTCAAGTAGTCCGGCCGGTCTCCGATCAGCGGGGCGATGCTGCGGCTTCGCCCCCTGATCGGTGTCGTCCTCGCCCTGACGTCGGTGCTCGCGCTGCCCGCGGGCGCTGCGGCGACCCCGCTGCTCTTCGTGCAGCAGACCGACGGCGGCACGCTGGAGAAGGCTGGCGCGTCGACCTACCGGCTGACGCTGCGCGGGGTCGCGCCGAGCGTCGCGGCGTTCGCTGACCGGCCGGGGCGCACGGCGACATCTGAGCGCGCGTCGACCTTCGTCTCGCGCTGGCGGGGGCGGTTCGGCACCGACCCGCCGAATGCGGCGCTGGTGATCGACGGCGCGCCGCGAGGCCGCGACGTCGCCATGCTCACGCTCAGCGCGCCGCGGTACCGGCCGCGGGCGCGCACACTGACCTACACGGCGCGGGTGCTGCGCGGGGACGCCGGCGCGGCGCTGAAGGCGTTCCATACCCGCCGTGATCCTGTTCGCGCGCTGCGCTTCGGCGCCGCGAGCCTGTTCATCGACGACGCGTCGGACCTCATGGCGCAGCAGATGATGGTGGTGTTCGGCGGCGTCATGGAGCCGAGCACCGTGTTCGGCCTGGAGATCGGCGGGGACCCGTCGGTGACGTTCGCCGCGGGCACGAAGGCCGTGCCGGGCGTGTTCGACCTCGGCGGTGACGCCGACGTGGCGAACCTGCAGGTCGACGGCCGGCAGCTGTCGTTCAGCCCGACGAACATCGTCCCGGGCTCCTGGCAGATGGTGGTGATCGTGACGTTCCTCGCGCCCCAGGACCTCGAGACGTTCACGCTGCGCAACACGGGCAACACCGGCGCCAGGGCGGTCACCGTCTACCAGAGCCTCGCGGGCCAGGACCCGACATACATCGGGTCGACTCCGGCGACGGTGGACTGGTGGGTCACCGCTGCGTCGTACTACGGGGGACCGGCGGCCTTCGGGGAGTGACGCGGGGCCCGGTCGGCGTTCTGGCGGGGCACTCCCGTCTAGGCTGACGGGTCCGATGGCGACGGCTCTCGATCCCGCGGCGCGCCAGCGCCGGCTTGTGCGCCTCGTCTGGCTGTCCATCGGCGCGGCGGTCCTGACGATCGCGCTGAAGACGGGCGCCTGGGCGATCACCGGCTCGGTCGGTCTGCTCTCCGATGCCGCGGAGTCCGTCGTGAACGTCGCGGCCGGCGTGTTCGCCCTCGGCGTCGTGCACTGGGCCGGCCGGCCGCCCGACGAGGAGCACACGTACGGCCACGAGAAGGCCGACTATCTGTCGGCCGGGCTGGAGGGCGCGCTGATCCTCATCGCGGCGGTGACGATCGGCGTCGCGGCGATCGGGCGGCTCATCGACCCGGCGCCGCTGACCGACGTCGGGGTCGGCCTCGCGGTCTCCCTGCTCGCGACGCTCGTCAACCTCGCGGTCGCGCGGGTGATGCTCACGGAGGGACGCCGGCACCGGTCGCTGGCGGTCGAGTCCAACGGCCGCCACCTCATGACTGACGTGTGGACGTCGGTGGGCGTGGTCGCCGGTGTCGCCGCGGTGGTGCTCACCGGCTGGGACCGCCTCGACCCGATCATCGCGCTGCTCGTCGCGGCGAACATCATCCGCGTCGGCGTGGGCCTGGTCCGCAACGCGACCGGCGGGCTCATGGACAAGGCGCTGGACCCCGACGAACTCGCCGAGGTCCAGCGCGTCCTCGACCGCTTCGCCGGCGACACCGTGCAGTTCCACGCGCTGCGCACCCGGCGCGCCGGCCGCCGCGCGTTCGTCACGGTCCACGTGCTGGTGCCGGGAACGTGGACGGTGCAGGCCGGCCACGACCTCGTCGAGCGGGTGGAGGCCGAGCTGCGGGCCGCGGTCGAGCCCGCGACGGTGTTCACGCACCTGGAGCCGATCGAGGACCCGGCGTCGTTCGAGGACGTCGCGCTGGATCGCGAGGAGATCGGGCGGGGGTGATCCGGATTCGCGCAGTCCTGCTGCGCGAATCCGTCACACGTCCGCGTCAGCGCAGCCGCAGCGTGCCCTTCCGCGCCGCGCTGCGGTTGCCCGCGGCGTCGTGGGCGACGACCGTGACGAGGTAGCGCCCCGCGCCCAGGCCGGACTTCCGGCCGAGGGCGATCGCGACCGTGCCGGCCTGGACGTCGCGGAACACCAGCGTCCGTGCCTTGGCCCGGCCACGCTTGAGGGTGACCGTGACGCGCCCGGCCTCGCCGAGCGAGAAGCGCAGGTCCGCGCCGCGTGACGCGAGCGTGCTGCGGCCGGTGCCCAGGCGCGCCTTCGACGTGAACCGCAGGGCGCCGAGCTTCGGCGCGACGGTGTCCCGGGCCGCGGGCGGCGTGCTCGTCGAGCCGGTGTTCGCCGGCGGGGCGTCCTGTGCGGGCGGGGTCTGCTCAGGCGCCGGTGCGGGCTGCTCGACGACCGGCGGCGCGCTGACCTGGACCGTCGCCGTCAGTGCCGCCGAGCGGCCGGCCGCGTCGGTCACCGTGAGCTTCACGGTCTTCGGGCCGGGCGTGGCGTACGCGTACTGCGCCTGGATCCCGGTCGCGGTCTGGCCGTCGCCGAACGCCCAGCCGTAGGTCATCGTGTCGCCATCCGGGTCGGTGGTGCCGGCGGCGCTGACCACGACCGGCTGGCCGACCGTCGCCGTCGCGGGGGCCGACAGCACCGGGACGGGCGCCGCGCGGCGGTACTCCAGCGCCCCGAGGTCGACCTTCGCCCCGCCCGTGCCGTCGCCGTCGACCGGACGGGACAGCCCGGCGAAGTCGGTCGCCAGCACGCCGTTGCCGTCGCCCGCGTCGATGAGCGCCGACGGCGCCTTCAGACGGAGGTCGGCCTCCGCCAGGTTCGCGCCCGGAGTCCCGCCCGCGAACTGCGGCGCGACGCCGCTGAGCGTCCCCGCCCCGGCGGTGAAGGTGCAGTCGGGGTCCGAGGTCAGCTGGCTCCCGGTGAACGACGTGTACTGCAGCGTGATCGACGACGTGCCGCCGTTGTCGCCCGAGCAGGCGCTGTGGCGGACGAAGCCGCTGATGATCGTGTTGCGGACGTTCGTCGTCGCGTGCCAGTTCGAGGCGCTGCTGCTCGCGCCCAGGGCGGTGCCTGACGCGGAGCCCAGCAGGGTCACGTGCGCGATCGTGAGCGTGCCGTTGCCGTTCGAGCGCATCGCGGTGTCGCCGCTGCTGGCGTCGCCCATGCGGACGATCGAGTTCGTCACCGTCAGGCTGGACCCCGAGCCGCCGACGCTCGCGGCGCCGCGCGTCGTGTCGATCGTCGTGCGGTCCACGGTCATGCTCGAGCCCTTGTCGGCGGTCACCCCGCCGCGCCCGGTGATGGCGGTGCGGTCCACGCGCAGCCCGTTGACGCCGTTCGGGTGGCCCGTGATGACGGCCTCGCCGGCGGTCATTGCGATCTCGCCGTCGGCGAACGCCGAGCCCGCGCCGTAGAGGTTGACGCCGGGCGTCGCGAAGTCGTTGCCGGCCTGCTCGACGCGGACGCCCTCCGCGCTGCCGCCGTTCAGCCACAGCGCGGCGAACGCCCCGCTCGACGCGGTGCGCAGCGTCAGGTTCTTCACGACCGAGTCGGCGTGGCCGAGGGACAGCGTGTGGCCGCCCGAGCCGTCGGACGACAGCACGGTCTCACCGATGCCGGCGCCCTCGATCGTCAGCTTGCCTCCACCGCCGCCGTCGTCATAGGTGAACGGGCCTGCATACGGGGTGGCCTTCGGACCGATGCGGACGGTGTCGGCGCCGTTGCCGTCGCTCTCGGCGGCGTCGATCGCGGTCTGGACGTCCGCCTTGAACGTCCCGAGGGCGCAGGTCGGCGTGTTGACGCAGTAGATGTCGGCCTGCGCGACGGCGGCCGGGGTCAGCGCGGCGGCGGTGGTCGCGGCGGCGAGCAGGGCAAGACGGCGGTTGCGGCGGGACATGAGGGGTCCTCCTGAAGGACGAGCGCTGTGGCGGGGCCGGTAGGGCATGACGCCCGGACAACCGGCACCCTCGCATCCCGTTACGCCGTCTTCTGTCGCGTTGGCGACAGAGCGATCTCACGCGCCGTCGGCGACCCGTTCGGACTCCTCGTCGAGCAGCGGCAGCAGCGCCTCCGCACGTTCGCCGACCGTGATGTGGGCGGCGCCGAACTCGGGCAGCCACGCGATCATGTCGAGGGCCTGGAGGCGCCGCAGCATGAACCAGAACGCGTCCTCCTGGCGGGTGCCGCTGAACGACCGCAGGATGTCGAACGCGTACCCGGTGGTGTGCAGGCTGTACTCGCGCGTGGCCTGCGCGTTGACGCCGGTCAGGAGGTCCTGATAGCGCTGGTCGCGGACGGTGCTCGTCACGCTGATCGGCTTCTTCGCCCCGCTGATCTCCTGCACGCCCGCGCCGATCGTGACGAGGACGGCGAGCGCCTCCGGACGCAGGCCGCGGAACAGCCGCCGGCTGAGGTCGCGCCGGGGCGCGAGCTCGCCCATCTGCGGATCGATGCGCACGCCCTCCGCGGCCAGCAGGTCGGCGGGCAGGCGGCGGAGCGTGCCGTCCTCGTAGGAGTCCCGCAGCTGCGCGGCGCTCGTGTACTGCGGCGTCGACCCCTCGGGCCACAGGACCTCCTCGGAGCTGTTCTTCGCGGTCTGGAGCGCCGCCTGCTCGCGCAGCGCATCGGGATCCTCGCGGTGCATCCGCATGATCTCCTTCGCCGCACCGATGCGCCACAGGTAGGTCGAGGAGTCGTCGCCCAGGTCGGCGAGCCGCTCGTACGCGGCCTCGTTGTGCACCGGCGAGGTGTCGAAGTACAGCTGCGCATAGGAGACGTCGTCGCCCTGCCGGTAGGCCTTCACGACGTTCTGGATGTTGCCGACGCCGGCGTGGTAGCTCGCCAGCGCGAGGTCCTCGCGGCCGAGCTCCTCGCGGGCGAACTCGAGGTAGCGCACCGTGCCGGCCAGCGCCTTGGCGGGGTCGAAGCGCTCGTCGACCGTGCGGCGGCGGGCCTCGAGCAGCCGGACGGCCTCGGTGTCGCCACGCCGCTGCGCGCGCCGGATGCTGCGCGTGATCGACCGGGCCTGCCGCGGGTCGGTCCGCATGTCGAGGAGGTTCGTGCCGGTCTCGGCGAGGATCTGCGTGAGCCCCACCGCGCCGACGAACTGCGGATCCGCGGCGGCGGTCGGGCGGCCGGCGCTCTCGAGGTAGACGAGGGCCTCGAGGTCGTCGGGATCGATGTCGGTGCCTTCGACGGTCTCCTCGATCAGCTCGCGGTAGCGCGCGGTGCGCTCGGCGCTCGCGACGGCGCCGTTGGGCACCAGCGTGTACAGCGGGTGGGCGAACCCACGCGAGGCTGCGTCAACCAGTTCGTCCTCGCGGTCGGCGTCCCACGCGAGCGGGTCGACGACGTCGTCGCTCTCGCCGGCCGCAACGCCGGTGCCGGGCGACAGGCGCGGCGGATCGTCATCGCTCAGGCGGTCGGCGAGGACCAGGAAGGCGGCGAAGGCGAAGGCGACGGCGAGCAGGGCGAACAGCGCGCGCCGCAGCGACGCACGCTGGCCGCGGGGCGGGGACATGGACATCCCTTCAAGGCTTGCACACGCCTCGTACGGGACCCATGCGCCCCGCCCCGGGGCGTGGCCTACGGGAACAGCAGGCGCGGCGCGAACACCGTGATCAGCTCGGTGTCGTCGGGCTTGTCCCGGGCGGTCCAGCGGCCGTCGCTGCCCGGGAAGTTGTTGTCGTTGGCGATGAGCAGCACGCCGGTGCTCATGACCTCGAGGCTCTCGACGGACTGCAGCGGGAACGAGAACCGGCGGCCGACGCCGAACTCGCCCGGGCGCGCCGGGGACGACACCCGGAACGGGTCGGCGATGCGCAGCAGGTCGAGGATGCGGGTCTTCTTCAGGTAGCCGTCAACGTCCGTCTTGCGCAGGTCGACGAGGTAGATCTTCTTCTGCAGCGCCTCGGCGCCCTGGGCGTCGTCACGCTCGATCGCGAGGTAGCGATTGCGGTCCAGTGCGGTGAAGTCGCCGATGACCGCGCCCGGGAAGTCCGCGTCGGTGCGGTACTGCCACTCGCGGTCGGTGTACTGCTTGGTCGCGAGGTCGAACTCGCGGATGTACCGCCGGCGCGGGTCCGTGTCCGTGGTCAGGGCGCCCTCGAGGATCGGCAGCAGCTTCGTGCCGTCCTTCGTGATCGCCATGCCCTCGAACCCGCGGCTGCTCGGCAGGTTCGCAGGCGCACCGCCGAGCGTGTGGTTCTGCGGCGCCTTCACGCCGGGGAGCTGGATCGGCGCGTCGATGACCTTGCCGGTCGCGTCGGTGTGCAGCAGGTACGGGCCGAACTCCTCACCGAACCAGAACGTGCCGTCGGGCGCGCGCCGCACGGATTCGAGATCGAAGTCCGCACCGGTCAGCAGCCGGTCCTCGCGGGCGATGGGGAACGGGACGAGGTTGTCGGGGTCGCGCAGCTGGAGGTACTCGAGCACCGCGACGTTGCCGCTGCCGCCGAACGGCGTCTTCGCGCTCGTGCGGATCTTGTAGAGCCGCAGCAGGAAGTCCGCGGAGTTCCCCTTGCTGCCGAAGCCGTTGTCGGGCATCGCCCAGAACGTGCTGCCGCTGATCTTCAGCACGGCGGAGAAGCCGGGGATCGGCTGACCCGGGAACGGCGGGGTGATGCCGTTGTTGGGGGCCACCGCGGCGCCGGAGGGCGGACCCTCCTGGTAGGCGTCCGCGGGCAGGATCGCGCGGGACAGCAGGGTGTCGGCGTGGGCGGTGGCGGCGCTGCCGGCGAGGGCGAGCGCCGCCATCGCGACGGCGGGGGTGAGACGCATGGGGAGGGACCTCCGGAGGGTTCGGATGGACCCGGCCAGCGTGCGGGGCACCGCGCCCGGCGGAGTTGCCGGGCGGTGATCACGGGGTGAAGATCCGGTCAACCGGTACATCGGGTCGAGTTTGGGTCGGAATGCGACCCGAGAACGACCCGATCCTGCGACTAGGGTCCGGGCGGTGCGTGAACTCACCACCGACGCCGACGTCCGCGCCGCGCTCACCGACCCCGCGCACTACTCGTCGCGGCCGATGGGCGCGCTCGATCGGGTCCTGATCGGCGCCGACCCGCCCGACCACGCGCCCGTCCGGCGGCTCGTGGCCGCGGCGCTGCGCGCCACCGCGGTCCCCGACGACGCGATGGCCGGGATCGCCGGTGAGCTGCTCACGCCGTTGCTCGAGCGCGGTGAAGCCGAGGCCGTGGCCGACCTGGCCCGTCCGCTCGCCGCCACGGTCACCGCTGCGCAGCTCGGTGTCGACCGCGCCGCGGCGGGCGACCTCCTGCGGTTCGGCGATGCGGTCTCCGCCGTCGCCGACGGCCAGCCGCCCGATCTAACGGCCTTCGCCGACCTCGACCTGGCGGTCGCGCGCTGGGCCGCGTCGCGGCGCTCGTGCCCGACGGGCGACGGCATCAGCATCGTCGTCACCGGCGCGCGCGGCCAGGCGGGGCTCAAGCCGCGCGAGGTGCGCAGCCTGGTGCGGCTGCTCGTCGTGGCCGGGATCGTCACGAGCGCGCGGTTGAGCGCGGTGACCCTGCTGGCCGTCGCGACGGACCGCGAACTGCAGGCACGCGTCCGCGACCGGCCCGCCGATGCGGCACGCGTGGTCGAGGAGGCCCTGCGGCGCGATCCTCCGCTGCGCTTCGTCCTGCGCCAGCAGGCCGGCGGCGAGGTCGTGGCGTGCCGGCTCGACGAGGCCAACCGCGACCCGGCCGCGCACCCCGACCCCGCGCGCTTCGATCCGGATCGCGACGAGCCGCATCTCGCCTTCGGCGCGGGCGCACACCGGTGTCCGGGTGCGGGTCTCGCGCGCCGGCAGGCGAAGGTCCTGCTCCAGGTCGTCCTCGCGCGCACCAGCGCGCTGTCACCCGCGGGAGATGCCGCGTGGGATCGCGACCAGCACCTGCAGGGGCCTGCCGCGGTTCCGCTGTCACTCACGCCGTCCTGACCACGAGCTCCCCGGAACCGGGTACGCACACACTGCGGTCGAGGTCACCGTTGCGTCAATGTGGCACGCGAGGAGTCAAGTTCCGGGCGCGCCGCGCCGACGGGTGTCCGGTGGTGGTTCGGACCAGCCTTGTCGTCGGGTTCACGGGTGTCGCCGTGCACGGCGTCCTGGCGGTCGTCGCGCCGGACAGCGCTGCGTCCGCCCTGCTCTATCTCGGCGTCGCCCTCCTGGCCTTTGCCCTCGTCGTCGCGCGCGGCGCCATCCGCCGCGCCGAGCGCGCGGCATGGCTGCTGATCGCGACGAGCCAGGGTCTGTGGCTGGCCGCCGACCTGCTGTGGACCGCGCTGGGCGATCCGGCGTTCTTCTCGGCCGCCGACGCCGTGTACGTCGCCTCGTACGTCGCGCAGCTCGCCGGCATCGGCGTGCTCATGCACGACCGCCTGCGGCTGCTCCCGGGGGCGCGCTGGCTCGACGGCCTCGTCGTGGGGACCACGGCGGCCGCGATGGTGGCAGCCGTGCTCGTTGAGCCGATCCGCGCGGCCGCCGGGGACGAGGTCGTGACAGCGCTGTTCTACCCGAGCTTCGACCTCGTCGTGATCGTCCTCATCGCGGTCCCCGTCGGCATGACCGGCTGGAGGCCCGGGCGCGCCCTGAGCTGGCTGGCGTGCGGCGTCGGGCTCGTCGCGCTGACCGACGTCCTCTACGCACGCCAGGCGGTGGACGAGGCCTCCGTCGCCGGCTCGCTGTTCGCCACGCTGTGGCTGCTCGCGTTCATGGTGATCGCGACGGCGGCGTGGCAGCCGCCGGACGGCCGGGTCTTCGACCGCGAGGCGCGGTGGCGTGAGGGCATCGTCCCCGGTGCGTGCGGGTTCGTCGCCATCGCGGTCCTCGCGGCTGCGGGTCTGCTCGACCTCGGTGCCGCGACCGTCCTGCTCGCGACCGTCGCCGCGGTCCTCTCCGGCCTGCGGGCCGCGATCGTCTTCTTCGCGCACATGCGGCTGCTGGAGCGCAGCCGTGCGGAGGCCCGGCAGGACCAGCTCAGCGGGCTGCCGAACCGGCGGGCACTGATCGAGGACCTCGACGGGGTGTTCGACGGAGGCGCGCCGGTGACCCTCGCCTTCTTCGACCTCGACGGGTTCAAGCTCTACAACGACAGCTTCGGTCACGCCGCCGGTGACGCGCTGCTGCACCGGCTCGGGACGCGCCTCGGCCGCACCGTCGCCGACGCGGGCCGGGCGTACCGGCTCGGGGGCGACGAGTTCTGCGTGCTGCTCGACGGCGACGACGCGCGGGTCCAGGACGTCCTGCACGCCGCCGGCCACGCACTGCGCGAGCGCGGCGACGGGTTCGCCATCACCGCGTCCGCCGGATCGGTGGCGATCCCCGCCGAGGTTGGCGAGCCCGGAGAGGCGCTGCGCGTCGCCGACCAGCGGATGTACGCGCGCAAGGCCGAACGCCGTGCCCCGGCGCGCATGCAGGCGCGCGACCTGCTGCTCGCCGTCGTGCGCGAGACCGAGCCCGACCTCGACGAGCACAACGGCGACGTCGGGCGCCTGGCGCGCCAGCTCGCGGAGCACCTCGGCCTCGAAGGTGACGACCTCGACATCATCGTCCGGGCCGCCGAGCTCCACGACGTGGGCAAGGTTGCGATCCCCGACGAGATCCTCCACAAGCCCGCCGCGCTGACCGAGGAGGAGTGGCAGCTCATGCGCCAGCACACGATCATCGGCGAGCGCATCCTCGCCGCGTCGTCCGGGCTGGCGCCCGTCGCGGAGCTGGTGCGTGCGAGCCACGAGCGGTGGGACGGAGGCGGCTACCCGGACGGGCTGCGCGCCGAGGAGATCCCGCTCGGCGCGCGGATCATCACGGTCTGCGACTCGTTCGACGCGATCGTCTCCGACCGGCCCTACGCCCGGGGCCGCACGATCCACGAGGCGCTCGCCGAGCTCGAGCGCTGCGCCGGCGACCAGTTCGACCCGGAGGTCGTCGCGGCGTTCGCCGAGCTGGTGCGCTCAGGCGCGCTGGGCCTCGGGGTCCAGCACGCCTGAGTCTGTCCGCGCCGGTCGTCAGCGACCGGCGGGCTGGAACGTCGTGCCGCCGCCGATGGGCTGGAACGACGCGCCGTCGTTCGCGATGAGCGACGCGCCGTCGTTGGCAAGCAGGTTCGTCACCGGGACCAGGGACGCGCCGTCGTTGGCGATGAGCGAGGCGCCGTCGTTGGCAATCAGGGAACCGCTGCTGTTGCTCACGATGCCGGCGCCGTGGTCGCTGATGATCGACGCGCCGTCGTTGGCGATGAGCTTCCCACCGAGCACGTTGTTCGGCCCGGCCAGCGTCAGACCGGTGGTCGGGTCGATGAGGACGGCCCGGCCGCAGTCGAAGTTCGCGCCCTCCGCCTTGCCGACGACTCCGCTCGCGCCCTTGATGGCCGCGGCGTTGACGGTCTTGATCTCCGGCGCCTTGTAGGTCGCGCAGAGCTTCCCGGCCTTCGTCGCGCCGATCCCGGGGAGGAGCTGCGCGCGGCGGATGCCGAACAGCGCGTTGGCCGGGCTGTCGTTGGCGACGCCGAACAGGGCGGCGTACTTCGACGCGAGCGCGTCGCGCTCGGCGGCTGACAGGCCCGCCTTCGCGGCGATGACGTCGGCCAGTGCGCGCGCGCCCTGGGCCTTCGAGATGTCGATCGCCATCTGCACGGCGAAGTTGCCGGCCCCGGCCGCGCTCTGGCGCAGCGACAGGCCAGCGCCGCCACGGGTGAACAGCTTGCCCGAGCCCGTCCGCTTGAAGGCGGTCCCGGCCACGCCCTTCCACGTGTTCTTGGGCTGCACCGCCGTCAGCTCCAGGATGCCCTCCTGGCGGACGACTTCACCTGTCGCCGGGTCGTTGCGCTGGCGCGAGAGATAGAGCTCGTACGTGCCCTTCGCGGCGATGAACCCGGTGAGCGAGACCATGCCGTCGGTGCCCGTGCGGCCCGACGCGATCACCTCGCCGCCGGGCGCTGACAGCTCGACCAGCGTGCCCTCGGCGATCCGGCCGGTCGCCGTCTCCCGCACGTTGATCTCCGCGCGGAACGTGAAGCGGGTCGGGAGCTGCAGCGCGGTGCTCAGCGGCAGCTCGTTGCCGCGGAGCGTGAGCGGTTCGGTGAACGTCGTGAGGAAGTCGTTGCCGTTGCGCGGCGCGGTGACCTGCAGCTCGAAGCCCTTGACCGAGATGACCTGGACGCGGCCGTTGATCCGCTTGGCGCGCTTCAGGGTCGCGGGCTTCGCGGTCTTCACGGTGGCCGACTTCGCCTTCGCCGAGTAGGTGATCTTCGCGTCGTACTGGCAGCCGACCCGGCGCAGGACGTCCTGGGCCTCGCCCTCGTCGCCGGACTTGCCCTCCCGGAACTCCATGCCGCGCAGGGCGGCGAGCAGCTTGACGCGGTCGCCCCGGCCGTTGTTCGCCCGCAGGACCGCCTTGCTGTTGCACGGCTGCTTGACCGCGTCCTTCGCGGGATCCCAGAAGAAGACCTTGACCTTCGCGAGCCGGTTGGCCGTGCCGGACACCGGTGCGCCCGCGTTCGGGCTCTGCGCGATGACGTCGTAGGGCCGGATGTTCGCCCTGCCCGCCCGGGACGCCGCCTGGGCGAAGTCCAGCGGCTGGGCGTCGAGCGCGACCCAGAGGGTCTTGCGCAGCTCGGTCTGCATCGCGTCGATGCTCAGGCCGCTGAACGGCGACCGGCGCAGGTCGGGTATGAGGCGCTCGCTCTGCGTGGCAAAGGTCGTCAGGCCGGGTGCCGGCGTGGTGATGGGGGCGGTCGTCGTCGTCGGGGTGGGCGTCGTCGATCCGCCGCCGGGCGCTGCCGTCCGGTCCTCGGTCTCGCAGCCCACGGTCGCCGGGTCGTTGCTGTCCGTGATGGCGACGTCGTTGCCGTCGCCGCATTCGACCGAGCTGTCCGCCGCGCTGTCGCGCGCCTCGATCCGGTCGTTGCCGTCCTGACCGATCAGGCCGTCCTTGCCCAGCCCGCCGACGAGGGTCTCGTCCGCGGCCGAGCCGAAGAGGAAGTCGTTGAAGTCGGTGCCGACGACCTTGTCGATGCCGATGCCGACCTGGTCGCCGGCGAACGTGCCGTCGACCCCGTCCGTGCCGTCGTTGCTGTTGCCGTCGTTGAGGTTGACGTTGACGCCCGTGCTCGTGTGGGCGCTGTCGTTGTAGTCGACGGTATCGATCTCGCCGGGCGTCGCGCCGACATCGCTGAAGAAGTCCGCGCCGCCGTTGCCGAGCATCGTGTCCGAGCCGTTGCCACCCATGAACGTGTCCCGGCCGGAGGCTCCGACGAGCCGGTCGTCGCCGTTCCCGCCGTTCATCTCGACGTCGATCTCGCCGCCGGTGGCGGCGGGCACCACGGTCAGCGTGTCGTTGCCGTCCCCGAGGGTGGAGGTGTCCGTGCGCACGTCGGACGCCGCGTCGTGGATGTAACAGGCGGCGGCGTTCTCGCCCGGGATGTCCTTGCAGAAGTCGGCGCTGTCCGAGCCCGGCGCGCCGGCGATGCGCACGGCGCCGGTCGGGTCGGTGATCTTGATCAGGTCGGTGTTCGTCAGGCCCGGATTGCCCGGGTCGTCGTTCTGGACGCGCTGGAGCGTGACCTGGTTGTTCTCGCCGTTGCCGGTGATGATCAGCTGCGCGGTGGTGCCGCCCGCGCCGCGGGAGCCGCTGTCGGTGGCGAACTGGATCGTCGTCGTCGCCTGCGCCGACGCGGCGGACGCGAGCAGGCAGAGCACAGCGACAAAGGCACCACGGCAGGCGCCGGACAGCTGGGACATGAGAGAGGCAGCTCCTTGGACCCGGGTGGCGTCGCCACCAGTGAGGCACCGAAAACTAGAGCGCGGTCCCCTGGGGTGCAAGCAAAAGGTTCGACACGTATAGTTCCGACCGAACTGTCTCCCGGGGAGGGCTTCGATGGACCGTGCACGCTGGATCACCCGCCGCCGCCTGCTGCGCGACGCGGGCGCGGGGGCCGGCGCACTCACGCTGGCCGGCGCCGGAGGGCTGCAACTTGGCACCGAGGCGCGCGCCGCAACGCCCACCTCGTGGCAGGCCAGCGTGCGCGAGCTCGAGCGCCGCGTCGAGTCCCGCTACGTGCAGAACGGCGACGTCCGCATCCACTACGCCGTCGCGGGGCGCGGCAGCGGCAAGCCGCTGCTGCTCTTCGTCCACGGCTTCCCGGGCTGGTGGTGGACCTGGCGCCACCTGATGGCGGCGTTCATGGATCGCTACACGGTCGCCGCGCTTGACATGCGCGGCTACCACCTCTCCGACAAGCCGGAGGGCGTCGAGCGCTACCGGATCGAGGAGCTCGTCGTCGACCTCGCGTACGTCATCGAGGACATCGGGCAGAAGCCCGCCACCGTCATCGGCCACGACTGGGGTGGCGGCGCCTGCTGGGGGCTGGCGTGGGGCGGGCCCGACGGTGCGGCACAGGGCTATGTGGAGCGCCTCGTCACGCTGAACTGCCCGCACCCCTGGGGTCTGGAGCGCGAGCGCCACCAGAACCCCGCGCAGGCGGCGGCCACGAGGTACGCGCAGGAGTTCCGCCGCCCCGACGCCGCGCAGCGCGCGCTCCCCCAGCAGATGGCGCGCAAGATGTACTACGTGCAGACGCGCGTGACGCCGCTCGCGCTGGCGCTGATCCTGTCGGTGAAGGAGCCGCTCGACCTGCCCCGGCACTACGAGGCGATGCGCCGCACCTCGATCCAGGCCGCGCTGAACTACTACGGCGCGAACTGGCCGGCCGAGCCCTACCCGGCGCCGTCGACCGACTTCAAGGTCCGGTGCCCGACCCTGTGCATCTTCGGCGAGAAAGACGAGTTCCTGTTCGTCGACACGCTGGACGGCACGCACCGGTTCGTCGAGAACGACCTGTCGATCGAGATCATCCAGCGGGCCGAGCACTTCGTGCACAACGACGCGCGGCACCAGGTCACGCAGATCCTCGGCGACTGGCTGGAGCGCACGGCATGAGGGGCCGGGTGCTGGGCCTCACGGCGCTCCTGACCGTCGCGGTCGCCGCCCCCGCGCACGCCGCGTGCGTCCCGGTGCGCACGCCCGCGACGCTGGCCGAGCGCGAGGCACCGGCGGTGACGATCGCCGGCACGCTGTGCCGTCCCGCCGGTCGCGCGCCGCGCGTCGTCCAGGTGCTCGTGCACGGCTCCACGTACGACCGCCGCTACTGGGACTGGCCCGGTCACGACGGGCGGTACTCGTACGTCCGGGCGATGCGGCGCGCGGGGTACGCGACCCTGGCGATCGACCGGCTCGGGTCGGGCGCCAGCTCCCACCCCAAGGCCGGGTTCGTCACCTACGCGAACAACGTGCGGACCCTCGGGCAGGTCGTCGACTGGACGCAGCGTCGCCTTCCTCGTGCGCGCGTCGTTCTCGTCGGCCACTCCTACGGCACGCTCGTGAGCGCCGCCGTGGCGAACCGGCGGCGCGACATCGCGGCGGTGGTGGCCACCGGCGCGACGACCACCGCGGGCTCCGCGACGGCCGGCGGGATCGCGCCGTGCCTCATCGACGCGCGGACCGACCCGGTCACTCGCGGGCTGCTCCCGCGGGGGAACGGTGGGGCGGGCTACCTGACCTCGCGCGCGGGATGTCGCGCCGGCGTCTTCTTCGACAGCGCGTTCGCGGACCCGGCGGTCATCGCCGAGGACGAGGCCCGCAAGGGCACGCTCACTCCCGGCGAGGTGGTCGGCTCGCCGCTCTCGGGCGCCGGGCGGTGGCCGGTCAGCGGGGTCCGGGCGCCCGTGCTGCTCGCCGTTGGCGCCAGCGACACGCTCTTCTGCACGCCCGCGACCGTGTGTGGGTCCTCGGCCGCGCTGCAGGCCTCTGAGCGTTCGCGGTGGCGCCGGGCGTCGCTCACCGCGGTGGTGCATCCCGGCTCCGGTCACAACCTGAATCTGCACCGTTCGGCGCCGGAGTTCTTCGCGGTGCTGGTGCGCTGGTTGCACGGGGTTCGGGTGTCCTCTCGGCAGATCAGATAATGTCAGTTATCTGAAACCACGAGGGGGATCCATGGAGTCGAGCAAGGCGAGGCCGCTGATCGCCGCGGCGACCGCGGCGGTCATCGCGCTGACCGCGGCCGGCACGGCCACCGCAGCTGCACCCGTGCGGTCGGACGTCAGTGACAGCTTCACGAGCGTCGGCACGAGCAGCCTTGGCCCGAACTGGGCCGTCGGCTCGCTGCCGGATGCCCCCGGTGCGCCCGTGGTCGGCAGCAGCCGGATCGCGTTCCCCCCGGCCGTGCGCTCGTCCGCGCACTGGGTGTCGAAGAGCTTCGGCGGTGCCCAGGAGGCGGTGCTGACCAAGCGCAGCGGCGGCGTGATCGGCGTCGTCGCCTGTCTGCGGTCTCCCGGCGCGAACGCCACCGGCTACGCGCTGTACGGCGAGAGCACCGGTGCGCTGACGCTGCGCAAGTACACGAACGGCACTGCGACGAACCTCTACACCGCGTACACCGGCGGCGGGACCTTTGCGACGAACGACAAGCTCGGCATCGTCGTGACCGCGACGTCGGTCGAAGCGTGGCTGCGCAAGGGCACGGGCGCGTGGACGCTCGCCCACACGGTCCCGGACCCGGCCGCCGCGTCGTGTTCTGGTGCGGTCGGCGTCATCGGTCAGGCCCCGAGCGGTGACGACTTCGTCGGCGGCGGGCTGCCTGCGGGCACGACCCCTCCGCCTCCGCCCCCGCCGACGCTGCCAGAGGTCGCGGCGTACGACGCGGACGGGTTCATCGACGGCGTCGGCGTGAACACGCACTTCGTCTACGGCTCCCAGACGGCGTACTGCGCCAACCGGCCGGCGATCCTGCAGCGCCTGCTCGATCTCGGGGTCCGCCACATCCGTGACGGCGCCGCCCGCTGGTCGAAGCTCAACGAGTGCGGGTCGCCGACGGGGCCGCAGGCGCTGGTCAACCTGGCCGCGCTGGGGATCAAGACGCAGTTTGTGGCCGACGCGCTCGACAACGGAAGCCACACGGTCGCCGAGGCGCTGCCGTTCCTCGACGCTTCGGGGGACAACAACGACCTGCTCGACGCAGCCGAGCAGATCCGCGCGGCTGGTGGTCTGTCCGCGATCGAGGGACCGAACGAAACCGACCGCGACCTGCCGACCACGTGGATCACCTGGCCGAACGGCGCCCGCACGAACTACTCCTACCCATGGCGTGCCCCGGTGCGGCAGTACATGGAGGCGTTCTACCCGAAGGCGAAGACCCGGCTCCCAGGCGTCGACGTGGTGAACACCTCCTTCGCCGCGGGCGCCGACCGCAACGATGCCGAGAACGCCTACCTGCGCTACCTGGACGGCGGCTGGGACGCGAAGCCGACGTTCGACGTCGGCAACACGCACTCCTACGTGCTTGACGGACCGCCTGAAACGGGCCTGGTCAAGTGGATCGCCGACGTCAAGGCGATGGGCGCCCCGACCGATCCGTACATGGCGACCGAGGTGGGGTACAACAACCGGCCCGAGAACAACTACGGCTGGACGTCCGAGCGGGCGGCATCGATGTATCTCCTGCGGATGCTGCTGGAGCAGAGCGCTCAGGGGGCCAAGCGCACGTTCATCTACGAGCTCGCGAACACCGAGACCACGAACAACCGTCAGAACGGGTTCGGTCTCGTCGAGTGGGACGGCACGCCCAAGGACCAGTACCTCGCGCTGCGCCGGATGCTCGACAAGATCAAGGACCCGGGCGCCACGGCGACACCGGCGTACACGCCGCCCAAGCTCCGCATGACCGTCACGGACGCGGCCGGCAACGCGGACCCCCGGGTCCGCTCGCGGGTCTGGGGCAAGCGTGACGGGAGCTACGTGGTCGCGCTGTGGCAGGACGGGTCGGTCTGGGACACCGCGACCAAGACGGACGTGACCCCGGCGGCGCGGCAGGTCCGCCTGACGCTCGCCGGCAGCCCCGTGGTCCAGACGTTCCGCCCCGCCGAGCCCGCACGCCTGGCCGAGTGGCCGGGTGCGTGGCAGGCGGCGTCGCCCGACGCCGGCACCACGAACCGGTTCTCGCTCGGCGTCCCCGGCGACCCGTTGCTCGTGCGCGTCACGCCGGGCTAAGAACTCCTCCTCGGAGGAGCCCGGTCGCCCCGCTCTGGACAGGGGCGGGGCGGCCGGTGGACTCCTTCGCTACTTGATGCCCGGCGTGCGCTTGAGGATGCGCAGGCCCAGCGTCATGACCTTCGCCCACATGGCGGGGGTCATCGGCTTGACCGGGGCGATCGGCATCAGGCGCTGCACGGCGACGCCCTGCGACTCGGTGTACTTCTTGATGCCCTCGGCGCCGTGGCGGCGGCCGAGGCCGGAGTCGCCCATGCCGCCCATCGGGGCGTCGGTCGAGCCCCACGTGGCGATGTAGCCCTCGTTGACGTTCACGGTGCCCGAGCGCAGCCGCGCGGCGATCTTGCGGCCGCGCGCGGTGTCCTTCGTCCACACGCTGGCGTTCAGGCCGTACTCGGTGTCGTTGGCGCGGGCGATGGCGTCGTCCTCGTCCGTGAACCGGCTGACGGCGACGACCGGGCCGAACGTCTCCTCACGGAAGCACGTCATGCCCTCGCTGATGCCGTCGAGCAGGGTCGGCTCGTGGAAGTACGGGCCGATGTCCGGCCGCGCGTTGCCGCCGGCCAGCACCTTCGCGCCCTTCTTCACCGCGTCCTCGACGTGGGCGCGGACCGTGTCGAGCTGGCTCCGGGAGATCAGCGACCCCATGTCGGCCTTCCACGACAGCTCGGTGTTGAGCTTCATCTCGCCGATGCGCTGCGCGAGGCGGCGGGTGAACTCGTCGGCGACGCTCTCGTGGACGAGGAGGCGCTCGATCGAGATGCAGAGCTGGCCGGCGTTGCCGAACATCGCGCGCTCGGCGCCGTCGACGGCCTTGCTGATGTTCGCGTCCTCGCAGACGATCATCGCGTTCTTGCCGCCGAGCTCCATCGAGCACGGAATCAGCTGCTCGCCGGCCTGCGAGGCGACGGTGCGGCCCGTCGCGGTCGAGCCCGTGAACATGATGTAGTCGCTGCCCTCGATCATCGGCTTGCCGAGGCGCGCGCCCGAGCCGGTGACGACCTGGAACAGGTCGGCGGGCATCCCCGCCTCGCGCAGGAGCTCGACGCCCCACAGCGCGCAGAACGGCGTCTGCTGGTCGGGCTTCAGCACGACGGCGTTGCCGGCCATCAGCGCGGGCGTCGCGTCGCTGATCGCCAGCGTCAGCGGGTAGTTCCACGGCGCGATGATCGCGACGACGCCGATCGGGTGGTGGTGCTGCCAGGACTGGGTCAGGACGGGGATCGCGCCCTGGCGCTTGACCGTGCGCAGGTGCGCCTCACCGGTGTTCGCGTAGTAGCGCGCGACGATCGCGGTGTCGATGACCTCCTCAAAGGCCTGCGCGCGGGCCTTGCCGGCCTCGATCTGCAGCAGGTCGAGCGCCTCGGCCTGGCGGTCGAGGACGAGGTCGTGGAAGCGCATGAGGATCGCCTTGCGCTCGGCGAAGCTCGTCTGGGCCCAGCGGGCCTGGGCGACCCGGGCGCGCTCGAGCGCGGCGGCGAGGTCGGCTTCGTCGCACATCGGCACCGAGCCGATGGTCTGGCCCGTGAACGGGGCCTCGACCTCGCGCATCTCGCGCGGGCCCTCGGTGCGGACGATGCCGGCGAGCCGTTCGAGGCGCGCGCCGTCGACGAGCGTCGAACCGGTGGAAGGGCGCGGAGCCGTGGGGGCCTTCGCGGTGGGATGACCGTTGGTCGCGGCGGCGGCGCCGTTGGACGTGGCGGCGGTTGAGGACATGCAGGTGCCTCCGGGAGTCTGGGGGTCCAAGGGTATCGGCCCGCCCCCGCTCGTCCATCTCCTCAGTCGTCGAGCGTCTCGTCTTGCAGGTCGATGAGCGCGCGGTGCAGGGCGGTGCCGAAGCGCAGGACCCGTTCGGCCTCGGGCAGGTTCCCGGCCGCGCGGACCCCGGCGAGGTAGTGCTCGAGCAGCTCGAGCTGCTCCGCGTGCCAGGCGCGCTTGCGCTCCGCCAGCGGTGCGGGGTCGGCCCCGAAGAAGACCTTGAGCATGCTCTCGTCATGCATCGCCGGCGGGGCGGCGTCCGCGTCGGCGAGCCAGGCGTCGAGAGCCTCCCGGCCGCGCGGGGTGACGGTGTACTCCTTGCGCCTGCGCCCGCCCTCCTCCTGCTCCTCGTGCAGGTAGCCGCCGCCGGCCAGCCGCGCGGGCTCGGCGTACAGCGTCGTGTGCGGGGTCGGCCAGAAGTTCGAGACCGTCAGCTCGACGGCCCGCTTGAGGTCGTACGGGGTGGCGGTGCCGAGCTGCGCGACGAGGCCCAGCACGACGTACGACGTGCTCGTGAGCTTGATGTCCTGAACCCCCTCAGCCACCGGCACATCCTGCTCTATTCGCCGGACCGCCGTCGGCTCAGTGCTGGAGCTCGTGGCGCAGCCGGTCGCGGAGCTCCGCGAATCGCCACGTCTCGTACGCGATGAGCAGCCACAGCAGCGCCACGATGATCCCGACGATCGGCAGGGCGGCCAGGTCCCGGGTCAGCGGGATGAGTGCGAGGAGGACGGCCGCGATCACGAGCCGCTGGACGCTGAAGCGGTGCACGTTGCGCCAGCGGAACGCCACGTGGCCGAGCAGGTAGAGCGCGGGGCCCCCGAGCAGGGCGACGGCGGGCACGAGCTTCAGCGGGTCCTCCACGTGCTCGATGGTCTTCTTCAGGCCCAGCGCGCAGAGGACGATGCCGATCATCATCGGCAGGTGCAGATAGGAGTAGGAGTCGCGCGCGATGCCGTTCTGCTCGCGTCCCTTCTCGGCGCTGGCCAGCCGTCGTTCGGCGACGAGTGCGACGACGTCGAAGTACAGCCACCACAGCGCCGAGGCGATCGCGATGCCGCCGACCGCGGCGAGCACCTCCCCGGTGCCGATCTCGATGCCCTCCGCCCCCACGCCGATGGCGACGATGGATTCGCCCAGCGCGATGATGAGGATCAGGCCGTGGCGCTCGGCGTAGTGCCCGGGCGCGATGGTCCAGCCGTCCTGGCCGAAGAGCAGCGGCCCGCCGTAGTCGATGACCAGCGCGAGCGCCCAGACGGCGCCCTGCACCTCGGCGTCCAGAAACGACGCGCCGACGATGAGCGACACCCCGATGGCGGTGCTCACCGCGAGTCCGGCCACGGACGAGCGCAGCTTCGGGTCGTCCCGGCTGGCGAGCCAGAACAGCCAGATGTGGGCGAAGCGCACGCCTCCGTAGGCGCAGGCGAAGAGCAGCGCGCGGTCGTCGAACGCCTCGGGCACGCAGAGCGCGGCGATGATCAGTGCGCCCATCGCGGCGAACATCGCGAAGCGCACCGCACCCTCCTCGGGGTCGACGACGCTCGTCAGCCACGCGTAGCCCACCCACGTCCACCACAGCAGGGCCATGATGAGCATCGCCTTCGCAAAGCCCTCCCAGGTCGGCTGCGCGGCCAGCAGGGCGGTGACCTGCGTCAGCGCGAGCACGAAGACGAGGTCGAAGAACAGCTCGAGGGGCTTGACGCGCGCCTCGTCGTCCCGGCGGACGGGTCCCAGGCGGCCGGCGGTGGCGGTGCTCACGGCGCGGGATTCTGTCAGCGGGCGGGCTCGGTCTGCACGCCAAGTCCGTTGAGCGTCATCGCGAGTCCCTCGTACGCGCCGACGAGCATGAGCAGCTCGATGAGGTCGCGCTCGTCGAGGTGCGCGCGCAGGTCGCTCCAGGTCTCGTCGCTCAGCGCGTGCGCGGCGTGCAGCTCGTCGGCGCAGCGCAGCAGCGCCTCCTGCCGCGGCGTCCACCCATCCGCGAGCGGGCCCTCCACCACCGCGGCGATGCGGTCGGCGGGCAGGCCGCAGTCCAGGCCGAGGAGCACGTGCTGGTGCCACTCGTACGCCGACCCCGTGTTCGCGGCCACGCGCAGGATGATCAGCTCGGTGTCGACCCGCGGGAGCCTGCCGCCGGGCATGAGCGCCCCGGCGAAGATCAGCCAGCGGCGGAACAGCCACCGGTGCCGGCCCAGGGTCGTGAAGATGTTGATCGGCCCCGTCCCGGCGATCCGGCCGGCGACGGCGGCGATGATCCAGTTCAGGACGCCCGTGTCGGCGCGCCGTCCGGGCAGGATGCGCGCCTCCGAGGGTCCGCGGGGCGGCACGAGGGCGCGCAGGTCAGCAAGGGTCGGCTCCATAATAATGACCATTATCTCTACATGGTCGACATGTCAATCACATAGCGGAAGTCCAGCTGCCCCGCGGCCATCTTCTCGTAGGCCGCGTTGATGCCGTCGGCGGGGATCTTCTCGATGTCGGCGGTGATGCCGCGCTCGGCGCAGAAGTCGAGGAGCTCCTGCGTCTCGGGCAGCCCGCCGATCGGCGAGCCGGTCACGCTGCGGCGCCGCGCGAGCAGCAGCCGGGCGTCGACGCCCTCGGTGATCGGCTCGACCGCGCCGACGATCACGAGTGTCCCGTCCAGCCGCAGCAGCTTGACGTAGGGGTCGAGCGCATGGGTCACGGGGATCGTGTCGATGATGAGGTCGAGCGACTCGCGCACGCGGCGCAGGTCGTCGCGCTCGGTCGAGACGATGACGTCGTGCGCGCCCGCGGCCCGCGCGCGCTCGGCCTTCGCCGGGCTGCGCGTGATCGCGGTGACCTCGGCGCCCAGCGCGGCGGCGAGCTTGATCGCCATCAGGCCGAGGCCGCCGAACCCGGCGACCCCGACGCGGGTGCCCGGACCGGCCTTGTAGTGGCGCAGCGGCGACCACGTCGTGATGCCGGCGCACAGGATCGGCGCCGCGGCGGCCGGGTCGAGCCCGTCGGGGATGCGCAGGACGAACCGGTCCTGTACGACGATCGCGTTCGAGTACCCCCCGAACGTCGCGTGGTCGAAGTCCGCGTCGGGTGAGTTGTAGGTCATGACCCCGCCGCGGCAGAACTGCTCGAGCCCGCGCTGGCAGGCATCGCACTCCCGGCACGAGTCCACGAGGCACCCGACGCCGACGGTGTCGCCGGGCGCGAACGTCGTGACGCCGGGGCCGAGCTCCCGCACGGTGCCGATGATCTCGTGGCCCGGCACGCACGGGTACATCGTGCCGTGCCATTCGTTGCGCGCCGTGTGCAGGTCCGAGTGGCAGATCCCGCACCAGTCGATGTCGATCACGACGTCGCCCTCGCGCGGCGCACGCCGCTCGAAGTCGATCGGTGCGAGCTGGGCATCGGCCGCCTGAGCGGCCCAGCCCCGGGCGGGGAGCGGGGGAAGCGTGGCCATGGGCTGCACGCTACTCCGGTGCGAACGCGAGCAGCTCGAGCATCTCGTAGACCGTGGGGGACAGATCGGGCAACGACGCGGTGCCGTGCTCGAGGATGTGCTCGAGCATGAGTTCGGCGACGCCGCCGCAGAACATCACGAGGATCTCCTCGCTCAGCATGCGAATCCGCGGATCGCGCTCCTGGGCCGGGCCCATGAGCCGGTGGATCGCGCGAGCGAACTCCCGGGTGATCGCGCGCTGGCGCTCCAGCGCGCGATGTCCCGCCGCGGGCGCTTCGACGATGCGCAGCCGGGTGAACAGCGGCACCGCCGCCAGCTGCTCGAGGAAGCCCTCGATGCCCTCGCGTGCCTGGCGGCGCGGATCCTCGGGATGGGGCGCGCCACGCACGACGTCGACGATCACGCCGTCGAGCAGTGAGAACGCGGCGAAGAACGCCGACTCCTTGTCGCCGAAGAGCGCGTAGAAGGTCTTGCTGGACACGCCGGCGCGCTCGATGATGGCCTTCGACGACGCCGCGGCGTAGCCCAGCTCGTTCACGACCTCGGCCGTCGCGACGATGATCCGGGCGCGTTGCGTCGTCTCCACCTGCGAGCGCGTGAGGTTGTGCCGGTGGCGCGGCAGCGGGGTGCGCTCGTCGGTGGCGGTCAGCCGGAAGACCTCTTCGATGAGGGGCCCGTCGATCTCGTACTCGTGCTCGTGCGCCACGGCCCGATCGTACGCACGTCCAAGGCGGCGGCGCGGCTCAGGTGTCGACGGTCGGGCCGGCGGCCGGGCGGTCGTCCGCTCGCAGCCAGTCCGTGATCTTGCCGTCGCGCACGCGGATGGCAACCCGAGCGATGGCGCCCCGCCCCTCTCCGCAGTCGGTCCCGCCGCGCCGCGCGGTGAGGCGGAAGGTGGCGATGACGAACCCGTCGTCGTCCTCCTGGGTGCCCTCCAGCCGCGCGCCGCACGGCAGGGCGGCGTTGAAGGACCGGACGGCGGCCCGGGTCGTGAGCCGCTCTGGTGGCCCGCCGTTGGCCACGCGGCTGGGCACGGCGAACCGGTCGGCCGCGGCGTCGACGTCGCCGGCACGCAGGGTGTCGGCCCAGCCGCGGATGACGTCCTCGGGCTGCTGGTCGCCGCCGCCGCAGCCGACGAGCGTTGCGGCGAGGAGGACGAGCACGAGGCGGAAGCCCATGCCAGGCACTACGGACGCCGGGCCGGCACGGTTCGACTACGGCGCCGCCGGCGCGATCGCATGGACCTCGAGGTCCCGCGGCGCGCCCTTCGCCCGGAACCGCCGCCGCCGCTTCACCCTGAGCCCCGCGGTGTCGAGCGCGGCCAGCGCCCGGTCGGAGACGAGGACCTCTCCGCCCTTCGCGGCGTCGGTCACTCGCGCGGCGACGTTCACGTCGACGCCGAGGTAGTCCCGGCCGACCCGCCGCGGCCGCCCGACGTGCACCCCCACCCGCAGCTGGGCGGCGTGCCCGTCGACGGCGACGCCCGCGAGCTTGCGCTGGATCTCCAGGGCGGCGTCGACGGCGTGCTGCGCGTCGGGGAAGACGGCCATGTGGCCGTCGCCCAGGCGCTTGACGATCCGGCCGCGGCTCTCGATCGCGGGCTCGACGATCGAGGCGACCTCGCGCAGCAGCTCGAGCGCGCGCTCGTCGCCGACCTCCAGCGCCCACGACGAGAAGCCCACCAGGTCGGTGAAGACGATCGCCACCTCGTCGGTCCCGGCGCCCCGGCCGATCGACTCGGCGAGGGCCTGCCAGACCTGCAGCGCGCCCAGGCCCAGTTCCCGCGCGGCGCTCGGCTGCGCGGTCCCCAGCTCGGCCAGGTGCCGGGCGAGGACCAGCGACGGCCGGTCCTCCGCCGCGGTGGAGAGCGCGTCTCCGAACTTCGGGTCACCCGGCAGGGCCGCTCGGGTGGCTCGCGTGGCCTGGACCACGGCCGGGTGGGCGTCGACCCGGCGTGACGCCAGGCGAAAGCGGTCGAGCCGGCGCGCCTTCGGGGTGTCGTCCGCGCTCGGCTCGAGGTCCATGCGCGCGGACGCTACCCGCTCGGCAGCGGCTGCAGCCGCGTCTCCTCCACCCGGGCGAGCTTGCGGCGCAGCCGGGTGTACGCCCGCTGCTGCGCCGGTGTGCGCTTGTGCCCCTTGTGCGCGAGGTTCACGCGCTCGTACGGGTCCGTCGCCAGGTGGTAGAGCTCCCACTGGTCGGGTTCCTTGCCCGCGACGTCGTAGTAGCGCGCGATCTTCCAGTTGCGCTCGCGGATGCTGACGATGTGGTTCGGGGGCTTCGGGTACGGACCCGACGGCTGCCCGGACTGGTAGTCGTCGTAGGTGAAGACGGTGTAGTCCTGCACGCCCTTCGACGAGCGGCCCAGCACGATGTCGCTGTAGTCCTTGCCCGCCCACCCGGCGCGGGCCGTGGACGGCGCGTCGACCAGGCTCGCGAGCGTGGGCAGGAAGTCGACGTGCGACACGAGCGCCCGGCTTTTCTTCGCGCGCGGGAACAGACGCGGGTTGGAGTAGACGAGCGGGATGTGCGTCGCCTCCTCGTAGACGTTGAAGTTCTTCTGGCGCATCCCGCCGTGCGCGGTGCCCATCTCGCCGTGGTCGGCCGTCGCGATGACGAGCGTGTCGTTCGTCAGGCCGTTGCGGTCCAGAGCGTCGAGCAGCTGCACGAGGAACGCGTCCGACGACTTCATGAGGTTGCCGTAGAAGTTCAGGTAGTTGCGCTTCATCTGCCGGGTCGGGATCGGCCCGGACAGGTTGAAGATCTTCCGGAACTCGGCCTGGACCGACGGCTTGGTGGAGAGGTCCTCGTTCACCGTGTCCGGGGGTTCGATCTCGCCCTCCAGCCAGGTGCTGTCGTACCCGCCGCTGGTGTAGGTCTTCGGATAGAGCAGCACGTCGTGCGGGTTGACGAGCGACACGACCATGAAGAACGGCTGGCTCTGCGCCGCCACCGAGTCGAGGTACTGGAGCGCCCCTTCGGTGCCCGCGTCGGGGGTGCCCTGTGAGGTGATGAAGCGGCCGTCGTTGTCGTAGAGGCCGCCGCCCTCCTCGGGGATCGACTGGTTGCCGCCCGCGTCCGGCGGGTTCCAGCGGGTGAAGCCGTACTGGTTGACGTCCTGCGGGACCCAGGTCGAGCCGTTCGCGGGCTTGTTGCAGTGGAACTTGCCCTTGTAGACGGGCGTGTAGCCGGCGGCGGCGACGACCGACGCGGGGTTCTTGAACGTCGTCGCCAGCTCGACCTGCGGGTACTGCGGCGACGGCATGCTCGTCTCGAGCGTGTACTTCACGCCGTGCTGGGCGGGGAAGTAGCCGGACATCAGCGTCGACCGCGCGGGCGAGCACATGCAGGCGTTGGTGAACGCGTTCTCGAACGTGAGGCCGCGGTTCGTCAGCCGCGTCAGGCCCGGCAGGTTGCGCTTTGCCCAGTCGCGCGGGAAGTGCTGGAGTGAGCGCTGCTGGTCGGTGAGGAACAGCAGGATGTTCATGCCCGCGACGCGCTTGGTGGGCGCGCGGCCCCGCGATCGTGCCCCGGCGCTCGCCGCGGGCCCGCCGAGGATGATCCCCGTGCCCGCCGCGGCGGCGCGCTTGAGGAGGTCGGCGCGGGTGAGGCCCCGCCGGTCGGGGTCGGGCGTCTCGGTCACTCTCGGGTCCTCGTGGTGGTGGTTCGCGCAAAGACGGTCAGCGCGTTGCTCTTGAAGGCGGCGGCGTACACGTGCCGCCCGTCCGGGCTGACCGCGATCGAGCTGACGCCCGACAGTGCACGCCCGGTCGCGCAGTCCGGTTCGTCCTTGCCGGTGACGCATCCGAGCCGTCCGGACTGCTGCTTCAGGGCGCCGGTGGTGGACCGCACGAAGGTTGCGATCGTGCCGGAGTTGTAGGCCGCGGCGTACACGGTCGCGCCGTCGGGGGAGACGGCGACGCCCTCAGGGGCGGACAGGGACCGCGCGAGCGAGCAGCCGACGGCGAGCAGGTAGATCGCGCACGCCGAGGTGCCCTGCTGCTGGGCCAGCAGCCCGCTGCCGGCGGTGCGGGTGAACGACGTCACGCTGTTGCTCACCAGCGAGGTGGCGTAGACGTCGTCGTCGCCCGGGCTGACGGCCAGCGCGTTCGCACCGGCGACGGTCACGCCGGTCGTGCAGCCGGTGACGACGGCGTTGGCGATGCAGCCCGTGCCGTCGGTGGCCTGGGTGAGCGCGCCGGTCGACGCGTTGCGGGCCAGGGTGAGGACGGCGTTGCTCGCGGCCGTGGCGACGTACACCGATGCGCCGTCGGCGCTGACCGCCAGGCCCTCGGGCGCGCCGAGCGCGATCCCGGTGGCGCAGCCGGCGGTCGCCGCGGCGAGGCAGCCGGTCGTGTCCGCGGGCTGTGCGAGGGCGCCGGTCGACGCGTCGCGCGTGAAGGTCACGACCGCGTTGCCGAAGAACGACCCGACGTAGACGTTCCGGCCGTCGGGGCTGACGGCCACGACGTCCGGCCCGTCGAGCGCGCGTCCCGCCGCGCAGCCGGGCACCGCGGCGACACCCGAGATGCAGCCCGCCGCACCGGAGAGCTGGGTCAGCGCGCCGGTCGAGGCGTTGCGGCGCAGGATGCTGACGTCGTCGCTGTTGCGCGACGTCACGTACACGTTGCGGCCGTCAGGGCTCACGGCGACCGAGTTCGGGCCGTTCAGGCCGCGCGCCCAGGCGCAGCCCTGGGCGCCCTTCTCCGCGATGCACCCCGCCTTGCCGGAGGCCTGGGTGAGGACCCCGGTGCGGGCGTTGCGGCGCAGGATCGCGACCGCGTCGCTCGTCGAGGAGGCGACATAGACCTGCCTGCCGTCGGGGCTGATCGCCACGGCACGCGAACCCAGGAACGGGCCGGGGCCGAGCAACGCACGTGTCGGCGCGCAGTCGTCGCGGGTGGACGAGCGGTCCACCAGGCAGCCGTTCGTCCCGCTGAGCTGGGCGAGGGCACCGAGGGTCTGCGATGCGCTCTGTCCGTGTGCGACGCTCGGCCCGAGCACGATCATCAACGCGGCGAGCGTCGAGGTCATCGCTGCCGGGTGGGGGGAGAGCAGACGCATGGTCCGAGGCGCAACCGCCGCGGACTGGTGACGCTACTCCGATCGGGCGCGCCGCACGCCGCACGATCTGTCGGCCCCGGAACGACGAAGGCCCCGCGGTCGCGGGGCCTTCGTGTCGATGGAGCTAGCCGGGCTCGAACCGGCGACCTCCTGGGTGCGATCCAGGCGCTCTCCCAGCTGAGCTATAGCCCCACGCGGCGACCAGTGTACCGCGCCCGCTGCGCCGGGACGGCTGGCTGCGGAGGTACTCTGGGATCTGGGTTCTCCGTGAGCTTTCGCCAGCGTCTCACCGGCTTCTTCGTCGCGATCGTCATCCTGCCGATGGCGATCGTCGGCTTCGTGCTGTTCCAGCTCATCGAGGACAACGAGACCGGCAAGGCGGACGCGAGCCTCGCGGCGCAGCAGGAGGTCGAGATCAACCTCTTCCGCGCGGCGCGGGACCGGGCCCAGACGGCGGCGACCCAGATCGCGGCCGACCGCCAGCTCGCGACCGCGCTGCAGGAGGACGACGCCGAGGCCGCGCGCGACCGCGCGTTCGAGCTGCTGGACAGCCGCCGCGCGCGCCGGATCGTCATCGCTCGTGACGGCGCGGCGTACGTGGACGTCGGCAGTCGGACGGCCACCGCGCCCGCGGCGGCGAGGCTGATGACCGCCGACAATCAACCGGCCGGCGAGCTCCAGGTGTCCGTCGAGGAGGCGGCGGAGTTCGCGGGCGAGGCGGCGAGCCTGGTCGACGGCGAGGTCGTCGTCCTGTCCGACCGGGAGGTGCTGGGCGCCTCCATCCCCGCGGCGGCGCGGACCGACCTTCCCGACGAAGGCGATCTGACGATCGGCGCCGAGGACTACCGGGCCGCGTCGTTCGGGGCTGCCGGGTTCCTCGGTGAGCGCACCCGCGTCGTGACCCTCGCGGCGACAGGCGCGACCGCCGACGACATCACGCGCAGCAGGCTGCTCGCGGCCATGCTCCTGGGTGGGTTCTTCATCCTCGCGTTCGTCTTCGCGCTCGTGGTGTCCCGCTCGCTGCAGCAGCAGATCGGCGGCGTGCTGTCGGCGGCGCGACGCCTCGGCGGCGGGGATCTCGACGCCCGGGTGCCGACGGTCGGCAACGACGAGTTCGCCGAGCTCGGCCACGAGTTCAACAAGATGGCCGAGCAGCTCCAGGTGCGGCTCGCCGAGCTCCAGCGTGAGCGCGAGCGGGTGCAGAGCTCCATGCGGCGGCTCGGGCAGGCCGTCGGCTCGAACCTCGACGCGGAGGCGCTGCTCCAGCTCGTCGTCGAGACGGCGGTCGAGGGGGTCGACGCCGACGCGGGGCGCGTGATCGTGCGCGACAGCGAGGGCGAGCTGCACGAGGCGGCGCGCGTGGGGCTTGGCGACGGGTTGGGCGACACCGTGCGCCAGGCCGAGAGCCGCGCGCTGCAGGCCGGGCGCCCGCAGACGGTGGCCGCACCCGGCTCGGTCGCCCTTGCGCATCCGCTGCGGGTGCACGAGACCGACGGCCAGGTCTCCGAGGTGGCCGGCGTCGTGTCGGTCGGCCGCACCGGACGGCCCTTCAGCCTCGCCGAGACCGAGCTCTTCCACTACCTCGCCGCGCAGGCGGCGGTGTCGGTGGAGAACGTGGGCCGCCACGAGGCGGTCGCGCGGCAGTCGGTCACCGACCCGCTGACCCGCCTGGCCAACCGCCGTCGCTTCGACGAGGCGCTCGCGGCAGAGGTGGAGCGCGCGATGCGGCTCGGACAGCCGCTGGGCCTCGTGCTGCTGGACCTCGACGACTTCAAGGCCGTCAACGACGAGTACGGCCACCGGCAGGGTGACGTCGTGCTGCGCGAAGTCGCGCGCGCGGTGCGGCGTGCCTGCCGCGACATCGACATTCCCGCCCGCTACGGCGGTGAGGAGCTCGCGGTGATCCTCCCGGGCGCCGATCTCGACGGGGCGTACGAGCTCGCCGAGCGCGTGCGCCGAGGCGTCGAGGCGCTGCGCGTCCCACGCCTGGAGGGCGACGGCGCGCTGCGGGTGACGACGAGCCTCGGCGTGTCCGCGGTGCCCGCCACGGCGGAGGACGGCGGCTCGCTCGTCGCCGGCGCGGATGCCGCGCTGTATCGGGCCAAGCGAGACGGCAAGAACCGGACGGCACGGGCCGTCGTCGCGGGCGCGGTGCCCGCCGAGTAGGCTTTAGCCGTTCCAATGGGCCTGCTCGACGACGCCATCCGAGAGCACCTCGAGCTCAAGCGCAAACACGGCGGGGACCCGTCTGAGATTCAGCGCTTGGAGCAGGAGGCTCTCGGCCCCGTCCGCCGGACGGGGGACCACGCCGAAGACCCCGAGGCGGCTGTGCCCGCGCCGGCCGACGTGCCGATCGCCGAGCCGGAGCTCGAGCCCGCGCCGGAACCGCTGCTCCCGCCCGAGCCCGAACCTGTCGCCGACGTGGAACTCCCCGCCGAGGCGCCGGAGGCCTTCCCGGAGCCGGAGCCGGAGCCGGAGCCGGAACTGCCGCCCGAGCCCGAGCCTGAGCCCGAGCCCGTTGCGGAGGTGCCGCTCGACGAGCCGCTGCCCGACCACCTGGCCCAGCCGACGGTCGAGTTCTCGGTCGAGGAGCACCTCGCCGAGACGGAGGTCAAGCCCGATCCCGACGTCGTGGCCCCGGATGACGAGGCCGAGGACGTCCTGGAGGAGACCCCGGACTTCCTCCAGGAGACCCCGGAGCACGACCGGCTGTGGTTCGAGCAGAAGCCGCCTCGCGACTTCGACTTCGACGGATGACCCCGTCCACGGCGTTCTGAACGTGCGCCGGGCGGTCACCTGGCTGGACGTCTTCACGTCGCGGCCCCTGACGGGCAACGGTCTCGCGGTCATCCACGACGCCGACGAGCTCACCGACGCGTTCATGCTCGCGCTCGCCCGCGAGACGCGGCTCTCGGAGACGACGTTCATCCAGCGGGCCACCGTCGAGGGCGCCGACTACCGCAACCGGATCTTCTCGCCGCCTGGGGAGATGCCGTTCGCCGGCCACCCGTCGCTCGGCACCGCGGTCGCCCATGCCCGGAAGTCAGGCGTACGGACGGCCCGTTACGTCCAGCAGACGCGGGCGGGCCTGCAGCCCGTCGAGGTGGAGCTGAGCGGCGTCACGGCGCACGCGACCATGCTGCAGGGACCGGTTCACTACGGCGCGACGCCCGACCCCGAACGCGTCGCGGGTGCACTGGGCCTCACGGCGGCGGACCTCGTGGCCGAGCTGCCGCCGCAGGTGGCCTCCACCGGCGCGCCCCACCTGCTGGTGCTCGTGCGCGGCGGGAAGCTGCTGCCGCGGTTGAAGCTCGAGGCCGGGGCACTCGGTGGACTGCTCGACGAGCTCGGGGCGATCGTGGCGTACGTCGCCGCCGTCGGGGACGCCGGGCGGGTCAGGGCCCGGTCGTTCTACCTCGACCGGGGCCTCGTGGTCGAGGATCCGGCGACCGGCTCGGCCGCCGGGCCGCTCGTCGCGCTGCTGCACCGCTCGGGCGTGGCGTCGTCGATCGAGATCGACCAGGGCGTGGAGATGGCCCGCCCGTCGCGGCTCTCCGCCGAGATCGCGGGCGACCTGGTCCGGGTGGGCGGCGACGTGGTCGTCGTCGCCGACGCGACCCTCGCCGTCTGACGCCCGCGCTGCGGGCCCCCAGGCCGTTTCGTGGACGTGTGTACGAACCGATCGCGGGCGGCCTTGGGTCCTCAGGCGCGCCGCCCGATAGGCACCTCGGACAGGGTTCGCATCACGGCCGCTGGGGATCGGCTGGATGCGACGGACTTGCCTCGGAGGGCAAGGACGCAACGAGGGCGCCTCTTCGGAGGCGCCCTCGCCATTTCCGGGGAGGGTTCCGGCCGAGGCTCGACGCGATGTCGAAACACCGGCACGCCGGGTGGACCGTCCGGACCTAGCGCCGTCGGGTGGGCGCGAGACAATGCCTGACCGGATGGCGATGGAGAGCAACGGCACTGCGCCCAAGGTGGCGCTCGTCCTGCCCGGAGGAGGAGCGCGCGGCGCCTATGAGGCGGGCGCGCTGTCCGTGCTGCTCCCGGCGCTCGAGGCGCGCGGGGAGAAGGTGTCGGTCATCTGCGGCACGAGCGTCGGCGCCATCAACGCGGCCGCTGCCGCCTCGGTGGTGCACCGGCCGATGGACGAGCAGGTGGACCATTCGCTCGAGCACTGGCGCAGCCTGCGCAAGACCGACGTGATCAGCCCGGTGCTCGGCCCCGGCCTGGCCGTGTCCGCGGCGCGCGGCGTGGCCGAGGCACTCGGGGTGCCCGGGGTGCGCCTGGCGTCGCTGCTCGATCCGCGCCCGATGGCGTCGAGCCTCGAGAAGTGGATCGACTGGATGGCGCTGCACCGCAACGTCCGCAACGGCACGCTCGACGCGGTGTGCGTCGTCGCGACGTCGCTGTCGACCGGACGCCCCACGGCGTTCGTCGAGCGGCGCGGGCCGGCGCCGCGCAACAAGAGCACCGACGGCATCCGCTTCCAGAAGGTGACGCTGTCCGGGCAGCACGTCCGCGCGTCCGCGGCCATGCCGCTCCTGTTCCCTCCCGTGGAGGTCACACGCCCGGCGCGTGCGGCGGGCCACTACATCGACGGGGCCACGCGCCTGAACACGCCGCTGGCACCCGCGCTCGCCCTGGGTGCCGACCGGGTGATCGTGATCGGCTTCAAGCCGTTCGCCACACCGCCGGAGGAGGAACTCGCCCGGCGCCCGCGGATGACCGACGTGCTCGCGAACGTGCTCGACGGCCTGATGGTCGACCAGATCGCCGACGACCTGCACCAGCTCGCGGCGATCAACTCGTTCTTCGCCGACAGCATCGGCGGGATGTCGTCGTCCGCACGGGCGTACCGCAACGCCCGCGGCCGGCCGTCGTACCGCAAGATCTCCTACGCGCTCGTCGCGCCCGAGACGCGCACGACGCTCGCCGACGTCGCCGAGCGCATCCTCGACGAGAAGTACGGCGGCCTGCGGGCGCTGCGCGACCCGGACTTCCCGCTGCTCTCCCGGCTGCTGGACGGCGGCCGCCGCGGTGAGCTCATGAGCTTTGTGCTGTTCGACCCCGACTTCGCCTCGGCGCTCATCGAGATCGGCCAGGCCGACGCGCAGCGCTGGCTCGACCGCCACCCGCGCTTCTGGTGCTCGGACGCCGCCCACGACCTCGACTTCGACGACTCCGGGACCGACATGCTCCGCGAGGAGCACGCGATCGACGAGTGGCGCGAGCTGCGGCGCCGCTGACGCGGCTCAGTCGCCGAGCAGGATCCGCTCGAGGACCGGCCGGGCGTCGGGCCACGGGTCGCGCGGCTCGCGGGCGGTCGGCTCGAAGGCCTGGGAGAGGGCCAGGCCGCGCAGGGCTGAGAGCGCGAGGTTCACGCGCGCGTTGAGGTCCTCGGGCCGCGGGTCGTCGCCTGCGAGGTCGGGGACCACCGCCGCGATCTCCCGGGAGAGCTGGCGCTCGAGCGGGACGAGCCGGTCGTAGAGCTCGCGGTCGTCGGCGGCGGCGACCCAGAGCTTCACGAAGATGGTGAAGATCGGGCTGCCGAAGTCCTCCCAGATGAGGTCGAGGATCGCGCGGGTGCGCTCTCGCCGCTCGGTGGGGAGGTCGGCCATGCGTGCGCGCAGGTCGGCGATGCGCTGGTCGGCCGCCTGTTCGAGCGCCGCGCCGACGAGGTCGACCCGGCGCGGGAAGTGGTGGGTCTGCGCGCCCTGGGAGACCCCGGCGATCTCGGCGACGCGCCGGGTGGTCGTCCCGGCGTAGCCCACCTCGAGCAGGCTCGTGAGCGTCGCGTCGAGCAGCTTGCGCCGCGTCTCGGCGGTGCGTGCCTCCTGCGTGCGGCGGATGGGCCGGGGTTCGGTCGTCGACATCGGGCGTCTCCGACCCTACACAGATATCTACAAAGCAAGCGTTCGGTATGTATCCTGAGGCCATGGCCACAGCCACCACTTCCGGACGCACGATCTTCGAGTCCGAGCACGACGACTACCGCGAGAGCTTCCGCCGCTTCCTCGAGGCGGAGGTCAAGCCGCACTACGACGACTGGAACGCGGCGGGGATCATCCCGCGCGAGATGTTCGCCAAGGCCGCCGAGCACGGCTTCCTGGCGATGGAGGTGCCCGAGGAGTACGGCGGGCAGGGCGTCGACGACTGGCGCTTCAACGTCGTCCTCATGGAGGAGGCCGCGACCTCCGGGGTCGGCGACGCGTGGGCGGGCCCGCTGCTGCACACCGACGTCTGCCTGCCCTACTTCATGGCGAGCTGCACCGAGGAGCAGAAGGCGCGCTGGCTGCCGGGCATGGCGTCGGGCGAGCTCATCGCCGCGGTCGCGATGACCGAGCCGGGCACGGGCTCCGACCTCGCCGCGATCGCGACCAGCGCGAAGCGCGACGGCGACACGTACATCCTCAACGGCGCGAAGACGTTCATCACGAACGGCATCAACGCCGACCTCGTCATCGTCGCCGCGCGCACGAGCGACGACCCGCACGGCGGCCTGTCGCTCTTCATCGTCGAGCGCGGGTTCGACGGCTTCGAGCGCGGCAAGCAGATCGAGAAGCTCGGCCAGCACGCGTCGGACACCGCGGAGCTGTTCTTCAACGACTGCGTCGTCCCCGCGGAGAACCTCCTCGGCGAGGAGGGCTCGGGCTTCTACCAGCTCGTCGCCCGCCTGGTGCCGGAGCGCCTGACGCTCGCCGTCAGCTCGGTCGCGGGCTGCGAGACGGTCCTGGCGCAGACGCTGGAGTACGTCAAGGAGCGCAAGGCGTTCGGCCGCCCGATCGGGACGTTCCAGAACTCCCGCTTCAAGATGGCCGAGATGAAGACGGAGATCACGATCACCCGGGCCTTCGTCGACCAGTGCATCAGCAAGTACGTCGCCGGCACGTGCGGGGTCGACGAGGCCGCGATGGCCAAGTACTACACGACCGATCTGCTCTGCAAGGTCGCCGACGAGTGCCTGCAGCTGCACGGCGGCTACGGCTACACCAAGGAGTACAAGATCGGCCAGGCGTGGATCGACGCGCGCGTCGGCCGGATCTACGCGGGCACGAACGAGATCATGAAGGAGCTCATCGGCAAGACGATGGGCTTGTGAGGCAGGGCTTGTAGCTCCTTCCACCAAGCGTGCGCGCGTCCCGCGGCCCGGTCTGGGGGCCGCGGGACGCCGCGCGAGCTACCCCGCTAGAAGGGGCAGCTGGAGCTGTACGTCGAGAACTCGCCGGCGTTCAGCGCCGCGGGTCCGGGGCAGATGAACTGCGAGTAGCGCGTGTCGTCGTCGACGAAGCGCTTGAGCCAGGTCAGCACGCTCGCCATGTTGCGCGGCGTGTAGCTGTTGGTCGCGAAATGCCCGCCGCTGGGGTACTCGATGTAGGCCTTCGGCGTCGTGGCCGGGATCGAGCGGTGGAACGGGATGACGTGCATGAAGGTCGGCGCGATGACGTCGTCCGCGATGCCGATCTGGAGGTTCGGCACCGTGATCTCGGGCCAGGTGCCGTCCTGGTGCCACGAGGCGAGGCCGACGGCGGCCTTCAGCGCGGGGCGGGCCTTCGAGGCCGAGAGCGTGCCGCCGCCGCCCATGGAGTGGCCGACGACCGCCTGGCGGGTCGGGTCGACGATGTTCTTCGTCGAGGCCGCGACCTTCATGTGGTCGAGCGCGAGCAGCAGCGCCTTGCCGCGGCTCGGGGGCAGGTCGAACGGGGTGTTCGTGTTGAACGCCATGACGACGAAGCCGTTCGAGGCGAGCTTCTGGCCGAGCCAGCCGGTGGCGGTCATGTCCTCGGTGAAGCCGGGCGCCATGGCGACGATGCCGAACTTCTCACCGGTCGTGGTCACCGGCCGCCAGATCATGCCGGTCCCGAAGCCGTTGGACGCGGCCTCGGTGACGCGGACGGCGGTCACGGCGTAGGGACCCTGGGCGGCGCGGACCGACGCGGCGGTGGGGTCGGGGCCCTTGGCGAAGGGGTTGGCGGCGGCAGGGGCCGGTGTGACCGCGAATGCGAGCAGCGCAAACGCGGCCATCAGGAGATGGCGAAGGCGCATCGAGAACCTCGTGAGACAGGCAGCGGAGCTGCCGTGGACAGGGAACGCCGGACAGGGCGCGCGGGCACGGTACAGATCGGTACCCGTAACGGGCAACCTCGCGTGCCGTAGTGATAATCCGCGTCTCTCGGCGATCAGCGGCGGCGCGCGGCCCGCACCACGGTGAACCCCGCGCGGCGGGTGGCCTCGCCGGCGCTCGCGCGGGCGGTGAGGCGGTAGCGGCCGACCCCGAGCTGCCGACCGCCGAGACGCCCGGCGAACCGGATCGTGGTGGTGCCGGGCCCGACCGCCCGGGTGAAGCTCCCGCGGACCGCGACGAAGCGCGTGCACGCCGCGCGGCGGCGGTTGGCCCGGGTCGGCGCGGCGCAGCGGCCACCCACGCGCCGCCCGCCACGCGCCCGCTGGACGGTGAACCGCACGGTGCCGGCGATGTTCGCGCGGACCGTGATGAGGGCCGCGCCCCGGGCGATCCGCCAGGGGTTCGGGGTGACGCGCAGCGCGGTGAGGGCGAAGGGCACGGGCGTGGTGGACGGCGGCGGCGCCATGCCGGGGGCGGGCACCTCGACGGCACCGGCGTCGCAGGCCGCGCCCTGCGGCCGGGCGAGACCGCGCTGGTCCGACGTGCCCGCCGCGCACGACGGGTCGGCATCGACCGCCGGGCTACCGGCCGCCGGGACCATGGTCGACGTTGCTCCGCCGTGGTCGCCCACGGCGCCGAGCTGCAGCGGCGCGGTGCGCTCCATCGCGCACGCGGGGTCGGCGCTGGCGTTCGCCCCGAGGCTCCCGATCGCCCCAGCGCACGAGCCGACGATCGACGCGTGCGCCGCGATCGCGCCCCGGACGTCGGGCGCCCCGGTGTTGTTCGCGACTGTCGTTCCGCGCACGGTCGCCAGGCCCTGATCCGCGGCGATGCCCGCCCCGTCGGGTGCCGTGTTGCCGGAGATGGTCGTGTTCACGGCGGTCACCCGTGACCCGGCGCCGCCGAGGTAGATCGCGCCGCCCTTCCCGGTCGCGACGTTGCCCGTGAGCGTGCTGCGGGCCAGCTCCACCGCACCGCCTGTCGCGTCGATGGCGGCGCCGTTGGTCGCGGTGTTCCCGGTGAAGACCACGTTCGTCGCCCGGAAGGTCATGCCCGAGCCGAACAGCAGCACGGCTGACGCGTTGCGCGACCCGGTGAGGGTCACGCCGGACAGGTCGAGCGTCGCGTCCTGCTCGACGAGGAAGACGCGGCCGTCGCCGCCGCTGACCTCACGGATCACGGTGGTGCGCGGATCGGCGCCGACGATCTCGACCTGCTCGCCGATGGACACGATGAGGTCCTGGCCGGTCTGGTCGTACGTGCCGGGCGGGACGCGGATGGTGTCGCGTCCCGGCGCCGTCTTGGCGTCCGCGATCGCCTGGCGCAGCGTGCACTGACCGGGCGCGGCGCAGTTGCCGTTCCCGGGCGCGGTGCTGTCGACCTGGAACTCGGCCGCGGTGGCGGGGACCGCCGCGGCGAGGGTCAGAAGGGCGGTGAGAACCAGCGTGCGCACACCGGGACAACCGGCGTGCGCGCCGGGACTTACGCCTCGGGCTCGGTATCCGTGACCTGGCCGAGCATCTGCGGCAGGACGGCGAAGAACATCTCCTCCAGCTCGTCGGGCACGTTCAGCGTGACGCCCTCGAAGTGGAAGTGGTCGCCGTGGGCGCGCACGTGGGTCTCCACCGACGCGCCGGCGATCACGAAGAACGGGATGAGCGAGAAGTACTCGAGGTCCTCGAACTCCTCGGGCTCGATCCCGGTGTCGACGAGGAGCTTCCAGAGCCGGTCGTCGTACTGCGAGTCGCCGACGGAGATGCGCGCGATCTGGGTCATGCCCCCAGTGTGGCAGCCTCCCGCTCGGGTGCCTGGGCCGCGGGCGCGACCACCTCCGCGCGGACCGGCACACCGGTGAGGTTCGCCATGCCGGCGACCGGCTCGACGTCGGCGGGGTCGCTGCTCATGAGCCGGTTGACGTTCGCGCCGCCGCTGCCGGCGTCGGCGGTGTTCGCCTTGCGCCACCCGCCGCGGCCCTTGTGGCCCCAGCCGTGCGGGATCGCGATCACCCCGGGGACGAGGTCGTCGGTCAGCGTGACGGCCAGTTCGATCTCCCCGTGCTTGGAGGTCACGCGGATCCGGTCGCCCTCGGCCGCGCCCACCGCGGCGGCGTCGTCAGGGTGCATGCGGGCGAGGTGCTTGCGCCCGCCGCGCAGCAGCAGCGGCGCGTTGTGCATCCACGAGTTCTCGCTGCGCAGCTCGCGCATGCCGATGAGCCGCAGCGGGAACGCGGGGTCGTCGCCAGGGCGTTCGGCGAGGCGGGCGATCTCCGACGCGAACTGCGGGGCGTCGAGGCGGACCTTGCGGTCGCCGTGGAGGTTCACGGTCCGCAGCGCCCCGGCGCGCAGGTGCGGCGCGATGACCTGGCCGTGGGGCAGGTCGCGCAGCAGCCGGGCGAACGTCAGGCCGCCCCGGCGCAGGCCGAAGAGGTCGCCGCCCTCGGCAAGGCGGACGACCGCGTCCATGGCCCGGCGCGGCGTCAGCATCCCGGTGCGGCGCACCAGCTCGGCGCCGAAGAACATCGGGGTGCGGCGCCACAGCGCGCTGGCGAGCTCGTCGATGACCTCCCACTCCTCGCGCGCCTCGCCGACGGGCGGGATGACGGCGTCGGTCCCCTGGCGGAAGGGCGTGAGCGACAGGGTCTGGAACGGGATCGGGAAGTCCTGGCGCTCGTACATCGTCGTGGCGGGCAGGACGTAGTCGGCGTGCGCGTGGGTCTCGTTGACGTAGAAGTCGATGGCGACCTGGAGGTCGAGCGTGTCGAGCGCGTCCTCGAGCTCGTCGCCGTTCGGGCAGCTGAGCACGGGGTTGCCGGCGGAGACGAATAGCGCGCGGAGCTGTCCCTTGCCCGGCGTCGTCATCTCCTTCGCCATGATCGCCGCGGGACGCGAGGCGAGCACGGCCGGGAACCCGCCGATCCGCGAGCGCGGACCGCGGTCGTGGCCGACGGGGACGAGCGCCTTGATGAGCTGCAGCGCGGTCCGTTCGAACGGGGTGCCGAGCGTCCCGAACATCGACCCGCCCTCGCGGTCGAGGTTGCCGGCGACGAGGTTCACCGCGTCGAGCAGCATCGTGGTCAGGGTGCCGCTGCGGCCGAGCGACGTGCCGATGCGCCCGTACATCGCGGCGCGCTCGGTGGTCGCCAGTGCTCGGGCGAGCTCGCGCAGGGTGTCGGGCGCGATGCCGGTCCGCTCGGCCGTGGACTCCGGCGTGAACGGCCGGGCCAGCTCGCGGAGCTGCTCCGCCCCGCGCGCCTGCGCCGCGATGGCGGCGTCGTCGGCGAGCCCGTCCTCGAACAGCACGTGCAGCAGGCTGAGGAGCATGAACACGTCGCCGTCGGGGCGGATCGGCTGCCACGCGAAGGCGCGGGCGGTCTCGGTCCGCCGGGGGTCGACCACGACGACGCGACCCCCGCGGTCGACGACGCCGTGCAGCTCCTCCTTGATCCGCGGCGCGGTCAGCACGCTGCCGTGCGAGACCAGCGGGTTCGCGCCGACGATGACGACGAGGTCGGCGCGGTGCAGGTCGGGCACGGGCGCGGTCGTCGGGTTGCCGTAGAGGAACTCGCTGGCGACGAAGCGGTTGTTGACGTCCTGCGAGCCGGCGGTGTAGAGGTGCGGCGAGCGCAGGCCGAGCATGAACGCCGCGACCCACAGCGTGTGCGACGCGCTGAACGCGCCCGGGTTGCCCCAGTACCAGCCGATCGCGTCGGCGCCGTGCTCGCTGTGGATGCGCAGCATGCGGGCCTTGATGTCGCGCATGGCGTCATCCCAGCTCACGCGCTCGAAGGTGCCGTCGGGCTGGCGCTTGAGCGGGTGGGTGACGCGGTCGGGGTCGTTGACGACCTCGGTGAACGCGATGCCCTTCGGACACGCGAAGCCCTTGGAGACCGGGTGGTCGCGGTCGGGCCGCAGCTGCACGAGCTTCCCGTCTTCGACGGTCGCGACCATGCCGCACAGCGGCTCGCAGATCCGGCAGTACGTGGGCAGCTCCTCGGCCATGCGTGTCCTCTCCTCCGACGCCCGGTGCTCGCACCGTACCCGGAAGGACGCGGGCTGTCAGGGGGTGATCGTCACAGCCGCGTCAGGCGCGGTGTGGCGAGGCCACAAGCGCGGCGAAGACGTCCGCCGCGCTGCGCAACCGGGCCAGCGGCGCGGCCTGTCCGGCCCACAGCGCGATGAGGTCCGTGCGCTCCTGCCGCACGATCTCCTCGCGCAGGTGCCCGAGCAGCCAGTGCTGGAACGGGTACGGCGCGGGGCCGGTGGCACTCGCCTCGAGCTCCGCCTGCAGCCGGTTCGGGAACCCGCGTGCGAGCCGCCCGGTGAACGCGCGGGTCAGCACCGTGTGCGCGGACTCGGGCGTGCCGAGCAGGGCGCGGTGCGCATCGGTGGTGTTTGACTCGCGGGTCGCGAGGAACGCGGTGCCGACCTGCACGGCGTCAGCGCCCAGCGCGTGGGCGGCGGCGACCCCGCGCGCGTCGGCGATCCCGCCGGCGGCGATGACGGGGACGCTGACCGCGTCGGCGACCTGCGGCACGAGCGCCATGGTCCCGGTCAGCGACGACTCGGCGCTGCGCAGCCACGACACGCGGTGGCCGCCGGCCTCGAAGCCGGTCGCGACGATCGCGTCCACCCCGGCGTCGTCGAGCGCCACGGCTTCGTCCACCGTCGTCGCGGTGCCGACCGTGACGATCCCGCGCTCGCGGCAGGCGACGAGCAAACCGTCGTCGGGGACGCCGAAGACGAAGCTGAAGACCGGCGGCGCCGCGTCGAGCACGGCGGCCGCCTGGTCGATGAAGGGGATGACGACGTGGTCGGGTCGCTGCGGCGGCGTCACCCCGAGTTCGTCGAACCACGGCGTGAGCGCTGCGACGTGGGCGTCGAAGGCGTCGGACGCGAGCCAGGCGTCGTCGGCGTCGTGGTTGTCGACCCACAGGTTGACGTTGAACGGCCGCGACGTCCGCGCGCGCAGCTGGCCGATGACCTCGGTGATCGCCGCCGGTTCGAGGTGGTGGGCGCCGAAGGATCCGAGCCCGCCCGCGTCGGAGACCACGCCCGCGAGCTCGACCGACGACAGTCCGCCGCCGAACGGCCCTTGGACGACCGCGTGCTCGATGCCGAACAGCCGGGTGACGCTCATCGACCGAGCGTGCGCGTGAAGTCACGCGCGTCGGCACGCAGACCCTCGACGCGCTCGCGGACCTCCGCCAGGCCGGCACGCAGCTCGGCGTCGCCGACCTCGACCGGGAGCATGGTGTCCTGCAGCTCGGCGATCACGTGCGCGGCCTCGGCGGCCTGGTCCATGGCCCGGTCGATGAACGCACGGGCGCCCTGGGACACGTGGCCCGCCGATGCCTCCTCGAAGCTGCGCGCCTCCAGGCCGTGCCGCGCGGCGAAGCCGGAGTACGTGCGCTGCGCCGTGCCATACGCGTGCTGGATCGGGCGGAACAGCGCGGTCTCGAGGCGGTCGCCGCTCTGCTCGTCGAGCAGGTCGTACGCTGCGCCGACGCACGCGAGCGACACTGCGAGGCGGTCCGTCGCAGCCGCCAGCTCGTCGAGGATCTGCTGGTGGCCTTCGGCGGTGGTGTAGCTCACCTGCGGGAGATTAGTCGTCGGGTTGCGGAAAACCCGGGATGACGGCGGTTCAAGCACGGCATACCGTGCGGCCATGCTCTCTCGTGTCGCCCTTCTCGCTGCGCTGGCGGCCGCCTACTGGCGCTGGCTGCGCGAGCCGATCCTCACCTACGGCGCGGAGCCCGCGGAGGCCGCCGCCGTCCTCCCGGGGGACGAGCTGCTGCCCGACGCCGACGGGGTGTCCACCCGTGCGATCACCATCGACGCACCGGCCGCGGCGGTCTGGCCCTGGATCGCCCAGATGGGTCCCGCGCCGCGTGGCGGTGCGTACACCTACGACTGGATCGAGAACCTGCTCGGGCTGAACATGCACAGCACCGACGAGGTCCTCGACCGGTTCCAGGACCCGCAGGTCGGCGACACCATCGGGTACGGCGAGAACGTCATGCGCGTCGAACGCGTCGAACCCCAGCGGGTGCTCGCCTGGCTCGCGGCCGACGGCAACTGGGTGTGGACCTTCGTGCTGACCGAGCGCGAGGGCCGCACGCGTCTCATCAGCCGCAACCGCTTCCGGCTGCCGACGCTCGGCGCCCGGGTCGGGATGCTCCCGATGGAGCCCGGGTCCCTCGTGATGGAGCGGAAGATGCTGCGCGGGATGAAGGAGCGCGCGGAGCGGCTCGCCGCCTCGTCGTCCTAGTCGCGGGCCTTCGACGCGCCGGCGTACGAACCGAGGTCGATGACGAACGCCAGGATGACGAGGAACCACTCGAAGCCCTCGACGTTGCGCCCGCCGACCTGCCACATGACCGCGTAGGACAGGGTCGTCCACGGCAGCAGGAAGAAGCCGATGACCGGCAGGAACCAGCTCTCGTAGGCGACGCTCAACCAGTTGCTGAAGATCCACACGCAGAACAGCGCCAGGCGTGGCGAGATGAGCGCGATGAGGAACGTCAGGCAGGGCATGGGGCGGAGCCTACCGCTGCCTCACCGCTTGACCGTGGTCGTGACGCGGACGGTGCGCAGCCGGCCGGTCTTGGGCCGGAACGTGATCGCGATCGTGAGCTTCTGCTTCCTGGCGGTGCGCAGGAGCCGGGCCGCGGTCGTCGTCGGCCTGAGCACGACGGTCACGGTGCCGGCGCGCTTGACCGTCCGCTTCGCGGTCGCGTAGGTGCGCGTCTTCTTGTTGCGCCGGGTCGTCGCCTTGATCGTGAGCTTGCCCGCGACCGCGGTCCTGATCCTGAGCGTGACCTTCCCGTGGGCGCCCGCCCGGGCTTTCACCGAGAGCGTCGTGACCGGCGTGGTGGGCGGCGTGGCGCTCTCGCCGACGGGGTTGACCAGGCGCACGTCGAGCATGACGGGGAACGGCTGGTCGTCCGCGGTGGTGCTGCCGTTGGGCACGACCAGCGTCGTGGTCGAGCTCGAGCAGTCGCTCCACGGGAGCACGCCGCGGGCGACACCGCCGGTGATGGTCAGCGGCGTGATCGTGGTCCCGCTGACGAACGCGGGCTGCGTCGGGATGCCCGGCGGCAGCGCGATCTCCACGGACAGGCGCTCATCCGCGCACGCGCCCACGTACGTGCCGCGCGACTGACCCATGATCAGCAGGTTGGTGAACGCGAGGTGATCGACGACGAGCGGGACCGGTCCGAGGGGTCCCGTGATCGTGCCGGTCACCAGCGAGTTGACGACCCGCGGGCGCGCGCTCGTCACGCCGAGCCGGTTGATCTGGCCACTGCTGGCGGCCAGGGCGTAGCCGACGAACTCATCGGACACGCTGCTCCCGCGGGCGGCGAGGGCGTCGGAGAGCGCCGGCATCGAGTGCGCCTGTCCGTTGCCGGCACCGAGCTGCGCGGCGCGCGTGTAGACCTCGTGCACGAGCGTCATCCCGTGGCGCTCGTCGAGGTACTCCATGAAGATCGAGCCGCGGTACCCGCCGATGTCGTGGTCGTCGCACGGTCCCGGCCAGCCGCAGTTCAGCGACACCCACGGCGCGTCGTACCAGTTGGGCGGCGCGTTCATGCCGAGGGCGGAGATGACGTTCTGCCCGGCCCACTCGGCGGTCGACTCGTCCAGCCAGCTCTCCTCGTGCGCGTAGATACCCATCTGCACGGCGTGGAAGAACTCGTGCGCGATGGGGTACGGGCTCGTCAGGTTCGCCGTCGACACGAGGATCCACGAGGTGCTCTGCTCGAGGCTCGGCTCCTCCCGCGCGGCACCTGCGCCGGTCCCGAGGTTGGCGATGTACAGGTCCGTCCTGCCGTCACCGTCGTCCTTCGGCGGCGGGTAGCCCCAGGTCTCGACGATCAGGCGGTACGCCGTCTCGGCGTTCGCGCTCAGCGTGGCGGCGGCGTCTGGCGACGTCGCGTGGTCACCGGCCGTCGTGTAGTGCACGACGAAGTGCGGGCTCGGCACCGTTTGCGGCAGCGACGGGAAGCCCGTCGGCGGCCGGACCACCGCGGCGTCGGCGGTGGGTGCGCCGGCCGCGAGGGTCGCGACCAGCGCTAGGAGCACCCGTGCCCACATCGCCGGAGCTACCTCGCGGCGTCGAGGTGCGCGGTCAGCCCGTAGATGATGAGCAGGTCAATCCCGATGACCACGAGCGACCAGATCGGGAGGACGGGCAGCGAGAACATCCAGAAGAACGCGCTCAGGGTCGCCATCACGATGCCCAGGACGGCGCCGGACGCTGACCGGGCGAACAGGAGGGAGCCTGCGAGGAAGGCGAGTGCGCCCCAGATGATCGAGACCCAGCCCCAGAAGGTGAGGTTGCTGAAGAGCAGGCCGTCCTCGGGCAGGTACGAGGCGTCGTCGAGCGCGCCGAACCCCCAGAGCAGGTTCGCGAAGCCCGCGACGAGGAACAGGACTCCGGCGAACGTGAACCAGCCGGATCCGGCGGAACGTGAAGCATCCATGGGGCTCTCCCTCGATCAGGTGGAGCTCCAGCGTCCCGCGGGGCCGGGCCGCGGACATCGGGGGTAGCCCCGTTTCGCGTCCGCAGTTTGTCCTCAGCCGGACTGCGGGGCAGCCGTCGGTTGCGGCGGCGACTCCGGCTGCTCGAGCGTGTTGTAGACCGCCCACCCGATCGCGATCATGGGGACTGCGAGGAACGCGCCGACGATTCCGAGGAGCTGCGAGCCGATGATCACGCCGGAGAGCGTGATGATCGGATGCAGCGAGACGGTCTTCTGGTAGACGAGCGGCGTCACGAACATGCTGTCGAGCTGCTGCGCGACGAGGATGACGGCGGTCATGCCGAGTGCCGCGCCTGCGCCCTCCGCTCCGAGGGTGACGAGCACGATGACTGCGCCCGACACCCAGGCGCCGAGGATCGGGATGAAGAGCGAGACGAAGCTCAGGAGGAAGAGCGTCCCGATCAGCGGCGTGCCGAAGACGAACATGCCGGCGCTGATCACGACGCTGTCGATCAACGCGACGAGCGCGATGCCCCGGATGTAGCCGCCCGCGGCGTTCCAGGCGGCGTCACCGGCGCGCGTGACCTGGGCGCGGCGCGCGGTGCTGAAGCGCCGCTCGATCCAGTGCCACACCTGATCCCCGCCGGTGAGCAGGTAGAGGAGGAAGACGAAGGTCAGGAGCGCCGCGCTCACGAGCTGCGCGGCGAGCGACAGCCCGGTGAGGACACCGCCCACGACGCCGCCGGCCGCCTCCTTGGCCGCAGGCAGGAGGCCGTCGAGGAACTTGCGGATCTCGGCCTCGTTCTGCTGGACCCAGTCGTTGTTGGCCTGCAGCCAGGTGATGGCCTCGTCGGCCCCGGCGCTCAGCTCGTCACCGACCCCACCGAGCTGACCGAAGAGGGCGTCGGCGAAGATCCAGGTGAGCCCGCCCACGACGACGAGGACGCTGAGCATCGCGCCGGTGATGGCGAGTCCGCGTGGGACGCCGCGGCGTGTGCCGGCCTCGACCAGCGGGATCAGCTGTGTACTGACGAGCGCCGCGACGATGAGCGGGACGGTCACCGCCCGGGCGTACCAGATGGCACCGCCCACGAGGGTGATGCCGGCGGCGATCAGGAGCGCCTTCGCGCTCCACTTCGCCATCGCTTCGCCGGCGGGGGCACGGGTGGGGGTCGTGGCAGCCACGGGCCGGGGTTCGACGGGCTCGCCGTTGTCCCTGCCGCTTGCATGCGACGGCGGGACGCGCGAGGCTCTGTGCATGTCGACCACCAGCACGCGCAACGGCGCGCCGCCGGTCAACGCTCTGCACTCGGCCGAGGCCGTCGTGCGCGAGTTCCTCGACGCACTCGCGCGTGACGATCTCGACGCCGCGCTCGCGCTGCTCGACGACGACGTCGCCTACACGAACGTCCCGTTTCCCACCGTCCACGGCCGCCGGACCGTGGACAAGCTGTTCCGGCCGATGATCGGGAAGGCGGGCTTCAAGGTCCACTTCCATGCCGTCGCCGCGGACGGCGACGTCGTGCTCACCGAGCGCACCGACGCGCTCATCTTCGGCCGGGTGCACTGGCAGTTCTGGGTGTACGGCCGGTTCGAGCTGCGCGACGGGAAGATCACGGTCTGGCGGGACAGCTTCGACCTGGTGGACATCAACTTCGGGCTGCTGCGCGGGCTGGTCGGTGCGGTGATCCCGGGCGTGGCGCGGCGGTGGCCGACGGGGTAGGTGGCGCTCAGCGCCGGCGGTCGCGCTCGAGGGCGTCGAGCCGGCGGCGCAGGTCGTCGATCTCGGCGTCGAGTTCGCGTGAGACGGCGGTGCCGTAGCGCGAGGTGTTCGCGCCCTCGGCCAGGCCGAAGTACACCAGCGCGTTCTGCCAGCGCGACGTCTCCGGGTCCCGAGGCGGCGCGGGCGGAGCCGGTGGGTTGGGTTCCTCAGGCCCGTCGCGCAGGCCGAAGTACACGAGCACGCGGTGGAGCCGTCCACCGCGTCGGTCGCCGAAGGGTGACTGGGGAGCCATCGCGCGGAAGTCTGCCGGACCGTCGCGTCCGTGGACCCGCCGCCGGTACGCCATGATGCGCGGCGATGATGACGGCCGCCGCGCTGGGTGCGGCGCTCGCGCTGTACGCCCCGGTGGTCGTGCACGACGAGCGCGAGCGCTCCCCCCTCGCCCCGGTGGCGCAGGCTCCAGCGGCGGTGCCGGGCCTGGACCCTGATCCGCGCGCTGCGGTCTACGGCCGGGTCGTGCGTCGCGGCGACGGCGGTGCGTGGCTGCAGTACTGGCTGTTCTACGCCGACCAGGACCAGGATCGCGGCATCGTGCGTACGGGCCGGCACGCGGGCGACTGGGAGATGGTCCAGTACCGCCTCGATGCCCGCGGGCGCCCGCGCGAGGCCGTCTACGCGCAGCACTCGATCGCCGAGCGGTGCGACTGGGGAACGGTGCAGCAGCGCGACGGGCGGCCCGTCGTGTACGCCGCGCGGGGCGCGCACGCGTCGTACTTCCGGCCGGGCACGCGTGACCGGATGTGGCCGGATCCCAACGACGAGGCCAACGGCCGGGGTCGGGTGGTCCGTGCCCGCGTCGTGCCGATTTCCGAGAGTTCACCGGCCTGGATGCGCTGGCCGGAGCCGTGGGGCGGAGCGCGTGCGCGCTGGTGGAACCCCGCCGAGCAGGACTCGCCACGCGGGCCGGCGTTTCAGCAGCAGGGGCGGTGGAGTGACCCGGATGGTTGGGCGCGGGCGGCGACGGACTGCCGCGCGGAGTGTGATCGCGTCGGGGAGTGCGACGGGCGCGAGCGGGCGATGGCCGGGGTGGGCGTGGCCGCGGTGCTGGCCGTGTTGGGCGGTGCGTGGTGGCGCCGGCGTCGGCGAGGCTGACTGCCCGAGATGGAGGCGGGGGGAATCGAACCCCCAACTCAGCCTTGCAAAGGCCGCGTGTTCCCGTTAGCACCACGCCCCCAGGGACTAGAACTCTAGGTAGTTCTCCATCATGCGGATGCCACGTCGCTGGTTGTTGCGCGGCATGTCGAGCCGGAGGCTCACGCTGCGCCTGCCCGTGCCGAGCTCGACGGCAGGGATGTACGCGCATTGATCGGTGGTCGAGTCCCAGACTGCGAGCCAATCGATATCGGCCTCGGTGTACCTGTGGACCGCCTTCACGCGGCCGGCGGTGATCGTCAGCGAATGCGCTCGGACCTCCAGCACGCGGCCGTCGGAGACCCCATGCTTGACCTGGACCCGCTCCAATCTCCCGAACCGCAGCACGATCAGATCGAACAGCCAGTCCTCGCCGTACGGCAGGGCGATCTGATGCCCCCGCTGCCGGATGTCGGACGCGACCTTCAGCTCCGCGAGGTCGCCCTTGTGCTTCATCGGATTCACCACCCGATGATGCCGCCCCCTCAGCCCATCCAGCCCGATCTGCGCAGAGTTGTCACAGGCCCGTGCGTGTTCCGGCACGCGCCGCAACAGCCCGTGCGGTCGTGAGGTTAATGTCCACCGTGTCGGCCACGTCCGGCGCGTACCCGCCCGCGAGCACGACGCACACCGCCGCGCCCCACGAGGCGGCCCGGTCGAGCACCACGCCGTCCCGCGCCGCCAGCCCCGCCTTCGTCAGCGCCAGCCGCCCGAGCCGATCCCCCTCCCACGGGTCGGCCGCCGCCAGATAGAAGAGGAGGTCCGCACCGCCCACGCGATCGAGCGCGTCCTCGAGCACCGCGAGGTACTCGTCGTCGCCCACGCCGTCGCGCAGGTCGATGTCCAAATCACTCACCGCACGGCGGAACGGATAGTTCGCACCACCGTGGATCGACAAGGTGAACACCGACGAATCCGCAGCGAACAGCTCGGCCGTCCCGTCACCCTGGTGGACATCGCAATCGATCACCGCCACCCGCCCGGCGAACGCATCCACCGCGCGCAGGTCCTGCACCGCCACGGCGAGGTCGTTGAACAGGCAGTACCCGCGCCCCGCCGCAAACCCCGCGTGGTGCGTGCCGCCCCCGAGGTTCATCCCGAATCCCGAGCCCGACCGCACCAGCGCGTCGCGCGCCGCCTCCACCGTCCCCTGCGTCGAGCGCCGGCCGCGTTCCACCAGCGCCGCCGACCACGGCAGCCCGAGCACGCGGATCTCCCGGTCGCTCATGCCGCCGGTCCGCACCCGGTCGAGGTACGCCGCCTGGTGCACCGCCCCGAGCAGCTCCCACGCCGCGGGCGGCGACGCCGCGATGTCATCCGCCCCCGCCACGCCCTCGGCCAGCAGCCGCTCGCGCAGCAGCCGGTACTTGCCCAGCGGGAACTTGTGGCCCTCCGGGAGTGGGAAGTCGTGCGCGTCATGCGCCCAGAACCGCATCAGTCACCTATCCGCACGCGCGCGCACCAGCGATCATCACGTCCATGAGTCTGCCCCAGCCCGACCCCGCAGCCACGGTCCTCATCACCGGCGCCTCCTCCGGCATCGGCGCGGAGCTCGCCCGCCAGCTCGCCGCCAAGCAGCACAACGTCGTGCTCGTCGCCCGTCGCATCGACCGGCTCAACGCGCTCGCCGACGAACTCGCGCGCACCCATGGCGTCCGCGCCGACGTCCTGCCCGCGGACCTCGCCGACGTCGCCGCGCGCGAGCGGCTCATCGATGCCGTCGAGCACCTGGACCTCCACCTCGCCGGCGTGTGCAATAACGCCGGCTTCGGCGGTTCGGGTTTCTTCGCGAAGGCCGACCAGGCCAAGCAGCGCGAGATGGTCGAGGTCAACGTCGACGCGCTGCACCACCTCACCGGCGCGTTCGTCGGCGGGATGGTCGAACGGGGCAGCGGCGCGATCCTCAACGTCGCGAGCCTCGCCGCCATCCAGCCGCTGCCGTCCTTCGCCACCTACGCCGCGACCAAGGCGTTCGTCCTGTCCTTCAGCGAGGCGCTGCACGCCGAGCTGTCGAGCTCCGGCGTCAGCGTCACCGCGCTCTGCCCGGGACCGGTCCCCACCGAGTTCGGGGAGATCTCCGGGATGGGCGACATCGACGAGACGCTGCCGGGCATCGTCACGGTCTCGCCCGAGCAGGTGGTCCGCGAGGCGATCGAGGGGATGGAACGCGGGCGGCGCACCGTCACGCCCGGGCTGCTGATGAAGGCCGCAGCGGTCGGCGGCCGCTTCACGCCCCGATCGATCCTGCTCCCGCTCGCCCGGACCGGGATCAGGAAGATCTAGCCGAGCGCCACGCGCGGCCCTGGATCTTCACGAGGTCGACGAGGTCCCCCAGCGCGAGGTTCGCGTCGACGAGGTGCAGGCCCCAGCCGGGTGTGGGTGACGGCTTCAGATCCGGCGCTCCCCCCACGGCGCTGACCTGCAGCGACGTCGCGCCACCCGAGCGCACGCACCGCGCGCGGTACGCGCCGTCGATCTCGATCCACCGGCGGGACGACTGCAGCTGAGGGAACCCGAGGAGGCTGATGCCCGCCGCGATCGAGGTCCCCGGCGCGAACGGCGCCGACGGGGTGATCGTCGTGAGCAGACCACTGCCGCCCCCGAGGCTCGCCGGGTTCGTGCAGAGGATCTCGCGGTTCGTCTCGGTCGTGCGCGCGAACAACGCGTCGGCGGGCGGCGCTTCGTCGTAGACCGAGAACGCGACGACGCAGCCGATCTGCCGGCGGGTGCGGCACGCGCCGATGTTCTGGAAGTCCCCGCCCCGGTCCGATCCCTTGCGCACGAGGACGTTGCCGCCGAGCAGCAGCGCCGAGACGATCCGCGCGCGGGCGCGCTTCGACCGGTCGATCTCCCTGGCGATGAGCTGGCGCAGCACGAACGTGCCCTGGGAGTGCCCGATGAGCACGACGCCGCGGCCCTTGTTGTCCTTGCGCAGGTACTCGCGCCACGCGTCGCGGACGTCGGCGTAGCCCTGCGGGTTGACGACGCCACGGCGCTCGCCGCCCTGCGCGACGCCCGGCTGGATGCCCTGGATCGTGCGCTGGCGGTAGACCGGGGCGAACACCCGGCAGGTCTCCGCGTAGCGGGCGGCTTGGTACAGCGCGATGGACCGGAGCTCGGGGTCGATCCGCTTGTTGGCGATGGTCGTCTTCTGGTCGCTCACCGTTGGGTAGACGTAGAAGCAGTCCATCCGCTGGTCGACCGGGACCGAGCGGTCGGAGGTCCGGCTGCCGGACGGCGTGAACTCAGACGTGCCGAGGTTCCCGTCGCAGACGTCGGTGCGGTCGGGATGACACAGCCACGTCGTGGCGGCCGAAGCCGACGAGGGCACGAGGGCGCAGGCCAGGACGGCCGCGAGGAGGGACAGGCGGAGCATGCGAGCCACGCTAACGGGGCGGTCGTCCTGACCGCCCCGCTTGCGGATCCGGCGACGTGCCGGGCCGGGAGGGCTAGGTGCCCGGCACGCCCTCCGAAGGCGGCGGGGGCTGCTCTTCGGTGTACGGCTCGATCGCGCCCTCACCGGCATCCGTGACGAGCGGCTCGCCCGTGAGCTCGATCACGCCGTCCTTGACCACACCGATCTGCACACCGGAGTAGCCGGCGTTCGAGTCCGCGCTGTAGCGCGTCGGGACGAGGCCCGGGCCCTGCAGGTCGCCTTCCTTGATCGCGTCGACGATGCCCTGTCGCGTCGGGTCCTCACCGGCCCGCTCCAGTGCGGTGACGAACGTGTACGCCGTCGCCATGCCGTAGAGGATGTTGCCGTCGAGCGGCTCGTCGGCCAGGTACTCCTGGCGCACCTTGCTGAACAGCTCGATCCACGGGTTCTCCGTGTCGCCCAGTGCCGGGAGGTACGACGCGGTCTCCATGCCCTCGATGAGCGACGTGTCCGCCTTGCCCTTCGAGAACGACTTCAGCAGGCCACCGAGCGTGGTCGGGTCGCTGCCGACGTTGCTGACCACGAGCGGGGTGACGTCGTTGAGCTGCACCTGTGCGAGGCGCAGCAGCGCGGTGTACGCGGGCACCGTGAACGCGACGACGACGTCCGCGCCGGCCGCCTTGATCTTCGCGACCTGCGGACCTATCTCCGTGTTGCCCGACTCGTACGTCTCCCGCGCGACGACCTGATCCTTCGGGATCTCCATGTCGAGGCCCTTGACGCCGTCCTCGCCGAAGTCGTCGTTCTGGGTGAAGTACGCGATCTTCTTGCCCCCGTACTTCTCGGCGACGTACTGGCCGAGGATCTTGCCCTCGGTCAGGTAGTCGGTCTGCCACCCGAAGGTCCACGGGTGCTCCTCGGGCTCGTTCCAGCACAGGCAGCCCGACGCGACGAACAGGTCCGGGACCTTCGACGCGTTGAGGAAGTCGACGACCTTCGTGTGCGTCGGCGTACCGAGCCCGGAGAGCAGCGCGAAGACCTTGTCCTGCAGCACGAGCTGCCGGGTGACCTTCACGGTGTTCGTCGGGTTGTAGCCGTCGTCTCGCGCGATGTACTCGAGCTTGCGCCCGTTCACGCCGCCCTGCGCGTTGACGTACTCGAAGTACGCCTCGATCCCCTTCGGGATCTGGCTGTACCCCGGCGCCGCGGGCCCGGTCAGGGGGAAGTGCCCGCCGACCTTCACCGTCGTGTCGGTGACCCCCGGCGGCGGCGCGCCGCCGTCGCCGCTGGAGCTGCTCGAGTCGTCGTCCCCGCAGGCCGACACGCCGACCGCGAGCATCGCGACCGCCATGAGCGCTGCCAGGCGCCGTTTCCTGGTCACCATCATCCGACCTCCCCGCGCCGCTCGTGGCGGCGCATTTGCTGGCTCTCCCATCGGGTGCGGACGGCGTGGGCCGCCCGGCCGAAGATCCCGGCGATGCCGCGCGGCGCGAGCAGGACGACCGCGATAAGCAGCAGTCCGTAGATCGCGAGCGCGAGGTTCGCCTGCACGTTCGTCGTGAGTCCCAGCGCGGCGCTCGCGTCGTCGGACCAGCGCGGGATGAGCACGATCAGCGCTGCGCCCGCCGCCGCGCCGCCGAGGCTCCCCAGGCCGCCGAGGACCGCGGCCGCGAGCAGGCTGACCGACAGCGCCAGCGGGAACGCTCCGGGCGCGGCGAGCTGCGTGACGACGACGAACAGCCCGCCGGCCAGGCCGCAGCACGCCGCGCTGACGACGAACGCCAGCACCTGGCTGCGTGCGACGTGCAGGCCGCAGAGCTCGGCGGCGATCTCGTCGTCGCGCACCGCACGCCACTCGCGACCCTGCCGGCCTCGCACCAGGTTGGCGAGGACGACGAACGCGACGAGCGCGCCAAGGCAGGCGATCCACGCATGCCAGCGCTCGAGGGCGAAGTCGACCCCCAAGCCCGACGGCGGCAGCGGTGGGATGATCGTCAGGCCGTTGCTGCCACCGAGGAAGTCCGGGAACCGCTCGGAGATCGACGGCAGGGCGACCGCCAGCGCGAGCGTCGCGCCGGCCAGGTATGGACCGCGGAGGCGTGCGGCGGCGGCCCCGATGACGACGCCCGCGAGTGCCGTCACCGCGGTCGCCGCCAGCAGCACGGCGAGCAGCGGCCAGCCCGGGCCGGGGTCCTCGGCGAAGAGCTTCGCGGCGGTGTACGCGCCGATCGCCATCAGCGCGCCGTGGCCGAGGGAGACCTGGCCGTTGAGGCCCGTGAGCAGCGACAGGCCCGCGACGGCGATGAACGTGTACGCCATCGTCGCAAGCTGGAGGTTGTCGAACGGGCTGAGCGCGTTGCTGATCAGCAGCAGGACGACGCCCGCCACGAGTGCGATGCCGAGGTTGCGCGTCAGCGTCAGCCGGCTGAGCCGCGTGGCCAGGCCGGCGGGGTCGACGCCCGGGTCGGCCGCTCGCTGTTCGGTCGCGGCCATCAGACGTGCCTCGTGTGCGACGTGGCGAACAGGCCGTTGGGCCGGATCATGAGAACGGCGACGAGGATGCCCAGCGCACCGAGCGTCACGGTGCTCGACCCGAAGTACCCGGACATGTAGCTCAGCGCGAGGCCGACGAGGATCCCGCCCACCACCGCGCCGGGTGGACTCTCCAGGCCGCCCACCACCGCTGCGGTGAAGCCGAAGACGAGGATCGCGTCGAAGCTCGAGGGCGAGACGAAGACGCTCGGCGCCACGAGCACGCCGGCCAGCGCCCCGACCATCGCCGCGAGGCCCCACCCGAGCGTGAACATGCGCCCGACGCGTACGCCGAGCAGCTTGGAGACGTCCGGCGCGAGCGCGGCCGCGCGCATCTGCAGCCCGATCGACGTGCGCCGGAAGAGGACGACCAGCAGCACGAGGACGATCGCGACCGCGATGACCGCGAACAGGTCGGCGCGCGAGAACGGCACGGTGTGCCCGAACAGCTCGAAGCCCTGGATCGAGAAGGCCGCCGGGAACGACTCGGGCTGGTTGCCCCACACCATCCCCGCGCCCGCCTGAAGCACGACGAGCAGGCCGAGCGTCACGATCACCGCGTTCAGCGGCGGGGCGCCCTCGACCGGCCGGATGACGACGCGTTCGACGACCGCGCCGAGCAGGAAGCCGGACGCCAGCGCGGCGGCGAACGCCAGCCAGTACCCGCCGCCCGCGTCGAGGATCGACCACGCGATGAACGTGGTCAGCATGAGCATCCCGGCCTGCGCGAAGTTCAGGATGCGGGTGGCCCGCCAGATCATGACGAGCGACAGCGCGACGGCGGCGTAGATCGCGCCGCTGGCCAGGCCGTCGAGGGTGAGATCGAGGAAGCGCTGCATTCAGTACCCCAGGTAGGCGTGGCGGAGCTTGGGATCGGCGCCCTGCAGGGCCTCGGCGGGCTCGTCGGCCATGACCTCGCCGACCCGCAGGACCACGGCGCGGTCGGCGACCGCCAGCGCGCCCTCGGCCTTCTGCTCGACGAGGAGGACGGTCATCCCGCGCTCGTCGCGCAACCGCCGCAGCACCGCCATCATCTGCACGACGACGCGCGGCGCGAGGCCCAGCGACGGTTCGTCGAGCAGCAGCAGGGTGGGGCGGGCCATGAGCGCCCGGCCGAGCGCGAGCATCTGGCGCTCGCCGCCCGACAGCGTCGACGCGGGGAGGCCCAGGCGCTCCTGCAGTGGCCGGAACAGCGCGAGCACGACGTCGCGCTCGCTCTCGCCGGCGCCCGCGATGAGGCCGCCGAGGCGGAGGTTCTCGTCGACGGTGAGCTCGCGGATGACGCCGCCGCCCTCCGGGACGTGGGCGACCCCGAGTCGCGCGATGTCCTCCGTCGCCAGCGACGTGATGTCGTCGCCGCGCAGGGCGACGGAACCGCTGCTGACGCCGATGAGACCCGACAGCGCGCGCAGGAGCGTGGTCTTCCCGGCGCCGTTGGCGCCGAGGACGGCGGTGATCGTCTGCGGCTCGACGGAGAAGGACACGTCGCGCAGCGCGCGGACCGGGCCGTACCCGGCGGAGAGTCCGGTGACCTCAAGCATCTGCGGCCGCCGTTCCCAGATAGGCGTCGAGCACGGCAGGATCCGCCTGGATCTCCTCCGGGGTCCCCGAAGCGATCCGCTTGCCGAAGTCCAGCACGACGATGCGGTCGCAGACCTCCATGACGAGGTCCATGTGGTGCTCGACGAGCAGGACGCCCATCTCGCGGCGGAGCCCTTTGATGAGCCCCGCCAGGTCAGTGATGTCCCCGCCACTCAGTCCGCCGGCGGGCTCGTCGAGGAGCAGGAGATCGGGCCGCGCGGCGAGGGCACGGGCGAGGCCCACGCGCTTCTGCACGCCGTAGGGCAGGGTGCCGGGGAGGCGGTCGGCGGCGTCGCGCACGTCCAGGCGCTCGAGGACCTCGAGCGCACCGGCGCGCACGCGGCGCTCGTCACGGTCGGCGCGTGGCAGCCCGAGCAGGCCGCTCAGGACTCCGGGGCGACCGGCGCGCGGCGCGGCGGCCATGACGTTCTCGGCTGCGGTCAGCCCGGCGAACAGGCCGACGCCCTGGAGGGTGCGCGCGATCCCGAGTCCGGCGAGCTGGTGCGGCCGGACGCCGTCGAGCGACTGTCCACGCCACGTGACGGTGCCCGCCTGGGGCCGGACGAATCCGCACAGGACGTTGAACAGCGTCGTCTTGCCTGCCCCGTTCGGGCCGATGACGCCGACGACCTCCCCGCGACCGACGTCGAGCGAGACATCGTCGAGGGCCGTCAGGCCACCGAACTGCACCGTCACGCCGGCTGCGTGCAGGCGCGGATCATCCTCGTGTCGTGCCACGTTTCAGGTTCTCCTCCCGCCGGAGGTGGTAGCCAGAATCCACTGAGACGTACCACGAAGTACCCGCGTACCCTCCGGTACTGCAAACGTAGCGGGTTCCGGCGACGTGATGCAACCGGAAACCGTCGACGAAGTACTCTTCGCCGCTCCATGGCCCGGCCCGTCCTCACGCCCGAACAGCGCTCGCAACTCGAGCAGCGCCAGCGCAGCCAGATCCTGCGCGGCATGGCGGAGCGGGCGGCCGCCGACGGCTACCTGTCCGTCCGCATCGCGGACATCGCCAAGGCCGCCCGCGTCTCGAAGTCGACCTTCTACGCCCACTTCGCCGACAAGGAGGAGTGCTTCGTCGCGCTCTACTCGATCACGTCGGACCGGACCATCGGCGACATGGAGGCCGCGCACCAGGCGGCGCTGGCAGCCGAGCTGCCCTGGCGCGACCACGTCAGCGCGGTCAACCGCGCGATGCTCGCCCGCTTCGCCTCCGATGCGGCCCTGGCCCGGTCGCTGGTCGTCGACACGCAGGCGGCTGGGCCCACCGCGCTGGAGATCCGCCGTGACGTCACCGAGCGCTTCGCAAAGCTCGTCCGTCGCGTCAGCGACGGGCTGGGTCGCCGGCACGACGAGCTGAATCGGATCACGCCGCCGCTCTCGTTGGCGATCGTCGGCGGGAACAACGAGCTGATCATGCGGGCGCTGCTGGCCGAGAAGTCACTCCTCAGCGCAGCGGTGACGCGCCCCATCGACGCGATGTGGTGCGCGGTCCTGACGGCGCCGCGCTGACGGGGCGGTCGCAGCGCGACCGCCCCGCTGACGAAACGCCTACGCCGCGAGCAGCTCGCCGGCGACGCGGTCCGTGCTGTCGCCGATCCCGCCGAGCAGCCGGCGCGACAGCTGCGAGCGACGGAAGAACAGCGGCGCGTCGTGCTCCCACGTCGCGCCGATGCCGCCGTGCGTGGCGATCTGCTGGCGCGCCGCGAAGTCCAGCGCGTGGCCGGCCGCGGTGCGCGCGGCGCTCGCGGCGAGCGCGAACTCCTCCGGCTTGTCCTCGTAGGACCAGCCGGCGTAGAGCATCACCGCGTACGCGTTCTCACGCTGGCGCAGGATCTCGACGAGGCCGTGCTTCATCGCCTGGTACGAACCGATCGGCCGCCCGAACGTGAAGCGCTCCTTCGCGTACGCGACGCTCACGGTCAGCGCGGTGTCGACCGCGCCGTAGGACTCGGCCGCCAGCAGCGCCTGCACGACGAACCACGCACGCGCGGGATCGGCGCCCTCGAGCACCGTCGCCGGCGCGTTGCTCAGCGACACGTGGCCGATCAGGCGCGACGGGTCGTACCGCATGACCGGGCCCTCGATCGACACGCCGGACGCGCCGGTCTCGATCGCGACCGTCTTCGCGGTGCCCGACGCGTCGACCGCGACCCCCACGAGGAGGTCAGCGCCCGGCGCGTCGACGACCCACGCGAGCTCGCCGCTCACGGTGCCGTCGGCGTTGAGCGTCGGGGCGGCGGCCCGGGCACTGCCCGACCGCGCCTCGACCGTCCACGTGTCGTCGATGTCGCCCGGCGGGCGCGCCGCGAGGAACGCCGCGCGCTTCGTGCCCTCGGCGTAGTCGGCCGTGCCGTCGTACGACGCCGCGTCGAGCAGCGTCGTGGCGGGGAGGTGGCCGAGCAGCTCGTGGGGCGCCAGCACCTTGCCGGTCTCGATGAGGATGAGCATGGCGTCGAAGAGGCTCAGCTCGATGCCGCCGTTGGCCTCGCTCACCAGCAGGCCGGCCCAGCCCTGCTCGGCGACGAGCGACCAGTGCTCCGGCCGCGTGCCGCCCTCGATGACGTCACGCAGGACCTCGTAGTCCGAGACCCGGGCGAGCGCGCCGGTGGCGGCCTCGCGCAGCGCCTGCTGTTCGTCGGTCAGCTCGAGGTTCATGCCGGCGCTCCCTGCTTCTCGATGGACTTCAGCTCGCTGAACGGCACGCCCTTGTCCAGCCGCGGCTCGGGCGGCAGGCCGAGCACGCGCTCGCCGATCGTGTTGCGGAGGATCTCCTCCGTGCCGCCCGCGGACTTCAGGCCGGGCAGGAACGAGATCATGTACGCCCACTCGCTCTCCTCGGCCAGCGCGTCGGGGCCGAGCACGTCGGCGATCAGCTCGCCGGCGTCGATCGCGGCCTTCACCGTCGTGACCTTCGCCAGGCCCGCCTCGGGGCCCGGGATCGCGCCCTGGGACAGCGCGCTGAGCACGCGGTAGCTCTGGAAGCGGATGGCGAGCAGCTCGGTGTTGATGTCCCCGAGGCGCTTGCGGACCTCCGGGTCACGCCGCGCGTGCGCGTCCTGCGCCACCGCCTTCGTGAAGCGGGCGGCGTTGTAGCCGAAGCCCTCGGCGCCGAGGCCGATGGTCAGGCGCTCGAACATGAGCACGGTCAGCGCCGCGCCCCAGCCGCCGCCGACGGTCCCGACCACGGCGTCCGCGTCCAGCGCGACGTCGTCGAAGAAGACCTCGTTGAACTCGGCCTCGCCGGAGATCTGGCGCAGACCGCGGGTGGTGACGCCCTCGGCGTCCATGGGGACCACGAACATCGTGAGGCCCTTGTGCTTCGGGACGTCGGCGTCGGTGCGGGCGAGCAGCATGCCGTAGGTCGAGAACTGCGCGTTCGTCGTCCAGACCTTCTGCCCGGACAGGCGCCACGTGCCGTCGTCCTGCTGGACCGCGCGCGCCTGGACGGCCGCGAGGTCGGAACCGGCGGCCGGCTCGCTGAAGAGCTGGCACCACACCTCGTCACCGTGCAGCAGCGGCCCGAGGTACCGGGACTTCTGCTCGTCGGTGCCGTGCGCGATGAGGCACGGACCGAGCATGCCGATGCCGATGACGTCCAGGATCCCCGGCACGCCGGCCGCGGCGATCTCCTGGTTGACGATGACCTGCTCGATCGGGCCCTGGCCCTGCCCGCCGTACTCCTTGGGCCAGGTGACACCGGCGAGCCCGCCCTCGGCGAGCTTGCCCTGCCAGGCGCGGCGCGCGGGGACGATCTCGTCCTCGCTCAGCGCGTCGACGTCGGGCGCTTCGGACTTGTGCTCCTCAAGCCAGGCGCGCACCTGTTCGCGGTACTGCGCCTGCTCCGGGGTGTCGTTCAGATCCACCGTTGCTCCTCGTGGTTGGCTGACCAGCCAGTCAAGGCAACGATAGCTGCCCCGCGCGTGGGATCGTGCCGGTCTGGCCGGTTGACGCGCACCCTGGTAGCTTGCCGCGCCCGTGCGCTCGCGCGGCCTGCGCATGTCCCTCCGCCCGCCCGTCATTCTCCTGGCCGTCGTGCTCGCCGCATGTGGCGCGGCGCCGTCCGCGCAGGCGGCGATCACCGGCGGCGTGAGCGGCGGCATCCTGACGCTCACCGGCGATGCCGCCGACGACACGATCCGCCTGTCGCAGGACCCCTCGGCGCCCGCGTCCGTCAGCTTCCATCCGCGCCCCGCGGCGCCCGTCGCCGGCTGCGTGGAGGCCCCCACCGGCGGTGGGGACGGCGTCCGGTGCGACGGTGTCACCGCGATCGTCGTCGACGGCGGCCCGGGCGAGGACAACCTCGACGCCGCCGGGGTCTTCGCGGTGCCCGTCACCCTCCGGGGTGGCGACGGCGACGACGTCCTGCATGGCGGTGACGCCGCGGACGAGCTGGACGGTGGCGCGGACGACGACATTCTGGTTCCCGCCGGGGCCGGCGACGGCGACCTGCTCGACGGCGGTCCCGGGTCCGACACGGTCTGGTACCCCACGGGCCTCGCCGGAGTGGCCGTCACGCTCCCCGAGCCCGGCGCGACGAGCACCGGCAACGGCGCACCGGGCGACGACGACGCCCTGGTGGCCATCGAGCACGCGACGGGGACCGACGGCGCGGACACGCTGACGGGCAGCTCGCTCGACAACACCCTCGTCGGGGGGCAGGGTGCCGACACGATCTCCGCAGGCGACGGCGACGACACGATCCACGGCTTCCGGCCGGAGGCGTTCGAGAACCCGGTCTTCTACAACACGGACATCATCGATGCCGGCCCCGGCAACGACACGGTGTTCTCGCGCGACGCCATCGCCGAGGACGTCGACTGTGGGCCCGGTGCCGACCGGGTGCAGTCCGACACCAAGCAGGAACGCGTGGTCTCCTGCGAGGTGGTCGCGGCACAGGTCTTCGGCGAGCTGCGCTTCGTGGGCACGCCCCAGGTCGGCCAGCAGCTGACCATGGCGGGCGTCGAGGTCCTCGGCACGCCGACGCCCACCGCGACGTTCACCTGGCGCCGGTGCCGTGCGACCGCCCCCTCGTCCTGCAGCGTGATCGGCGCCGACCCGGCGCTGCTGCTCACCGAGCCCGATGCGGCGAGCGGTGTCGTCCTGCGCGGGACGGCGCGCTACAGCAACGGCTTCGGCGCCGATGAGGCCGAAGCCGGCCCGATGGGGTCCATCCTGCCTGCCCCGCCGGTGTCTCTGCCGCCCGCGCCGCCTGCCGAGCAGCCCCTCCCGCCGCCGCCTGCGCCGCCTGGCGGGGCGGGGCCGGTGGTCCCCTTCGACGGGCGGGCCGCCGCGGCCCGCGCGATGGGTGCCGTGGCTGCGCCCATCGCCGGATGGCGCTCGACGGCGATCTCCGCGGTTCGCCCGCGGCGTGCCGTCCCGCTGTCGCGGCGCGGCGACAGGCGGGTGGTGGCCTTCGCTTGCGCCGTCGAGCGGTGCGAGATCCGCCTGCGTCCGCGCCTGCGGGTCGGCCGCAGGACGATCACGCTCTCACCGGTCCGGGTCCGGATGGTCTCCGGACAGGCGCGCTACGTCACCGTGTGGCTGACGTCCTCGGCGCGTCGCGCCGTCCTGCGTGCGCGGACCGCGCGGCTGCTCGTCTCGGTGACGGCGGACCCCGCCGCTGGCGTGCCGCGCTCGTTCACGGTCTCCGTGCGCTGAGTCAGCGGTCGGGCCGTTCGTCCCAGAGCAGCTCGACCCGGGGTGCCTCGTCGCGGCGCCGGGCGCGCCAGGCGATGAGCAGCAGCAAGCCGATCGTCCCGATGAACCAGAGGGCGATCAGCGTGCCTGTCAGGCCGAGGTCCAGCTGGACGATGACCACGGTGAGGGTCGCGCCGACGGCGATCCAGCTGATCGCACGGAGGAGGCGGGTGAGGACTCCGGGAAGCACAGCTCCTCCGGGGCTGCCCCGCGGCGCGCACACCCAAACAGGGTCAGGCCATGGAGCCCACGGGGGCCCGGGGTGGCACCGTCTTGATGTTGGTCGCGAACAGCTTGATCAGCAGCGCACCGGCGGCGAATCCGCCGATGTGCGCGAAGTAGGCGACCCCGCCACCTTCCCCGGCCGGCCCGGTGAGGTCGGTGGCGCCGAGCGCGATCTGCTGCGCGAACCACAGGCCCAGCATGAGCACCGCGGGCAGCTCGATGATCGTGAAGATGATCACGACGAAGATGACCGTCACGACCCGCGCCCTCGGGTAGAGCACCGCGTACGCGCCGAGCACGCCGGCCACCGCGCCTGACGCGCCGATCATCGGCACCGGCGAGTTGGGGTCGATGACCACCTGCGCCGCGAGCGCCGCAAGGCCGCCGATGACGTAGAAGAGGACGAACTTCACCCGGCCCATGCTGTCCTCGATGTTGTTGCCGAAGATCCAGAGGAACAGCATGTTGCCCGCGAGGTGCAGCACGCTGCCGTGCAGGAAGAACGACGAGAACGGGGTCACCCAGGCCGGTGGCTGGGAGTCGACCTCCCCGGACACGCCCTGCTGGCCCTCGCACAGGATCTGTGCGCCGGACCCGTCGAGCTCGCACTCGCGGCCGAAGTTCCACAGCTCGTAGGGGATGACGCCCCAGTTGACGATGAACCCGTCGTCGGGCGCGTCGAGGATCCCGCCGCGCTGTGCGGCGAAGTACACGATCACGTTGATCGCGATGAGCAGCATCGTGATGACCGCCGGGCGGTCCGTCGGGATGTTGTCCTTGAGGGGGAACACTCAGCCGGCGGCGGCGGCGACCGGGCCGACGCCCGGCTGGTCCTGCGGGACGTGCTCGTCCGCGTGGTAGCTCGAGCGCACCAGCGGCCCGGCGGCGACGTGGTCGAAGCCCATGGCGTGCCCGGCGTCGGCGATCGCGTCGAACTCCTCGGGCGCCCAGTAGCGGACGACCGGCAGGTGCTCCTTCGTCGGGCGCAGGTACTGGCCGACGGTGATGACCTGGACGTCGTGCGCGCGCAGGTCCTCGAGCGCACCGATGAGCTCATCGAACGTCTCGCCGAGTCCGACCATCAGGCCGGACTTCGTGGTGACCTCATCCCCGCCCATGGCCTTCGCGTTCCGCAGGACCCGCAGCGAGCGCTGCCACGTCGACCCGCGGCGGGCGACGGAGTACAGGCGCGGGACGACCTCGACGTTGTGGTTGAACACATCGGGGCGCTCGGCGATGACGGTCGCCAGCGGCATCTCGTGGCCCTGGAAGTCGGGGGTCAGGCACTCGACCTTGCAGTCCGGCGCCTGGCTGCGGATCTGGCGGATCGTCGCAGCCCAGATGCGCGCGCCCTTGTCCGGGAGATCGTCGCGATCGACGCTCGTGACGACCGCGTGGCGCAGCCCCATCTTCGCGACGCTGCGCGCGACGCGGGCGGGCTCGAGCGGGTCGTTCCACGTCGGCTTGCCCGTCTTGACGTGGCAGAACCCGCAGCGGCGGGTGCACGTGTCGCCGAGGATCATGAACGTGGCGGTGCCGCGCTCCCAGCAGTCGCCGATGTTCGGGCACGCCGCTTCTTTGCAGACGGTGTGCAGATCCTCGCTCTCGATGAGCCGGCCGAGCTCGCGGTACTTCGCGCCGCCGGGCGCGGGGACCTTGAACCACGCGGGCTTGCGCGCGTTGAACGGCAGGACGTCGGCGCCGATGACCTTCAGCACGTCCATGCCGCCCGGGTTGGAGCGGCGGCGGGTCTGCAGCTTGCGCGGCTCGTCCATGGACCACCAGCCTACCGGCACCCTGCGGGCGCCCCCGGGCCGGGCCGAACGGCAGATCGACGTCGCCAGGGCAACCTCGATCTGCCGTTGAGCGCGATGGCGGTCAGTCCTTCGCGAGCAACGCGAAGAGCTGCTTGCGGGCGGCGTCGAGAATGTCCTTCGCCTCCCGGGCCTGCTCCGGGGTGCCCGCCTGGGCGACCTGCATCACGGCGCCGCCGAGCTGCTTGGTCGCGTGCATGAGCGCGAGCGCGTCCTCGTTGACCTCGCCGCGGACGGTGTCCCACGGTGCGGTCTCGCCCGAGCGTTCCTCGGCGGCCTTGGTGCCGTCCTCGGTGAGCTCGAACGTCTTCTTGCCGTCGCGTTCGGCCGAGCGCACGAGGCCCTCGTCCTCCAGCAGCGACAGCGCGGGGTAGATGGAGCCGGCGCTCGGCGTCCAGACGCCGTTGCTCCGCTCCTCGATGGCCTGCATCAGCGCGTAGCCGGTCTGCGGCTCCTCGGTGAGGAGACGCAGGATGGCGGCGCGGACGTCGCCGCGGCGGGCGCGGGGCCCGCGACGGCCGCGGCCGGGACCGGGGCCTCCGAAGCCTCGGCCGAAGGGGCCGCCGCGGTGCATGTGGTGGGCCGACCAGGGGCCCGGTTCGGCTTCGGTGGCGACACCGAAGCGGGGGTGACAGCGAGACATTGATGTCCTCCGAAGTTCTGCCATCGCGGTATTGCGATAGATATCGTTATATCGCACATAACGATATATCGAAACATATTGGCGCGCGAACACTCGCCGGGCGCTACCCGGGTACGGGGGCGGCGGCTGCGAGCGTCTCCAGCCGCTCGCGGCTGACGAGCCGCTGCCGCAGGCCGAACCCCTCCGCGACCGCGTGGGCGGTCCGGCGCCGCATGCAGTCCATGGGGTCGGCGCCGCAGTCGGCCCCGAGCTCGGCCGCCACCGACGTCATCTGCACGTCCATGCCGCACGGCCGGATCCAGGTGAACGGCTCGAGGTCGTTCACGACGTTGATGGCGAACCCGTGCATCGCGTAGCCCCGGGACAGGTGGAGGCCGATCGACGCGATCTTGCGCTTCTCGACCCACACGCCGGTGAGGTTCTCCCGGGCCGTGCTCTCCCGGCGGTGCGCGGAGATGCCCTGCTCGCCCAGCGCGCTGATGAGCGCGTCCTCCAGCGTGTGCACGAACGGGTGGACCTGCGGCACGCGCATGATCGTGTAGCCCGTCAGCATGCCCGGCCCGTGGTAAGTGACGTGCCCGCCGCGGTCGACGTCGGCGATGTCGATGCCGCGCGCGGCGTACCAGTCGGCACCGAAGGGCAGCTCGCCGGGTTCGGTCCGGCGTCCGCGGGTGTAGACCGGTGGGTGCTCGAGCAGCAGGAGGGTGTCCGCGATCCGGCCGTCGGCCCGTGCCGCGCGCAGGCGCGTCTGCAGCTCCAGCGCCTCGCGGTAGTCGACGAGGCCGAGCTGGCACACCCACAGCTCTGGGCGCGTGGCCATGCCCTGCAGGGTAGTCGGCGTCCGTACCCTGCTTCGTATGGCGACGGAGCTGAGCCAGCGGGCCCGGCGGATGCGCTGGCGGCTGCGCGGGGCGTGGCTCGGCCCCGCGTTCGTGCTGCTGACGATCGTTGACACGATCCTCATCCGGGTCCAGCCGCTCGCCGGCGAGGGGAAGACCGACTGGATCGCGGCGTTCCTGCTGGCCGGGTCGATCAACCTCATCGTCGTCGCGGCGCTCGGCCAGCTCGGCGGCTGGTGGCTGCGGCGCCGGCGTCCCGATCTCCCGAAGGTCGTCGCCGACAACTACGCGGGCACCGCGCTGCTGTTCGTGGTGACCGCCGCGTTCCTGGGCTTCGGCCTCGCCCATCGTTCCGACGCGAACTACGAGGCGAACGCGGTGCGCGAGGCGTCCGCGGCAGGGGGCGAGTACCTCGCCCGCAACGCCCCGGCGGAGTTCCGGGCCGGTGTGGCGTCCGCCGATCTCGTCCGCATCGACCGCGACATCTACCGCGTCTGCGCGATCGGGGCCGACCCCGCTGTCTCGTGGTGCGTCATCGTCTCGACCGACACGAACCCGCCAGGGATCACCCGCGACCGCAACCGCGAGCCGAACGCGTCGCTCGACGGGCTGCGCGAGATTCGCTGACCGCCCCGCCGGTCGCGTCGGTACCGTCGCGGACCATGGGCGAGCTGCTCGCCACCGTGTTGCCGCTGGCGCTCGGCGCCGCCGTGAGCCCCACGCTCGCGACGCTGGTCATCGCGGTCCTCGCGAGCGGGGACGACCCGGTGCGCCGCGCCGCCGCGCTGACGGCGGGCGCCGCGGTCCCGTTGGTCGTCATCGCAATCGTGGTTCTCACGACGCTGCACGCGGCCGGGGCCGCAGAGCCGGGTGACGCGCACCGCACGCTCGACGGGGTCGTCGACCTCGTGTTCGGCGTGTTGCTCGCGGCCGTCGCGTGGCGGGCGCTCCAGCCGACCGCCACGCCGCAGGAGCAGCAGGCGGTGCGCGCAGAGCGCGCGCCGGGCGGTCCCGGCCGCTACGTCGCGCTGGGCACAGGCATCATGCTCGTGAACTTCTCGACCCTCGCGTTGTTCGTCCCGGCGATGAAGGACATCGCGCGGGCCGGGGTGTCCGTCGGGGAGGAGGTCGCCGCGGTCGTCTTCGTCCTCGTGATCGTCCTCATCCCCGCGTGGCTGCCGCTCGCGCTGCGGGTCGCGTTCCCCGACCGGACCGCGCGCCTGCTGCGACCGGTCGGTCGCTGGCTGCACGATCACCAGCGCGCGGTGGGCGGCTGGGTCGCGGCGGCGTTCGCCGCGTACCTCGTGTTCAGGGGCGTGCTGGAGCTGCGGTGACCGGCGGCGGCGTGCGGATCAGCAGCCACGACAGGTAGATCGCGAGCGCGAAGAGCGGGACGCCCATGGCGACCCGGGCGACGCCGAGCGCGGCCACGGCGTCGGCGAAGTACAGCGGCACCTGCACGACGAGACGCAGGCTGAACATCACCACCCAGATCCAGCTCACCTTGCTGTAGAGCTTCATCTTCGCGGGGTCCTGCCGCCAGTCGGTGCCCTTCTGCATGGCGGTCTCGAGGATGAGGCCGATGAGCGGCCACCGGACGAGGATCGAGACCAGGTAGCCGATCGCGTACACGCCGTTGAGCAGCAGCCCGGGCAGGAAGAAGTCTTCCGCGTTGCCGGTGCGGGAGACGACGAAGGCCGAGATGGCCAGGCCCGCCATGCCGGCGAGGGCGAACTGGACGGTCTCCCTGCGAGCGATCCGCGCGAGCGCGAACAGCCCGCCGACGACCGCCGCGATGATCGCCGCCGTGGTCGGCTCCTGGCCGGCGACCGAGTAGGCGATGACGAAGACGACCGCGGGGGCCGCGGATTCCGCGATGCCCAGCGGACCGCCGAGCGCGTCATGGATCGCGGGACCCGGTCCGGGGTCGTCGGTGTGGGTGGACTGGATGAGGGGGTGGTCGCTCATGTGCGGACGTGGAGTCTCGCAGGCGCGACTCGTCCGGCTACAGCGCCAGCGCGAGCGGCTGCTCGAGCAGCTCACGGACCCGGCGCAGGAACGTCGCGCTGTCCGCGCCGTACAGGATGCGATGGTCGCTGGCGAGCGTCATCGCCATCGTGTGCCCGGCGACGATCTCGCCGTCGCGCACCACCGGCCGCTCTGCCAGTTCGCCCACCGCGAGGATCGCGGCCTGCCCCGGATTGATGACCGCGGTGAAGTGCGCGACCCCGTACATCCCGAGGTTGCTGACGGTGA
>JAEMQS010000148.1 GCA_016463765.1 Solirubrobacteraceae bacterium | reverse complement strand
GGCTTGGGCAGCTCGAAGGTGAGGGGGCGCAGGCGGGTGCCGAGACCCGCGGCCAGGACCATCGCTCTCATCGCGTTCGGACCCTAGCGGGATGGCCCGCGCTTCGCGTTGACGGCGGCCCGCAACGTCAGCGTCCGGCGCTCGACGCGGCGGTTCCCGGCGGAGTCGCGCGCGTCGACCGTCACGGTCACGCGCAGCCGCCCTGTGCGGCGCAGCAGCTTCGCGCCGGCGGCCCGCAGGCGCAGGCGAACCGTGCGCGTCGCTCCCGGCGCCGCGGTGAACGCCGACGACGCGACGACCTGGCTCGCGCGGCGGCCACGCGGGCGCGCCCGGAGGCTGATGGTGCCCCGGCAGGCCTGGGGCTCGCCGACCGCGCAGCGGACGCGCAGCGCGACGCGCCCGGTCTTCGATGCCCGCAGCGAGCGGTCGAGCAGGGAGAACCGGGGCGCGACCACGTCGGGCGGCACCGGGGCCTCGGCGCCGGCGACCGGCGCCACGGGGGTCGTGCGGATCAGCACCGTCCGCGTCGTGACGGCGCCACCGGAGTCCGTGGCGGTGACGGTGGCGAAGTGCGGCCCGGGCGTGGTGAAGACGTGGTCGCCGGCCAGCCCGTCGACGACCGCGCCGTCGTCCATCACCCACCGGACCGTGATCTCGTCGCCCGGATCGGGGTCACTGACCTGCGCCTCGAAGCGGATCGGCGTGCCGACGGCCGCCAATGCGGGCTGTGCGCCGGCCGTCAGCACCGGCGGGCGGCGCTGGTACTCGAACGCGCCCATGTCGCGCGTCGCGCCGGCGGCGCCGTTGCCGTCGACGATGCGGCTCTGCCCGTCCAGGTCGAGCGACGGCTCGTCGGGCAGCAGCGCCCCCGGCGTGCCCCGATCGATGACCGGAGACACGCCACGAAGCCGGTAGTCCCCGCCTGGCGCGTCGACGAACCTGATCGATCCGTACGTCCGGTTCTCGCCGCTGTCGAAGGGGGACAGGCGCCCGGCCCCGACGATCCGGTCGCCCGCGGGGTCGAAGTTCGAGTAGGCGATGTCGACGAAGGCGTCGGCACCGCCCTCCGCCCGGACGTGCCGGTCACCGGCGAACCCGCGGACGATGCTGTCGTCGACGCGCACCAAGGCGGCAGCGCCCGCGCCGCTGGCCGTCGCGGACACGGCCGGTTGACCGGCCTCACCGGCGCCGATCAGGGTGACGTGGCGAGCCCGGATGACGGTCGTCTCCGTCGCCCGCGCGGGCTGGTGGGCGTGGAGTCCGCCCGCGGCGCCGGGCAGGCTGCGCACGAGCACGGTGTCGAGGCGCAGCGTCCCCGCGTCCGAGGCACGCACCGCGGTGCCGGTGTGCGCATCGATCCGTGAGCGCGCAATCGCGAGGCGCCCCGCCCGCGCCCGGATGCCGCCCCCGCTGATCCGCACCTGCTCGAGGCGGGCATCGGCACCGGGCACGAGGTCGGCCCCGAGCGCCCCGTCGGCGACCGCGGCCTCGAGCGCCGAGCCGCGCACGGCCGCCCCGTCGAGCAGTTCGACCGCCGTGCCCGCCACCGCGGGCCCCGGCGCGGGCGTGACGGCGACGTCGTCGGCGACGCCCGCAAGGCGCATCCCGATCCCTCCGGCCGTCGCGGGCACCCTCACGGTCAGGCCGCGCACCGTGGACTGCCGGTCGGCGAGCGCCACAGTCGCGTTCGCGCCCCCGCCGGAGACCACCAGCGTCGCGTCGCGCCCCGCGCCGACGAGCTCGACCGCGTTCCCCGCCTCGAACGTCGCGCCCTCGTGGACTCCTGGGCCGAGGAAGATCGTGTCGCGACCGGCAGGCCCGCCGGCGGCCAGCGCAGCTTCCGAGAGCGACGCGAGCTGCGCGTCGGCCGGGCAGCGCGGATCTCCCACGCAGAACGTGGCAGCTGAGGCATCGCCCGACCGTGCCAGGACGGCCAGCGCGACCAGGAGCCCCGTGCCGATCCGCCACCCGATCACCTGCCCGACGGTACCACCGGGAACCGGTGCCCGGGGCCGCCCTCGCGGGCTTATGTGCCCTGCTCCCAGGAGGTCAGGTACGCCTCCTGGGCGGGCGTGAGCGTGTCGATCTCGATGCCGAGCGACGCGAGCTTCAAACGGGCGATCTCGCGTTCGAGCTCGGCCGGGACGGCGAGGACCCGGGGCTCGAGCGTGCCCGCGTGGCGCACGAGATACTCGGCGGCGAGCGCCTGGCCCGCGAACGCGAGGTCCATGACAGCGGCGGGGTGGCCTTCCGCCGCGGCGAGATTGACGACCCGGCCGTGGGCCAGCAGATGCAGCCGCCGCCCGTCCTCGAGGACGTGCTCCTCGACCTGCGGGCGCACCTCACGCGGCGGGCGAACCGCGGCCTCGCGGAGCTCCGGCAGGTTGATCTCGACGTCGAAGTGGCCAGCGTTCGCGAGGATCGCGCCGTCGCGCATGCGGGCGAAATGGGCGGCGCCGAGGACGTCGCGGTCACCCGTGACGGTGACGAACACGTCGCCGCGCTCGGCGGCGTCGAGTGCGGGCATGACCTCGTAGCCATCGAGGCGGGCCTGCAGCGCACGGACCGGGTCGACCTCGCAGACGATGACCGACGCGCCGGCGCCCTTGGCCCGCACCGAGACGCCGCGACCGCACCAGCCGTACCCGAGCACGACGACCGTCCGGCCGGCGAGCAGGACGTTCGTCGCGCGCACGATGCCGTCGAGGGTCGACTGTCCCGTGCCGTGCAGGTTGTCGAACAGCCGGGTGGTCTGCGCGTCGTTGACTGCGACCACCGGGAACCCGAGCGCGCCCTCCGCCTCCAGCGCGCGCATCCGCAGGACGCCGGTCGTGGTCTCCTCCGTCCCGCCGACGATGCCGTCGAGCAACTCGGTCCGCGCGCCGTGGATGACGCTCACGAGGTCCGCACCGTCGTCCATCGTCACCTGGGGCGCGCCGTCGACGACCGTCGTGATGTGGCGGTAGTACGTGTCGGTGTCCTCGCCCTGCACGGCGTAGACCCGCGCGCCGTGCCGGTCGACGAGCGCCGCGGCGACGTCGTCCTGGGTGGACAGCGGGTTGCTGGCGCACAGCGCGACGTCGGCCCCGCCGGCGACCAGTGCGCGGACGAGGTTGGCCGTCTCCGCGGTCACGTGCAGGCTCGCGCCGATGCGGATCCCGTCGAGCGGGCGCTCGGCCGCGAACCGCTCGCGGATCTGCGCGAGGACCGGCATGTGCGTGTCCGCCCAGTCAATGCGGACCTGTCCCTCCTCGGCGAGGGCGAGGTCGGCGACGTCGTGGCTGGGGGCGCTGGCGGGGGAGCCGTCCATCTCCGGGTCAGCCTACGGGGCAGGAGCTCTTCGGCGCACTCCCGACACAGGTGCGCGAGAACTACCGATGGCGGAGCGGCCGGGCGTGCGTACGGTCGTCGGCATGGCCAGCACCACCGCGTACCGCACGCCCCCCGTCGCGACCGAGGCGCCGCGCGAACACGGCCCGGAGCAGATGCTCGACGCCGTCATCATCGGCGCGGGGTTCGGCGGGATCGCCGCCGCGATCAAGCTGCACGACGCGGGCTTCCGCAACGTCGTCGTCCTCGAGAAGGGCCCCGACGTCGGCGGCTGCTGGCGGGAGAACACGTATCCGGGCTGCGCCTGTGACGTGCCCTCGCATCTGTACTCGTACTCGTTCGCGCCGAACCCGGACTGGACGCGGCAGTACGCGCCGCAGGCCGAGATCGAGCAGTACGTGCGTGACACCGTCGAGGCCTACGACCTGCGCGGCGACATCCGCTTCGGCGTCGCCGCCACCGGCGCCGCCTGGGACGACACCGTCCAGGGCTGGCGCCTGGAGACCTCGGACGGCCCGCTGCTCGCCCGGGTCGTCATCTCCGCTGCCGGCCCGCTGCACCAGCCGCTCATCCCCGACATCCCCGGGCTCGCGGACTTCCCCGGCACCGTCTTTCACTCCGCCGAGTGGAACCACGACCACGACCTGACCGGCGAGCGTGTCGCGGTCATCGGGTCGGGTGCCTCCGCGATCCAGTTCGTGCCCGAGATCGCACCGAAGGTCGGCCACCTCGACCTGTTCCAGCGCACGCCGCCCTGGCTGCTGCCGCGCATCGACTTCGCCATCCCGCGCTGGGCGCGCTGGGCGCACCGCCACGTCCCGGGCCTGCGGCGCGCGCACCGGCTCGCGATCTTCAGCGGCGCGGAACTGCTCGGCTTCGCCCAGCGCCACCCGCGCTTCATCGCGCCGCTGCGCGCGGCGGCCACCCGCCATCTGCGCTCCCAGGTCGAGGACCCGGCACTGCGCGAGCGGCTGACGCCCGACTACGAGCCGGGCTGCAAGCGCATCCTCTTCGCCAACACGTGGTACCCCACGCTGCAGCGCGAGAACGTCGACGTCATCTCCTCAGGGGTGTCCGAGGTTCGCGGCAGCACCGTGGTCGCCTCCGACGGGACCGAGCGCGAGGTCGACACGATCATCCTCGCGACCGGGTTCCACGTCACGGACCCGCCGGTGGCGACCGCGGTCCGGGGGCCCGACGGCCGCACGATGGCCGAGACGTGGGGCGGCAGCCCCCAGGCGTACCTCGGCACGACCGTCGCGGGCTTCCCCAACCTGTTCCTGCTCGTCGGCCCGAACAGCGCGCTCGGGCACTCGTCGATCATCTTCGTCATCGAGCAGCAGGTGCACTACGCCGTCGAGGCGATGAAGCACATGCGGTTCCACGCGCTCGGGCGCATGGAGGTGGACCCGGCCGTGCAGAAGGCGTACCTCGAGCGGGTCGACCGGCGCCTGGCCGGCGCGGTGTGGGCGACAGGCGGGTGTGGCAGCTACTACCTGGACGCCACGGGACGCACGAGCACGATCTGGCCGTGGAGCCTGCCGCGTATGCACCAGATGCTGCGCCGCTTCGACGCCGAGCACTACCGGGTGCAGCGGCGCGTGCCCGCCCCCGTCGAGTGACGAGGGCGGGACGCGGCGGGCGTTCCTAGTACCGGTAGTGATCCGGCTTGTACGGGCCCTCGACCGACACGCCGATGTAGGCGGCCTGGTCGGGACGCAGCTCGGTGAGCTTCGCGCCGAGCGCACCGAGGTGCAGGCGGGCGACCTTCTCGTCGAGGTGCTTCGGCAGGACGTAGACCTGCTTCTCGTACTCGTCGTTCTTCGTCCACAGCTCGATCTGGGCGATCGTCTGGTTCGCGAACGAGTTGCTCATCACGAACGACGGGTGGCCCGTCGCGTTGCCGAGGTTCAGCAGGCGACCCTCGGACAGCAGGATGATCGAGTGGCCGTCCGGGAACTTCCACTCGTCGACCTGCGGCTTGATGTTGATCCGCTCGGCGACGTTCTCGAGGCCGGCGACGTCGATCTCGTTGTCGAAGTGGCCGATGTTGCCGACGATCGCGTTGTGCTTCATC
>JAEMQS010000147.1 GCA_016463765.1 Solirubrobacteraceae bacterium | reverse complement strand
CACGTGCGCAGCCAGCGGGGCCCGACCTCGGGATGGTCGACGGTGTGCAGCGCGATCGCGCCGAGGATGGCGTCGCGGACGCCGAGCGCGCGGGTCAGGACCCGCGCGGAGGGATCGGCCGCGGCGTCCGCCCCGATCCACGCGCTGGTGAACCGGGTCGGCGCGACCAGCAGGCCGATGCCGAGCGCCATCCGCCCGGCAGCAAGCGCGCGGGCGGCGGTGCGAGCATCCATGGTGCTGCCGCGCTACTCGGCGGCGGCGACGGAGACGACGCGGCCACGGCGGCCGGTCGCGAAGACGACCTTGCCCTCCGCCTTGGCGAAGAGCGTGTCGTCCTTGCCGATGCCGACGCCCTCGCCGGGCTTGAAGACCGTGCCGCGCTGACGCACGATGATCTCGCCGCCGGTGACGTACTCGCCGGCGAACACCTTCACGCCGAGGCGCTGGGCGTTCGAGTCGCGACCGTTCTTGGAGGAGCCGAGGCCCTTCTTATGCGCCATGCTTGATCTCCGTGATCTCGAGCTTGGTGAGCTCCTGGCGGTGGCCCATGGTCCGCTTGTAGCCGCGCTTGGGCTTGAACTTGAACACGCGGATCTTCTCCCCGCGCTCATGTCCGAGCACCTTGGCGGTGACGGTGGCCTTCTCCAGGGCCTTGGCGTCGAACACCGGCGCCTTGTCCCCTGCGATGAGCAGGGTCTCCAGGGCGACAGTCGCGCCCTCTTCAGCGGTCAGCTTCTCGACGAGCAGGGTCTGGCCCTGCTCGACGCGGTACTGCTTGCCGCCGGTCTTGACGATCGCGTAAGCCATGAAGTTCAGGTGGTCTCAGTGGTTGCGGTCTCGGCGGTCTCACCGGATTCGGAAGACTCGGCCGAGGCACGAGAACGGCGCCTGCCGCCTCTGCGGCCGCGGCGCCGGGGCTTGGATTGTAGGGCATCCGCATCGCCGTCCGACGCGTCGTCGCCCTCGGCGCGCTCCGGGGCCGCGCCGTCGGCGTCCAGCAGCACGGCCGTGGCGCTCGTGCGCCCGGCGCTCTCGATGCAGACCATCCGCTTCTGCCCGACCAGCGGGCCGGCCCGGCGGACGCTGATGATGTAGCCGTCCACCTTCGCGACGGCGTCGTCGACGTCGTACATGTGCGGCTCGACGATGTGGACGAGCACCTCGTCGCCCTCGCGGAACGGCACGGCGCGCTCCTCGACCTCCTCGCGGGTGCCCTCGAGCGTGATCGCCATGTGGTCGAGCGGCAGGCCCTCGGAGCCCTCGAACAGGAACATCTTGCCCGTCTCGGCCTCGAGCGCGTGCAGGACGCGCGACCCGTTGCCCGTGAACTGGGCACTGACCCGCGGGTTGACCTGTACGAGGAACGCCTCGGTCTTCTTCGGCTTCTTCTTCGCGAGGCGGCGCAGCTGGCGCTCGACGTCGATCGCGATGGTCTCCTCCGACCGGATCACGCCCTCGCCCTCGCACGTCGGGCAGGCCCGGGAGATGATCTCCCGCACGCCCTCGGTGACGTTCTGGCGCGTCATCTCCACGAGACCGAGCTTCGAGATCTCCGCGGTGAAGGTCTTCGTGCGGTCCTCGTCGAGCGACTTGCGCAGCGTCTTCAGGACCGCGTCGCGGTTGCGCGCGCGGGCCATGTCGATGAAGTCGATGACGATGATGCCGCCGATGTCGCGCAGCCGCAGCTGGTTGACGACCTCCTCGGCCGCCTCCAGGTTCGTCTTCGTGATCGTGTCCTCCAGGCGGGCCTGCTTGCCGCGCCCGACGAACGAGCCGGAGTTCACGTCGATGACCGTCAGCGCCTCGGCGTAGTCGATCATCAGGTAGCCGCCGGAGGGCAGGTCGACCCGGTGCTTCATGAGGCCGCTGATGACGTCCTCGACGCCGTAGGCCTCGAGCAGCGGGACCTTGTCCTCGTAGAGCTCCACGCGCTCGACGAGCTCGGGGGCGGTGCGGCTGAAGAACGAGACGAGGCGGTGGTGCTGCTGCTCGTCGTCGACGAGCGCGCGCTCGAAGTCGGCGCTGAAGATGTCGCGCACCACGCGGACCGACAGGTCGGCCTCCTGGAAGACGAGCGCCGGGGCGACCGCCTCCTCCACGCGCTTGTCGAGCACCTGGTGCAGCTTGAAGAGGTACTGCAGCTCGCGCTCGAAGTCGACGCGCTTGGCGCCGTGTGCGGCGGTGCGCACGATGGCGCCGCCGCCGTCGAGATCGAGGCCCTTGACCTCCTTGCGCAGGCGCTCGCGCTCCTTGTCCTCCAGGCGCTTGGAGACGCCGACGCCCTCGCCCGTCGGGGCGTAGACCATGTAGCGGCCCGCGATGGTGAGCTCCATCGACAGGCGCGCGCCCTTGGTCTTCAGCGGGTCCTTGACGACCTGCACGACGATCTCCTGGCCGGGCTTGAGGAGGTCGGTGATCTTCTTGCCGCCCTCCTTGCCCCGCCCGCGCCGCGGCGTCTCGACGCCCGGCAGCACGATCTCGTCGACGTGCAGGAAGCCGTTCTTCTCCAGGCCGATGTCGACGAACGCGGCCTCGAGGCCGGGCAGGACGTTGTCGACCTTGCCCTTGTAGACGTTGCCGACGATCGACCGGTTCCCGCGGCGCTCGAGATAGATCTCGGCGGTGCGGTAGCCGGCAGCCGGGTCGTTCTTCTTCTTGGACTTCGGCTTGATGTCCGTTTCTTCCATCAGGGCGACGCGGGTCTCCCCGCGGTCGACGCTGACGAGCACTTGCTTCTTCAAGAGTTCATTCCTTGAGCAGTCACATAGAGAGCACGCGACCCTTGGTCGCGGCCGCCGCTCGGCCCTGCGCGTAAATCGACTGCAGGAGGCCGAGGGCGATGAGGGTGGTCAGGACGGACGATCCCCCGTACGACAGGAGCGGCAGGGGGATGCCGGTGATGGGCATGATTCCGATGTTCATGCCGACGTTGACGAAGAGCTGGAACAGGATCATCGCGACGATGCCGCCGGCGATGAGGGCCCCGTAGAGGTTCTTCGAGATGGTGAGAATGCGCAGCCCTCTCCAGAGCAGCAGCGCGTAGAGGGTCAGGACGAGCGCGGCTCCAACGAAGCCCCAGCGCTCGCCCACGACGGCGAAGACGAAGTCTGTGTGGTGTTCGGGCAGGAAGTTCAGGCGGGTCTGGGATGAGAGGTCGCCGCGCCCGGTGCGTTGACCGGCGCCCACGGCGATACGGGACTGGTTCTGCTGATAGCCCTCGTCTCCTGGGTTGTCGGTCGGATGCAGGAAAGCCGTGAGCCGTTCCACCTGGTAGTCCTGCAGCACGTTGACGCCCACGGCGGGCCCGATGGCCAGCACGAAGGCGATGGCGCTCACCCCGATCGCCCCCAGGACGGCGAGGCGGTACCACGGCACGCCGGCGACGAACAGGATCGCCACGGCGCTGACGACGTACACGAGCGCCGACCCGAGGTCGGGCTGGAGCATCACGAGCGCCGTCGGGATGAGCGCGAGCAGCATGATCCTGGCGGTGGTCTGGCGACTGCCCAGATCCCGCGCCCGGTCGATGACCACCGCGCTCAGCACGAGGATGAGCAGCACCTTGACGAGCTCGGACGTCTGGATCTCGAAGAACGGCGTCTGGATCGCACGGCGCGACCCGCGGGTCACGCCGCCGAACGCCCACGTCGCGAAGATCAGGACGATCGACGCCCCGTAGAGCCCGTACTTCAGCTCCCGGGCGCGGGTGTAGTCGATCCGGCTGATCGCGGCCATGAGGACGAAGCCGACCGCGAAGAACAGGAGCTGACGGTTGAAGTAGTAGTCCGGCTGGCCCGGGATGTCGTCCTGGGTCGAGGCGCCGATCGCTAGGAGCGAGCAGGCCATGATGCCGAGCGTCGCGAGCAGCAGCAACGGGTCGAACGGGAGCGCGAGCGAACGCGGGGTGCGGAGCGACGGCTCGTTCATCAGTTCGTCTTCGACTCCCCGCGGACGACCTCGCCGGCCTCACCGAGGAACCACTGCGAGAGCATCTGCCGGGCGATCGGAGCCGCGGTGTCCGCACCGAACCCGCCCTCCTCGACGGTGGTGACGACCACGATCGGCTTCGACTCGTGGGGCACGTAGGCGGCGTACCAGGACTGGTCGGCCTTCGGCTGGCGCTCGGCGGTGCCGGTCTTGCCGTAGATGGGCAGACGGTCGTGCGGCCAGCCCTTGAAGACGTCGGTCGAGGTGCCCGACGGGCCGGACGCCGCGAGCTTCAGGCCGTCCATGATCGCCTGGCGGTTGGCCTCGTCGAACTTCACCCGGGTCGCGCCCTCGGACTCGATCCGCTGGATCGCGCGGCCCTGGCTGTCGAGGACCTCCAGGCCCAGATGCGGCTTCAGGCGCCGGCCGCCGTTGGCGAGCGTCGCATACGCCGTCGCGAGCTGGATCGGCGTCGCCTGCAGGTCGCCCTGGCCGACGGACAGGTTGACGTTGTCGCCGGCCGACCACGGGCGCATGTCGGAGATGCCGCAGCTCGGCTTCTTCTCCTTCTTGCGGCAGGCCGCCTCGGCCTCGCCGAGCTCGCGTCGCCACTGCTTGTCGGGCACGAGGCCCTTGAACTCGCCGGGCAGATCGATCCCCGTCTCCCGCCCGATCCCGAGCTTGCGCGCCCAGGACTGGAGCACCTGGCCGCGCAGGTCGTTCAGCTGCGCACCCAGTTGGTAGAAGTAGACGTCGCTGGAGACCTCCATCGCCTGCCGGAGGCTGATGCTCCCGTGAACGGCGTCGCCGGCGTTCTTGAACTCCTGCTCGCCGAGCTTGAAGACGCCGCCGTCGTTGATGACCTCGTCCGGGCCGCGCGTTCCCGTCTCCAGCGCCGCCATCGCGGTGATGATCTTGAACGTCGAGGCGGTCGGGTAGGCCGAGCCGATGACGCGGTTGAAGATCGGGGCGCCCGTCTCGTCACTGACGAGCCGGTCGTACTGGGCCTGCGTGAGCGGCTTCGTGAAGACCGCCGGGTCGAAGCTCGGGTAGGAGGCCATCGCGAGCACCTCGCCGTTGCGCGGGTCGAGCGCGACGGCCGCGCCGGGCTTGCCGCCGCCGACCTCCCCCAGCGCCTTCTGCGCGGTCTCCTGCAGCTTGAGGTCGAGCGAGAGCTTGACCTCGCGGCCCGCGGTCGGGTCGACCTCGCGCAGCGACTCCCGCGGCCGGCCGAGCGCGTCGACCTGGATGCGCCGCAGCCCGTCCTTGCCGCGCAGGTAGTTGTCGTACTGGTACTCCAGGCCGTCCTGGCCGATGATCGTCCCCTGCTTGAGATCGCGGTAGCGCTTGCGCCGAAGCTGCTCGGGGCTGATCTCACCCACGGTGCCGACGAGCTGCGCGGCGGTCTCCTTCTGCGGGTACGTGCGCAGGTAGACCTCCTCGACGCGGACGCCGGGGAACTCCTTCTTGCGCTCGGAGATGTAGTTCAGCATCG
>JAEMQS010000058.1 GCA_016463765.1 Solirubrobacteraceae bacterium | reverse complement strand
CGGCCGTCGGGCGTGATGTCGTTGCCGTGGACGTACGTGCCGCCGCCGAAGCTCGTGAGCTTCTGGCCCGTGCCGGTGTCGAGGAGCACGACGCGGCCCGCGGTCGTCGCGGAGACCGCGAGCTTCGACCCGTCGGGCGTGATCGCCATGTGGTCGGAGCGGAAGCCCGGCATCTTCGTGCGCCACAGCATCTTGCCCGTGGTCAGGTCGAAGGCGACGGTGTCGGCCAGCGCGGACCGCGAGACGTAGAGCTTCGTGCCGTCGGGGGACGCGGCGAGGTCGTCGACGAAGCGGTCGTTGCCCAGGATCCCGCGGGTGACGAAGAATCCGGCAAGCTCGATCGGGTTCATCTTGCGGAACCGCTCACCGCGGTCACGCGTCACGTGGAAGGACCCGAGGTTCGCGAACGTGGTCGCGTCGATGAAGCTGACGGTGCCGGCGCCGGCGTTGCCGACGAGCATGACGTCGCGCATCGGCTCGGCGTTGGCGGCGGGTGTGGAGGTGGCGATGAGGCCGGCGGCGCATGCGCACGCGGCGAGGAGCCTGCGGGTGGACATGCCGGGAACGTATGTGAACGTTGTCGTTCAGTCAAGTTGACTGAACGACAACGTTCATTGTGGGCGGTGACGAGGGCGCTACGCGGCGACGGGGGACGCCGCGGGCACCCCGACGGCCACGTACACCTCCCCGGCGCGGACCTCGACGGCGTAGGTCCCGATGCGGTCCTCCCCCGGGCCCTCACCGGTCCGCAGGTCGAACGAGCGGTCGTGCAACGGGCACGTCACCGCGTGGTCGCAGACGATGCCGTCGGCGAGCGGGCCGCCCTTGTGGGGGCAGACGGCGTCGACGGCGTACCAGCCGGTGTCCGTGCGGAAGAGCGCGATGCGCCGCCCCTCGATCGTGATGTTCCGGCCCTCGCCGGGCGGGACGTCGTCTTCACGGCAGGCGAAGGTCATCGGCGGGCCTCCTCGGGCGGGCCGACGACGACCGGGGTGGGCGGGCCGTCGTCTTCTGATTGCTGGTCCAGGTCGGTGAACTGGCGCGGGTGGTACGGGTCGTCGCGCTCGAGCCACGGGTCGGTGGTCGCGGCCTTCGCCAGGCGGAAGCGCTCGCGCAGCGCGGCGCCGATCTGCGCGTCGGTCACGATCCGCTTGATCTCGTCGAGGCCGATGCGCGGCACGAAGTCGTACGTCCGCTCCTTGTAGTCCGCGTTCTCGCGGTAGTACTGCAGGAAGGTGGTGGAGAGGCGCATGGCCTCGGCCTTGGTCTCGACGGTGTCGAGGATGTCGGCCTCGCGCACGCTCGCGCCCGCGGCGCCGCCGATCCGCACCTGCCAGCCGCCCTCGACGGCGACGATGCCGATGTCCTTGATCGTCGCCTCCGCGCAGTTGCGCGGGCAGCCCGACACGCCGGCCTTGACCTTCGCCGGGGTGTGCAGGCCTTCCCAGGCCTTCTCGATCTCGACGCCGAAGCCCATCGAGTCGCCCAGGCCGAAGCGGCAGTGCTGCTCGCCGACGCAGGTCTTCACCGTGCGCACGGCCTTGGCGTAGGCGAAGCCCGACGGCATGTCGAGGTCGCGCCAGACCTTCGGCAGGTCCTCCTTGGAGACGCCCAGCAGGTCGATGCGCTGGCCGCCGGTCACCTTCACGAGGGGGATCTCGTACTTCTCGGCGACGTCGGCGATGCGGCGCAGCTCACTCGGGGTCGTCACCCCGCCGCGCATCTTCGGGACCACGCTGAACGTGCCGTCCTTCTGGATGTTCGCGTGGACGCGGTCGTTGATGTACCGCGCGTGGCGCTCCTCGCGGTGGCGGTTGTCGTTGACCTCGCTGACGAGGTAGGCGAGTGCCGGCTTGCACGCGCCGCAGTCGCGCCCGGTGCCGCAGCACTGCGACACCTCGCTGACGGACTGCAGGCCCTGCGTGCGGATCTGGTCAGCCAGTTCCTCGCGGGTCTGCTTGCGGCAGGCGCAGAGGTAGGCGGGCTCGTCGTTCAGGCCGCCGGTCGCCATGGCGACGATGTCGATGACCGCGGGCTTGCACGACCCGCAGCCGGTGCCGGCGCGGGTGCGGGACATCACCTCGCGCGGCGTGGTGCAGCCGTCGACCTCGACCGCGGCGACGAGGTCCCCCTTGCAGACGCCGTTGCAGTTGCAGATCTGCGCCTCGTCCGGGAGGTCGGCCGGGCCGGCGGCAGAGGCGGCGGCGAGCGCGTCGAGGGGGTCGGTGACCTCCTCGGCCGCGCGCACCGCCGCCATCAGCGCTTCGGCGCCGCGCACGTCCCCGAGGAGGATGGCGCCGACCGCTCGCCCATCACGGACGCTCAGCTTGCGGTAGGTCCTCGACGCGGCGTCGCTGACGACCGCGGAGGTGTCGCCGTCCGCCTCGCCGACGGTGACGAGGTCGATCCCGGCGACCTTCAGCTTCGCGCTGAGGATCGACCCGGTGTAGGCGGCGCTGCGGTCGAGCAGGGTGTCCGCGGCCACACGCGCCTGCTCGAGGATCGGCGCGACGAGCCCGTAGACCATGCCCGCGTGTTCGGCGCACTCGCCGACCGACCAGACGCGCTCGTGGCTCGTGCGCATCGAGTCGGCGACGACGATGCCGCGGTTCGTCGCGAGGCCCAGCGTGTTGGCCAGCGTCTTCTCCGGGCGGATGCCGATCGAGACGACCACGAGGTCGGCCTCCATCGACGACCCGTCCTTGAACGCCAGTCCGCGGGCCCGGTCCCCGCCGGTGATCGCCTGGGTGGCGCTCTCCAGGCGGACCTTGATGTTCAGGTCGGCGAGCGAGGGTTCGAGCATCGCGGCGCTGACCGGGTCGAGCTGGCGCTCCATGAGCCGGTCGACGAGGTGGATGACCGTGACGTCACAGCCCTGCGCGGCGATGCCGCGGGCGGCTTCCAGGCCGAGCAGGCCCCCGCCGATGACCGCGGCGTGCGTCGCGGTGGTCGCCGACTGGCGGATGGCCTCGCAGTCGGCGGGGTCGCGGAAGGGATGGACGCCGGGCAGGCCGATGCCCGGGATGGGCGGCAGCAGCGGCTGCGAGCCGGTCGCCAGGACGAGCTTGTCGAACGTCAGCTCCTCGGCGCCGTCGAGCGTCAGCGTGCCCGCGTCGAGGTCGCCGCCCTCGACCCACCGGCCGAGCAGCACCTCGACGTCGTGGTCGGCGAACCACTCCTCGGGACGCAGGGCAAGGGTGGCGGCGTCGCTGCCGTCGACGAGGATCTCCGAGAGGCGGATGCGGTCGTAGGGCAGCGCGTCCTCACCGCAGATCAGGGTGATGGCGACGTCGGGGTCGCGCTCGCGCAGGGCCTCGGCCACGGCCTGCCCGGCGATCCCGCCTCCGACGATGACGATCCGATCTCGCTCGCTCATGAGGCCATCGTGGCTGGCGCCGGTTTCGTCTCCGCGGCAGTTGTGTTTCGGTCCGATGAACGCTCGGCCAGGATCCGCTCCACCTCGGGCGCGCAGCCGCCGCAGCCGGTGGCCGCGCGCGTGGCGGCGCCGACCTGGGCGACCGTGCGCAGTCCCCTGGCGGTGATGGCGGTGTCGATGTCCCCGCGGGTGACCGCGTTGCAGGAGCACACCGTGTCGGTCGCGCACGGCGGGGGCTTCTCCACGTGCCCGCCGGCCGGGTTGAGCAGGTGCTCGGGCACCGGGTCGCCCGTGCGCAGGAGGTCCGTGAGGGTCGTCGCGTCGCCCGTGTCGCCGAGCAGGACCGCGCCCGCCAGCCGGTCGCCGTCGAGGACGAGCTTGCGGTAGATGCCGGTGCGGGTGTCGCGGTGCACGACCTCGTCGTGGCCGGCGTCGAGGTCGGTGTCCGCGACGCCGCCGGCGTAGACGCCGACGCCGCTGACCTTCAGCGTCGTCGCGGTGATCGCGCCGTGGAACGCGGCCGGGTCACCGGCCACCCGGGCGCCGGCGACCCGCGCCTGCTGGGCGAGCGGCGCCCACAGCCCGTAGACCGTGCCGCGGTGCTGCACGCACTCGCCTGCGGCCCAGACGCCGTCGGCGCTGGTGTGCAGCTCGTCGTCGACGACGATGCCGCGGTCGACCTCGATCCCCGCGGCCTGCGCGAGGCTCGTCTCGGGCCGCACGCCGACGGCGACGACGACGAGGCTCGCGGGCAGGGTGCGCCCGTCGCTGAGCTCGACGTGGTCGCGCGCGATGCGCGTGACGCCGACGCCGAGTTCGATCTGCAGGCCCTGGGACTCGAGCTCGCGGCGCAGCACAGCGGCGCCGTCGTCGTCGAGCTGGCGGCCCATGAGCCGCGGCGCGAGCTCCACGACCGTCACCCGCACGCCGCGCGACCGCAGGCCGGCGGCGGCCTCCAGTCCGAGGAGGCCGCCGCCGAGGACGATCGCCTGTGCTCCCGGCGTGGCCGCGGCCAAGGCGTCCGCGTCTCGCCAGGTCCGGAAGACCCCGACGTGGGGGAGGTCGACGCCCGGGATGGGCGGGACGAACGCGCGCGAGCCGGTGGCGAGCACGAGCGCGTCGTAGGCGTGCGGCGTGCCGGACGCGTCGGTGACCGTGCGGTCGTCGGTGTTGATCTCGCGCGCGGGCAGGCCTCCTCGCAGATCCACGCCCTGGTCGGAGAACCACGTCGGCGGGCGCAGCTCGAGCTCTCCCGATCCCGCATCGCGCGCGAGGAGCTTGGAGAGCAGGACGCGGTTGTACGGCGGGTGGGGCTCCTCGCCGAGCATCGTCACCTGCCACGTCTCGGCAGGGCGGCGGCGCAGGGCCTCCTCGACGACCGCGAGCCCCGCCATGCCGGTGCCGACGACGACGAGCCGGCACCGCTGTCGCGAAGACGGCGCCATGCGCCGTGAACTCGACACGCGCTCGACCCGCACGGCCACCGCCTTCAGCTCGGGCTGCTTCGACGTCGGGTCGACCGCGCCGAGCGTCGTCGCGTTCAGCGTCCCCGCGCCCGCCGCGACGTGCAGCGCGCCCCAGTGAAACGGCGCGAAGCCGACCCCCGGTGCGATGGCGTCCGTCACGCGGGCACGCAGGACGACCGCGCCCCGGCGGGACACCACGCGCACGTCGTCACCGTCAGCGACGCCGAAGCGCGCGGCGTCGTCGGGGTGCAGCTCGACGAAGGGATCGCCGGCCGCCGCGCGCAGCATCGGCGACTTGCCGGTGCGCGTCATCGTGTGCCACTGGTCGGCGATCCGGCCCGTCGTCAGGAGCAGCGGGTGGTCCTCGTCCAGCGCGTCCGCGGGCGCCTCGTGCGGCGTGGGCGCAAACCGTGCGCGCCCGTCGGGGGTGGGGAAGACGTGGTCGGGGTACAGGCGGTCGGCCGCGCGCGCGTCGGCCGACGCCGGTGCCGGCCACTGCACCGAGCCCTCCATCTTCAGCCGCTCGTGCGTGACGCCCGAGTAGTCGCACACCCGGTCGGCGGTGCAGGCCGCGAACTCGTCGAAGACCTCCGCCGCCGAGCTCCACGCGAAGTCGTCGCCGTAGCCGAGGTGCCGCGCGGCGCCCGCGAAGATCTCCCAGTCCGCGCGCGCCGCGCCCGGCGGGTCCAGTGCGCGGCGCACGAGGGCGATCCGGCGCTCGGAGTTCGTCATCGCCCCGTCCTTCTCCGGCCACGCCGCGGCGGGCAGGACGGCGTGGGCGAGTGACGAGGTCTCGGTCGGGTGGTACGCGTCCTGGACGACCACCAGCTCGGCGGCCTCCAGCGCGGCGCGCACCCGCGCGTTGTCGGGCATCGACACGAGCGGGTTGGTCGCAACGATCCACACGGCCTTCACCCGGCCGTCGGCGAGCGCGTCGAAGAGGTCCACGGCGGGCAGGCCGGGGACCGGCGAGATGGAACCGGCGGGGAGACCCCAGTGGGCCTCCATCGCCGCGCGGTCCTCGTCGACCTCGACCTTGCGGTAGCCGGGCAGCAGCTGCGCCAGCCCGCCGGTCTCGCGCCCGCCCATCGCGTTCGGCTGGCCGGTCAGCGACAGGGGACCCGCGCCGGGGCGGCCGACCTGGCCCGTCGCCAGGCAGAGGTTGATGAGCGCCCGGTTTTTCAGCGTGCCCACCGTGGACTGGTTCGCGCCCATCGACCACAGCGCCATCGAGCCGCCGGCGGTCGCGAACTTCCTCGCCGCGAGCTCGATGTCCTCGGCCGGCACGCCGCAGACCTCCGCCGCCCGCGACGGCGGCCAGTCACGCGCGACGGCGCGTGCCTGCTCCCACCCCGACGTGCGGCGGGCGACGAAGGCGTCGTCGACCAGGCCGTCGCGGTCGATGACGTGCAGCATCGCGCTGAGCAGCGGGAGGTCGGTGCCGGGGCGGACCGGCAGATGGAGATCGGCGCCCGTGGCGGTGGGCGTCGCGCGCGGGTCGGCGCAGATGACGAACGCGCCCTCGGCCTGGCGGTCGCGGATGCGCGACCACACGATCGGGTGGCACGCCGCGGTGTTCGTCCCGAGGAGCAGGAAGCAGTCGGCCAGCGCCAGGTCGGCGTAGGAGGGCGGCGGGCCGTCGCTGCCGAACGCACCGGTGTAGCCGGCGACCGCGCTGGACATGCACAGCCGCGAGTTCGAATCGACGTTGTTCGTGCCCAGGAAGCCCTTGGCGAGCTTGTTCACCGCGTAGTAGTCCTCGGTGAGCAGCTGCCCGGAGATGTAGAACGCCACGGCGTCCGGGCCGTGCCCGTCGATGATCGACCGCAGCCTGCCGGTCACCCGGCCGAGCACGTCGTCCCACGTGCCCGGCTCCAGGCGACCGTCGCGCACGTCCCGCCACATCGGCGCCACTGCCCGATCCGGCGCATGCACGGCATGCATGAGCTCCAACGGCTTGCGACACGTCCGGCCGCGGTTGACCGGGTGTATCGGGTCGCCTCGCACCCCCGCCAGGCGTCCATCCTCCACCTCTGCGATCAGCCCGCACCCGACCCCGCAATACGGGCACTGGGTCCGCACGGTCTGCGGCTCGGTCGCGGCGCTCATGTGGCGGCCATGGTGCGCGCCGGCGGTTACCCGAGCAGGTCGGTTTGATGAACGCTGTGTGAACAGCACGCCGAAGACGGCCAGGGAATCCGGGCGTTTCGACCGAGTGGACGATGGCTTCCGACACCAGGGCGAAAGACGCTGCAACCTGGCGCACCTACGGTCCAGCGGCCGATGACGCCGAATACCGACTACGTCCTGCGCACCGTCGAGGAGCGCGGCGTGCGCTTCATCCGCCTGTGGTTCACCGACGTGCAGGGTCTGCTGAAGAGCTTCGCCATCCCGGTCAGCGAACTGGACGCGGCGCTGGAGGAGGGCGTGGGCCTGGACGGCAGCGCGCTGGAGGGCGGCGCGCGGCTGCGCGAGCACGACGTCATCGCGCACCCGGACCCGTCGACGTTCCAGATCCTGCCGTGGCGCCCCGACGCGGGTGTCGCGCGGATGCTCTGCGACATCAGCCTGCCTGACGGGGAGCCGTTCAGCGGGGACTCGCGGGCGGCGCTGCTCGGCGTGCTCGGGCAGGCCGCGGACCTCGGGTACACGATGCAGGTCGGCGCGGAGATCGAGTTCTTCCTCTTCGCGGGACTGCCCGAGAGCGGCCCGCCGGTGCCGCTGGACACGGGCGCGTACTTCGACCTGACCCCGCTGGACGTCGGCAGCGACTTCCGCCGGCGCACGATCGACTACCTCGAGACGATGGGGATCCCTGTGAAGGCCTCCCACCACGAGGTCGCGCCGTCCCAACACGAGATCGCGCTGGAGCACACCGACGCGCTGTCGATGGCCGATGCGATCAGCACGTTCCGCCTCACGGTCAAGGAGGTGGCGTCCGAGCTCGGCGCCTACGCGACGTTCATGCCCAAGCCGCTGGAGGAGCACTCCGGCTCGGGGATGCACGTCCACGTGTCCCTGTTCCAGGGCGACCGCAACGCGTTCCACGACCCCGACCCGGGGACCCCGCTGTCGCCCACCGGCCAGCAGTTCCTCGCGGGCGTGCTCGCCCACGCGCCGGAGTTCACCGCCGTGACGAACCAGTGGGTGAACTCCTACAAGCGCCTGGCGGCGGGGTTCGAGGCGCCGCAGCACGTCAGCTGGACGCGCCAGGGGGCCGGCGGGCTCGTCCGCGTCCCGACGCGTCGCCCCGGCAAGGCGGCCGCCGCCCGGTTCGAGCTGCGCTCGCCGGACCCCGGCTGCAACCCGTACCTCACCTTCGCCCTCGTGCTGGCCGCCGGGCTGCGCGGCATCGAGCGCGGCTATCAGCTCCAGGCCGAGGCCGGGGACGACGACGCGGCCTCGGTCGACGCGCCGCTGCCGCAGGACCTCCGTGAGGCGACGGACCTCTTCGAGGCGTCCGACCTCGCCCGCGAGGCCCTCGGCGACCGGCTGTGCGACTGGTTCGTCGCGAACAAGCGGCGGGAGTGGGAGGCCTACCGCCGCACGGTGACCGAGTTCGAACGCAAGGCGTATCTGCCCCTCCTATGAGCGATGCGTGGATCTACGGCGATGCGAACGGTCCGGCCGGCGCGACCGCGCGGCTGCTCGCCGAACTCGGCTTCAGCCCGCATCGCCTCACGGCCAACGGGACGCTGCGGCCCGACGATGCTCCAGGCAGGTCTCCCGCGCTGGTCGTGGTGGTGGGCCCGGTGGGCGACGTCTGCGAGCGCCTGAGCCAGGACGAGGAGCTCGCCGACGTTCCCGTGCTCGTCGCCGTCGAGCCCGAGCACCTCGACCTCGGCGAGGGGATCGCCGACGGCCACGAGCTGCTCGTCCACCCGTTCAGCGCGGCGGAGCTCCACGCGCGGATCGCCCGGGCGCGGCGCGCGCTGCACGGCGTCGACCATGGCGACCTCGTCTGCTGCGGGTCGCTCGAGGTCAATCTCGCGACGTACCAGGTGACCATCGGCGGCAAGCCCGTCGACTTCACGTTCATGGAGTACGAGCTCCTGAAGTTCTTCGCCACCCACCCGGGGCGCGTCTTCTCGCGTGAGGCGCTGCTCAGCCGCGTGTGGGGCTACGACTACTACGGCGGCGCGCGGACGGTCGACGTCCACGTCCGCCGGCTGCGGGCGAAGCTGGGTCAAGAGCACGCGGGGCGCATCAAGACGGTGCGCAGCGTCGGCTACCGCTGGGAGGGCGCATGACACCGACCGAGACCACCCCGAAGACGCCTGCCGGGCGCAGTCGCTATCCGGGCTTCCGGATGACGATCAAGGCGGTCGGCACCGGGCCGCGGGGATCGCGCGCGCTGACCTACGACGAGGCCCGCGACGCGATGCGTGCGCTGCTGGCCGGCGAGGTCACGCCGTCGCAGGCGGGCGCGTTCCTCATCGCCATGCGGATGAAGGGGGAGGAGGCCGCCGAGCTCGCGGGGTTCACCCAGGCGCTGCGTGACGTGCGCCCGGCCATCACGGCGTCGCCCGACGGCTCGCCGCTGGTCTCCAGCGCGGGGTCGTACGACGGCGTGGGGGAGTCCCCGTCGCTGACCCTCGCCGCCGCGGTGCTCGCGGCGGGGGCCGGGGGCCGCGTGGTGACCCACTGCGGGGGGCTGCTCGGCCCGAAGTACGGGACGACGCCGCTCGACGTCCTCGCCGCGCTCGGCGGACCCGCGCGGCCGACGGTCGAGGCGTCGCTGGGGATGCTCGAGCGCTCGGGCGCCGCGGTCGTGCATGCGGGCGAGGCGCTCCCGGGCTTCGACCGGCTGTGCGAGATCCGCGACGAGGTCGGTCTGCGCGGGCCGGTCCACAGCGCGGAGAAACTCGTCGACCACTTCGGGGCCAAGCGGTTCGTCGTCGGGCACACCCACTCGACCTACACCGACAAGCTCGCCGCGGCGATGGACCAGCTCGGGGCCGAGCGCGCGGTGATCGTGCGTGGGATCGAGGGCTCCGACATCCTGCGGCCGGGGCGTCCGGCGGCGTTCGTCGGCAGCCAGCGGCTGGACCTGCCCGAGACGATGGGGATGGTCCTGCGCGGCGAGGGCGACGCCGAGCTCTCGGCCCAGCTGACCCGTGCCGTGCTCGCCGGGGAGGAGGGCGGCGTGGCCGCGCGCGCCGTGGTCCTGAGCGCGGCGGTGCGGCTGTTCGCAGGCGGGGTCGCCGGCAGCGCGCGGGAGGGCATGGCGCTCGCCGAGGCGGCGATCGCGGACGGCCGTGGCAGCGACGCGCTGGACCGGCTGCTGGACAGCTGAGCGTGCTGCGGTACGGTATGACAGGCGTCATACACGGCGTCGTCCTCGCTCATCCCCAGGAGCCCGCGCATGCCCCGCACCGACCTTCCGCCCGGCCCCCGCGAACCCACCGCGATCCAGACCCTGCGCTTCCTCACGCGGCCCGTGCCGTTCCTGGAGTCGTGCCGCCGCCGGTACGGCGGGCCGTTCACCATCCGCCTCGCGGGCAACGTGCCGTTCGTCGTGCTGACGGACCCCGAGCACGTCAAGGAGTTCTTCGCCGTGGCACCCGACGTGCTGCATCCGGGGGAGGGCGGGAAGGTCCTCGGCCCGATCATGGGCCGGCACTCGGTGCTCCTGCTCGACGAGGACGCGCACATGGAGCAGCGCAAGCTGATGCTGCCCGCCTTCCACGGCGAGAAGATGGCCGCGCTCACCGGCCTGCTGGAAGAGGTCACCGAGCGGGCGATCGCGTCGTGGCCGCGCGACGAGGAGGTCGCGCTGCACCCGCGACTGCAGGCCGTGACGCTCGAGGTCATCCTGCGCGCGGTCTTCGGCTTCGACGAGGGCGCGCGGCTGGACCAGATGCGCACGCTGCTCGAGCGCTATCTCATCGAGGGCGTCCACCCGGCCGTCATGCTGCCGCCGCTGCACTGGGATCTCGGGCCGCGCTCACCGTGGGGCCGGTTCTCGCGCACGCGTGCGGAGACGCTCGCCCTGCTGGGCCGGGAGGTGGCCGAGCGCCGCGCGTCGGGTGGCGAGTCCGACGACGTCCTGTCGATGTTCCTGGCCGCCGAGCACTCCGACGGCTCGCCGATGCGCGACGAGGAGATCGTCGACGAGCTCATGACGCTGCTCGTGGCCGGGCACGAGACGACGGCGTCCTCGCTGTCCTTCGCCTGCGCCGACCTGGTGCGCAACCCCGGCGTGTACGACCGGCTGACCGCGGCGATCGACGCCGGCGAGGACGAGTACCTCGACGCGACGATCACCGAGGCGCTGCGCCGCCGCCCGGTGCTCCCCTTCTCGCAGCCGCGTCTCGCCGTCAAGCCCGTGGAGGTCGGCGGGCGCCGGTACGAGCCGGGGGTGGCGCTCACCGCGGGCATCTACCTGATCCAGCACGACCCCTCGATCTACCCCGAGCCCTACGCGTTCCGGCCCGAGCGGTGGCTGGACCAGCGGCCGGGGACGTACACCTGGCTGCCGTTCGGCGGCGGCCGGCGGCGGTGCCTGGGAGCGAGCTTCGCGCAGCTGGAGATGAAGGTCGTGCTGCGCGAACTGCTGCGGCAGACGACGCTGTCGTCGAGCGCGCCGCCGGAGCGGACCGCGCGGCGGCACATCACGGTGACGCCGGAGCGCGGCGCGCGGGTGACGCTGCGCGCGCGGGCACGCGAGCGGGAGGCCGTGCCGGCGTAGATCGGGCACCGCGTCTCGCAATCAACTCGCAACACAACGGTCACGAACTCGACACCGCGCGCTCACGGCGCGGACACGGGCATGGCAGAGGCTCCCGGTCACAAGCCATGACTGACTGCGGAGGAATGCGATGAGCGCGTTGACACGAGGCCGGTGGATCGACGACTGGAAGCCCGACGACGAGGAGTTCTGGGAGCACGAGGGCAAGGCCATCGCGCGCAAGAACCTCGCGTTCAGCGTCTTCGCCGAGAACCTGGGGTTCTGCATCTGGGTCCTGTGGACCATCATCGTCATCAACCTGGGCAACGTCGGGATCGAGCTGACGATCTCCCAGATGTTCTGGCTCACGGCGGTACCCAACCTCATCGGCGCGACGCTGCGCATCCCCTACACGTTCGCCGTTCCCAAGTTCGGCGGGAGGGTGTGGACGACGATCAGCGCGTCCCTGCTGCTGATCCCCGCGCTGCTCGTGGCCGTGGTGGTGCCGAGCGGCTGGCTGGCCGAGCAGTCATCCAGCGCGCAGTTCTGGATCCTGCTGGCCTGCGCCGCGACCGCAGGTGTCGGCGGCGGCAACTTCAGCTCCTCGATGGCGAACATCTCGTTCTTCTACCCCGAGGACAAGAAGGGCTTCGCGCTCGGCATCAACGCCGCCGGCGGCAACCTCGGCGTCGCGATGACCCAGCTCATCGTGCCGCTCGTGATCATCATCGGCGTTCCGGCCGCGGCCGTGAAGAACCCGATCCACGAGGTCAACCTCGCGTACGCCGGCCTCGTGTGGATCCCGTTCATCGTGGTGGCGGCGCTCGGCGCGTACCTCTACATGGACAGCATCCGCGAGGCCAAGTCGGACTCGAAGTCCTATGCCGTCGCGGTGCGGGAGAAGCACACGTGGATCATGTCGGTGCTCTACATCGGGACGTTCGGCTCGTTCATCGGCTTCTCGTTCGCGCTGCCGCTCGTCATCAAGAACACGTTCCCCGAGTTCCTGGCGCAGAACCCCTTCATCGCCACGTACCTGGCCGGCCTGGGCTTCGTCGGCGCCCTCATCGGGTCGATCGCGCGGCCACTGGGCGGCTGGATGTCCGACAAGCTCGGCGGGGAGAAGGTCACGCTGGCCGTGTTCCTGGGCATGGTCTTCGCGACGCTGGGCGCCATCGCCGGCGTGAACAACCGCAGCTTCGCGCTGTTCTTCGGCTCGTTCATGGTGGTGTTCCTGCTCTCGGGCATCGGCAACGGCTCGACGTATCGGATGATCCCGACGATCTTCACGCGCCTGGGTCGCGAGGAGGCAGCGAAGACGGGCCGTCCGGAGAGCGCGACCCGGACGGACTTCAAGCGGCGCGCCGCAGCGGTCATCGGGATCGCGGGCGCGATCGGCGCGTTCGGCGGGTTCCTCATCCAGGTCGTCCTGCGGGAGGCGAGCCTGGGCGCGTCGGCCGCGATCAAGGCGGCCGAGACGCCCGCACAGAAGCTTGCGGTCGCCGAGGCCAACGCGGACTGGTCGGTCCCCGCGCTGTGGGTCTTCTTCGGTGCCTACTTCCTGTTCGCGGCGATCACGTGGGCGGTCTACGTCCGCAACCCGGCGCCTGTCGCCGCGCCTGCGCTCGCGCACGAGTCCGCGTAGCTCGGGGCTCCTGACCACGAGCCCACGGGCGGTCGCCGTCGCAGTCGACGGCGATCGCCCGGGGTGCCTAGACGCTCGTCTGCTCGTCGCGCAGGCTGCGCTCGGGTGTGCCGAGCAGCGATTTGACGATGTCGCGCATCGAGACGATGCCCACGATGTCGCTCTGCTCCATCGCGATGAGGTGGCGCACGCCGTGCTCGGCCATGGTCATGCTCGCCTCCTCCAGCGACCACTCCGGCTCGGCGAACACCAGCCGGTCGGTCATGTGGTCGGACACCAGGGCGGTCTCCGGGTCGGCTCCCTGCGCGACTGCGATGAGGACGTCGCGTTCGCTGACGATCCCCGGGCCCTGCATCTCCGGGCTCACGACCACCGCCGAGCCGACCTTGCGCTCGACCATCTTCTCGGCGGCCGCGCGGAGGGTCAGGCTCGGTCCCACCGTCAGCACCGACTCGCTCATCGCTTCCCGTACGCGCATGCCCCGCCTTTCGTTTGTGACTTCTGTCGCAACCTAGGTGAGGTCGCGGGGAACGTCAAGGCGGGCGCGTAGCGTGTCGGCCATGACCGCCGAGGAGTTCGTCGCCGCCTTCGCCGCCGCCGCCGGGGCGCCGGCGCCGACCGAGGAGGAGGTCGGGCAGCTGCTCGACCTCGCGGCTGTGGCGGCGCACAGCTCCGAGCGCATCGCCGCGCCGCTCTGCTGCTACGTGGCCGGGCTGACCGGGCGGCCGGCCGGCGAGCTGCTGGCCCTCGCGCGTGAGGTTGCCGAGGGCACAGGCGGGCCGGAAACATAACCATGCGCTGATACCCTGGGTCGAACGTGCACGAGTCCTCGCAAACTGCGCGTTTCGCCTCTCCCGGACCCCGCCTGCGCGGGGTCTTTTCGTCCGTCCCGACGCCTAGGATCGCCCAATGGAAGTAGAGATCGGCCGCGGCAAGAAGGCACGCCGCGCTTACGGATTCGACGACATCGCCATCGTGCCCTCGCGGCGCACCCGTGATCCTGACGATGTCGACATCTCATGGAAGCTCGGTGACTATCGCTTTGAGCTCCCGCTTCTCGCGTCGGCGATGGACGGCGTCGTCTCGCCCCAGACGGCCGGCATCATCGGCAAGCTCGGTGGCCTGGCGGTCCTGAACCTCGAGGGTGTGTGGACGCGCTACGAGAACGCCGACGAGCTGCTGCAGCGCATCGCCAAGCTGCCGAAGGATGAGGCGACCCGCGAGATGCAGGCGATCTACCAGTCGCCGGTCATCCCGGAGCTGATCTCGCAGCGCATCGCGGAGATCAAGGAGCAGGGCGTCGTCGTCTCCGCGTCGCTCACGCCGCAGAAGGTGCGCAAGTACTACGAGCTGGCGCTCGACGCGGGCCTCGACATCCTCGTCATCCAGGGCACGGTCGTCTCGGCCGAGCACGTCTCCGAGGACACGTCGCGTCCACCGCTGAACCTCAAGGAGTTCATCCGTGAGGTCGGCGTCCCGGTGGTGGCCGGCGGCTGTGCCAGCTACCACACCGGCCTGCACCTCATGCGCACCGGCGCGGCGGGCGTGCTCGTGGGCGTCGGCCCCGGCGCGGCGTGCACCACGCGCGGCGTGCTCGGCATCGGCGTCCCGCAGGCGACCGCCATCGCGGACGTCGCGGCGGCCCGCTCGCAGCACATGCTCGAGACCGGTGAGTACGTCAAGGTCATCGCCGACGGCGGCATGCGCACCGGTGGCGACGTCTCGAAGGCCATCGCGTGCGGCGCCGACGCCGTCATGATCGGCTCGCCGCTCGCGCGCGGCTACGAGGCGCCCGGCCACGGCTTCCACTGGGGCATGGCGACGTTCCATCCCGATCTCCCGCGCGGCGCGCGCGTGCAGACCGTGCAGAACGGCTCGCTGGAGGAGATCATCACCGGCCCCGCGCACGAGAACGACGGCACGTTCAACCTCATGGGCGCGCTGCGGACCTCGATGGCGACCACCGGCTACCGGGACATCGCGGAGTTCAACCGCGCGGAGCTGATGATCGCCCCGTCGCTGCAGACCGAGGGCAAGCTGCTCCAGACGTCGCAGGGCATCGGGATGGGCGCGCGCGGCGCGGCCGCCCCGGCGCCGAAGGCCGCGAACGGCAGCGTCGCCGGCCCGGCCGACAAGACGCCGGCGCTCTCGGAGAACTAGGCCTTGAGCACCGAGGGCATCGTCACCGCCGCGACCGCCGCGACGGAACTCGTCAGTGAGGATGTCCTCGACGTCGAGGCCCCGCGCTCGGTCGACGAGGTCGTGGTCCTGGACTACGGCGGTCAGTACTCGCAGCTGATCGCCCGACGCGTGCGTGAGCTCGGGGTCTACTCCGAGCTCCTGCCGCACCACGTCGGCGCCGAGGAGGTCCGGCGGCGCAAGCCCAAGGGCCTGATTCTCTCCGGCGGGCCGGCGTCGGTGTACGCGCAGGGCGCGCCCGCGCTGGACCCCGAGCTCCTCGAGCTCGGGATCCCGGTGCTGGGCATCTGTTACGGCATGCAGCTCATCACGCTGGCGCTGGGCGGCCGGGTCGAGGGTGCCGACGTCGGTGAGTTCGGGCGCTCCGAGCTGACGGTCCACGAGTCGGGCCGGCTCCTGGCCGACCTCCCGCGTGAGCAGAAGTGCTGGATGTCGCACCGCGACACGGTCTACGAGGCGCCGCCCGGGTTCACGGCGCTCGCGTCGTCCACGGCGTCGCCCGTCGCGGCGCTCGAGAACGTCGAGCGGGACATCTACGGCATCCAGTACCACCCCGAGGTCGTTCACACGCCCTTCGGGCACGAGGTGCTCCAGCGCTTCCTGCTCGACATCTGCGGGTGCGACGGCACGTGGAGCGCCGCGTCGATCGTCGAGGACCAGATCGCCCGCATCCGGGCGCAGGTCGGCACCGGGAAGGTCGTGTGTGGCCTGTCGGGCGGCGTCGACTCGTCGGTGGCGGCGCTGCTCGTGCATCGTGCGATCGGCGAGCAACTGACGTGTGTGTTCGTCGACCACGGCCTCATGCGCAAGAACGAGGGCGAGCAGGTCATCAGCGCCTTCCGGGATCGCTTCCAGATCCCGCTCGTGGCGGTCGACGCCGAGGAGCGGTTCCTGAACAAGCTCCACGGCGTCACGGAGCCCGAGGCCAAGCGCAAGGCCATCGGCGCCGAGTTCATCCGTGTCTTCGAGGAGGAGGCCGCGAAGATCGGCGACGCCAACTACCTCGTGCAGGGCACGCTGTACTCGGACGTCATCGAGTCGGGCGGCGGCACGGGTGCCGCGACGATCAAGTCCCACCACAACGTGGGCGGCCTGCCGGACGACCTGAAGTTCGAGCTCGTCGAGCCGCTGCGCGCGCTGTTCAAGGACGAGGTGCGTGCCGTGGGCGCCGAGCTCGGGCTGGACGAGCGCCTGGTCTGGCGCCAGCCGTTCCCGGGCCCGGGTCTGGCGATCCGCATCGTCGGCGGCGAGGCGACGAAGGAGCGCCTCGACCTGCTGCGCGACGCCGACTACATCTTCCAGGACGAGATCCGCAAGGCCGGGCTGTACCGCGACCTCTGGCAGTCCTTCTGCGTGCTGCCCGATGTCCGCACGGTCGGCGTGCAGGGCGACGAGCGCACGTATGGCTCCGTCGTCGTGCTTCGCGCGGTGACGTCCGACGACGCAATGACGGCCGACTGGGCACGGTTGCCCTACGACCTGCTCGAGCAGATCGCGTCGCGGATGATCAACGAGCTGCGCGACGTCAACCGGGTGGTGCTCGACATCACGAGCAAGCCGCCCGGCACGATCGAGTGGGAGTGACGGCGCGGCTCAGCCGAACAGCAGGCTGAGCACGCCGTACTGCCACGGGGTGAAGAACGACACGAGCCCCAGCCCGAGCAGCACCAGGAACGCATTGCGCCAGGTGATCATGCCGCGCTTGTTGCGGTCGTAGGCACCGAGTCCCGCGAGCAGCGTCCCCATCAGCGGGAAGAACAGCAGGAACAGCACGGTGATCGTGAGCAGCGCGATGTCCGGGTCGATGCGCGACGCCAGGCCGCCCAGGCGGACGTCCGGGATGCGGCGCACGGGCGCCGCGAGGTCGGGGCGTTCGGCCAGGCGGCGGCGGTGGGCGTCGAGGTCGGCGCCGCAGATGGCGCAGCCGCCGGCGAAGGCGCTGACGGGCTCGCCGCAGTTCGGGCACTTGGTCGCTCGGGCCACGGTTTCAGTCTACGAATGTCGCGTGGTGGGCTTCGAGCGTCGAAATGTGGTGGCCCTGGCCACCAGATTTCGACGTTCGATTGGGGAGATCGCCACATTTCGACGTTCGGCCCTCGTAGGGCTATACCCCGTGGGGGTAATTTGCTACGCTGGGTCCATGCCCGAGACGACCGCCGCGACGCACGGCTATACGGCCACGAAGGACCAGCTGCTCAAGCGCCTGAGGCGCGTCGAGGGTCAGGTCCGTGGGATTCAGGGCATGGTCGACGACGACCGCTACTGCATCGACATCCTCACGCAGATCAGCGCGGTGCAGGCCGCGCTGGACAAGGTCGCGCTGGGGCTCGTCGACGAGCACACGCGCCACTGCGTGATGGGCGCCGAGGGCGACGCGCGCGACGAGAAGACCGAAGAGCTCATGGCGGCCGTCGGCCGCCTCATGCGCCGCGGCTGATCAGAGCCCAGCGGGCAGCAGGTCGTTGCGCACGAACGTGAGCTTGACGACCGGGCGGCACGCCACGGCGGCGTAGCCCTGCGCCTCGACCGCGGCGATCAGCGCGCGGGCGTCGGCGACCGACCCCGTGTGATGGAGCTGCGTGGAGAACACCGACACGCCGAGCGCGCGGAGGTCGACGGTTGGCATGACGTCGTACTCGGCGCCCTCGATGTCGAGCTTCAGCAGGTCGACTCGCGCATCGCCGAACTCGGCCTGCAGCGACGCGAGCGTCCGGCCGGGGACCTCGATGTGGTCGCCCTCGGTGTCGTAGAGGTGGGCGCTCGAGACGGAGTTGCTGCCCTCGTGGTGGGTGACCTGCAGGCGGATGGGCCCGTCGGTCGGGGCGATCGCGACCTGGTGGGCCGAAAAGCGGTCGCGCCCGGCCGCCTGCTCGCGGGCGTGCTCGACATAGACGGGCGCGGGCTCGAACGAGCGCACCGTCGCCCCCCGGTCGAGGAGCGCGAGGTCGAAGCTGATGTCGCCGCCGGCGCCGACGGTCCAGCACGTCCAGTCCGGGGTCACCAGGCCGAACGGGATCGTCCAGCCGCCGTAGGGCGTGCCGACATCTTCGAGTCCGGGCATCGGCGTCAGCGCGAGGGTCGGCAGGCGCCGTTCGAACCAGCGGCGCTTCAGCGCGCTGCGGACCTTGGCGGGGCGGAGCTTGGCGACGGCGGACACGGACGCGGCAGTCTACGTCGAACGGCGGCGGCGACGATGCGGCGCGTCTCGCTTCAGCTCTGCTCGTCCCAGGCCTTCAGCAGCGGCAGCGGGTCGATGGGTTTGCCGCCGCGATACCAGCCCGGTCCCGACCACAGCTCGAAGTGCAGGTGGCAGCCGCTGGCGCGGCCGGTGTCCCCGACGTAGCCGATGAGCTGGCCCGTGCGCACCCGCTCGCCCTTGTCGACGAGTGCCGCCTCGCGCAGGTGCATGTACGCGTAGTCGGTGCCGGTACCCGCGCCGTCGATGACGATGTAGTGACCGGCCCGGCTGTGCGACGCCTTCCAGCGGACCGTGCCGCCGCGCGCGGCGACCATCGGCGTCCCGCACTTCGCGAAGACGTCCTGGCCCTGATGGCCTCCGTAGTCACGCCCGGCGCCGAATCGCCCGGCGCCCTCGCCGTAGGTGTGCTCGCCGCGGATGGGGAACTGGTGGTCGAGGAAGAGGAAGGAGTCCGTGACGGCCGGGGCGGCGTCGGCGGCCTGCGCGGCTTTGGCCGCACCTGCCGAGGCGCCGGGCTGTCCGGAGTACACGCGGAACTCGTAGCGGCCCTCGGGCTGTACCTTGCCGGCGGTCACACCGGTCCACGAGACGCGCTTGAGCTCGCCCGGCGGGACCTGCCCCATGGGCCAGCGGCCGATGACGACGCCGTCGCTGCTGCGCAGCAGTTCGACCACCACGTCCACCGGGGCGCCGCCGCGGATCAGGAGATCGAGGGACGCGGTCCGGGTGCCGTCATAGAAGACCTTGTCCGTGTTGACCCGCGCGGCGACCGCGCCACCGGGGGCGCTGGCGAGATCGGTGGCGCTGGTGTCGAACGCGACCACGTCCTTGCTGGGGGCCGACGGCGCGCCGTCGGCGTTCTTCAGCATCACCGGGCCCGTGCGCGCGCCCGCGGGGACGCGGACGTCGACCTGCGTGCGCTTCGGTCGGACGGCCGGTGCTTCGACATCGTCGGCGGGCCCGGCGGCACCGAGGAAGACGACGGTCTGGACCTGGGCCATCGCGGTGCCCCTGATCCGCAGGAGCGTCCCGGGATTCACGCGCTCGATCCCGTCGCACGCGCCACGGCAGGTGACCGACGCGATACGCGCGGGGGCGGAGGCGTACGCACCGCCGGCCGACACCGTCGGCGGCGGGGCAGCAGCTGATGCCACGGCGGGAAGGCCGAGGGCGGCGACGCAGGGCAGTGCGACGAGTACGCGCTTCAGAACGTGGGTCTCCGGTGGTGGCCTACGGGGTTAGCTGACGGGCTCGCGCGGTGGTTTCGCGCTACCAGGCGGCACTGCCTGGATTCGCCCCCGGGCGCCGGAGCGCCCATCGGATCCCCCGTCCTGCGCCGCCGGGAGTCGGCGCCGCAGGTTCGGCATCTGGGTCGCGGGCACACTATCGAACGCCAGGGCGGAAACCGGCCTCACAGAAGGGTCTTTCCATGCCCGTCGCGGATGTCCTATGCTTGGTCGTCGCGCCCCGCGGCCACCCGGCCCGGCGGGCGCGCTTTCTCGCTCATGAAGACTTACGTCGCGAATTCCGAAACCCGCGAGCGCAACTGGCTGCTCGTCGATGCCACTGGCCTCACGCTGGGCCGACTGGCGACCCAGATCGCCGATGCGCTGCGTGGCAAGCGCAAGCCGGAGTACACGCCCCACGTTGACACCGGCGACTTCGTCGTGGTCATCAACGCCGAGAAGATCTCGGTCACGGGCAACAAGCGCTCCGAGAAGCTGTATCACCGTCACTCCGGCTACCCGGGCGGGCTGAAGAGCCGCACGCTCGAGGAAATGCTGGAGCGCCGGCCGGAAGAAGTCATCCGGCTGGCCGTCAAGGGGATGCTGCCCCGTAACCGCCTGGCGCGCAAGCAGATCACGAAGCTCAAGATCTACGCCGGCCCGGAGCATCCCCACACCGCTCAGCAGCCGCAACCGATGGAGATCAAGTCGTGATCGACGACGAGACGCCGACCGAGGGCACTCCCGAAGAGGAGGCCGTCGAGGCTCCCGAAGCCGTCGCCCCCGAGGCTGAGCAGCCCGCCGCTGAGGCTGAGGCGCCCGCCGAGGCCGAGGCCGAGGCTCCCGCAGAGGACGAGGTGCCCGCAGAGCCGGTCGCCGAGGCCGAGGCCACCGACGAGGACGACGCCGAAGAGGCGCCCACGCCGCGTGAGAAGCCCGCCATCCCGGGCATGGACCTCGAGGTCGACATCGTCGAGGAGGGCGCCGACCCGCTGTCCCGTGAGGACGGCGACGACGACGGCAGCGATGACGATGACGACGACCTGCTCGACCAGCAGCCCATCGCCGCGGCCATCGAGCTCGCCGCCGACGCGCGCTACCGCGCGACCGGCAAGCGCAAGACCGCTGTCGCCCGCGTGATCCTCAAGCCCGGCACGGGCGCGTACATCATCAACGGCAAGACGCTGGATCAGTTCTTCCCGCGCGCCACGCTGCAGCGGAACATCCGCCAGCCGCTCGAGGCCGTCGGGTACGAGGAGAAGATGGACGTCATCGCGCGCATGCACGGTGGCGGCGTCTCCGCCCAGGCCGGCGCACTGCGTCACGGCATCTCCCGGGCGCTGCTCGAGGCCGACCCGAACCTGCGTGGCGAGCTCAAGCGCCGCGGCTTCCTGACTCGTGACGCACGGGCCAAGGAGCGCAAGAAGGCCGGCCTGAAGAAGGCCCGCAAGCGGCCGCAGTTCAGCAAGCGCTAACCGGCGCTCGCGTCACACTTCTTCGAATGGCCCGCAAGCTGTTCGGCACCGATGGCGTCCGTGGCGTCGCCGGCGACCTGCTCACCGCCGACCTGGCGGTGAGGCTCGGTCGCGCGGCGACGCTGCAGGCCGCCGCTGAGCACCCTCGGGTGCTCGTGATCCGCGACACCCGCGAGTCCGGCGAGATGCTCGAGGCGGCCCTGGCCGC
>JAEMQS010000057.1:20555-21483 GCA_016463765.1 Solirubrobacteraceae bacterium | reverse complement strand
GGGACACCTTCAACATCGACAGCGACCCGCTGACCCTCGACGTCTTCGCGATCAACTACGCGGCGACGGCGACCGTCACGTTCAGCAGCCCGGCCCGCAGCCTGGTCCGCACCTCAGGGGGCGGCGACACGATGATCGCGGCCGAGGCCATCGGCGCGGGCACGCTCGTGGCCCTCGGCGACGCCAACGCGTTCACCAGCCCCACCGGTGACGCCGGCATCCTCGTCGCGAACATGTGCGGCAACCGCCGCACGACGACCACGGCCATGGCGTGCACGCCCGACACCGCGCTCGTCGGCGTGACCGTCTCCTGCGAGGCGACGGTCACCGACTCCCAGAGCGGGACCGCGGTCACCCCGACCGGGGACGTCACCCTCTCGCGCGGCGGCGCCGGCAGCGGCACCTACAGTGCGACTACGTGCACCCTGGCGCCATCCGGCACGCTCGGAACGGCGACCTGTTCGGTGACGTACGTGGCGACCAGTCAGGGAACACAGAGCCTCACGGCCACCTACGGCGGGACCACGCAGTCCCGTGGGTCGACGGGCAGCGACCCGTACATCGCGACGCTGCCGGCCGGGCCGGCGCCCACCAGCGGCACCTCGGCAGGCGCCGCGGGCGCCGTGCAGACGCTGCAGGTGACGATTCCCTCGGGCGGATCGGTCTCGCTGCTCGACGGCGGGCAGGCCGCCACGACGGTCACGGTCGCGGGTGAGGGCACGTACGTCCTCAACGCCACGACCGGGCTCATCACATTCACGCCGCTCGCCGGGTTCGCCGGGACGGCCCGGGCCGTGAGCTTCCGCGTCACCGACGCGTTCGGCCAGTCGACGGTGGCGACGTTCACCCCGACGGTCGCCGCAGCGCCCGCCGGCGCGACGCCCGTCGCCACCCCCACGGCGACACCCGCGCCCGCCACCCCCGCGCC
>JAEMQS010000057.1:0-20545 GCA_016463765.1 Solirubrobacteraceae bacterium | reverse complement strand
GCGTGGTCCCGCGCCCGCCGCCAAGGTGTGCGCGAGCCGGCGCGCGATGATGATCCACTTCGCCGTCCGCCGCGGGACCACGCTGCGCAGCCTCGAGGTGACGATGACCGGCCAGAAGCTGCGCCGCCTGCGCCCCGGGACACGCCGCACGATGGCGAACCTCCGCGGCTACGCGCCGGCGACGGTCACGGTGAACGTCACGGCCCGGACAACCACCGGCCAGACCCTCACGGGCAAGCGGACCTACCGCACCTGCGACCCGCGGACCCTCTCGCCCAAGCTCAGGACGGTGGCGCTGCAGGCTCGGGCCTGACGCCCGGCTCGGGCCAGCCCGGCCACGCCGCAGAGACCGCGCCCGGCACGACGACGACCTGTTGGCCGGGCGCCCGCCAGAAGTGGTCCTTGGGCACCTCGCGGAAGTGCAGCAGCTCGATGCCGAGCTGCTCGGCGAGCTGACCCATCGTCGGGCAGTACCCGCCGCTGCCCTCGATGAGGATCAGCGGGTCGGCGGCCTGGCGCAGCGCGACGCCGAACTCGTGGCGCTGGTTCTCCTCGGTGTGCGGCGTGTCCTGCAGCAGCAGCCCGATCGGCTCGCCCTCGACGACCTGCGGCAGCAGCTCGCTCGTCAGCCCGATGATCTTGGTCCACCGCGCCGTCAGCGCCGGGTCGTCCCGAACGAGGAAGCCGCACAGCGGGTCGAAGTCCAGCGACACCAGCCGGCCGTCGACGCCCTCCGCGGCGTTGCGCTCCAAAGCCCGCAGCAGCACGAGCGACCCGAGGCCCTCGTAGATGCCGGTCTCGACCACGAGCTTGGGCTTCGTGGCGCGCGCGGCGATGTACCAGAGCAGCCGGTTGCCGATCGGCAGCTTCGTCTTGGCGTCGAACCGCCAGCGCGTGCGCTCGCTCAGCCGGTTCGTCAGCTCCGGGTCGGTGCGGGCCTCGACGAGGAACGCGCGCGCCTGGTCCTCCGTGATGCCGAAGTGCGCGGCGCCGAAGGCGCACAGCTCGTCGTCGTTGGCGATGTCGTAGCTGTAGCTCTCGACCTCGGGGTCCCACAGCAGGTAGCGCAGGTAGATCCCGGGCTGCTCGCGCAGGGAGCAGCCGTACTTCGCGAGGATCTTGCGCTTGGTCAGCCACCGCAGCCGCGAGAGGCGGCGGGCGGCGTGGCGGGCGCGGGCGCGCAGGTCGGTCTCGGCCATGGGGGCGAACGCTACGCCGCGGCGCGGCGTGACGCAGGAGCTTCTCCGAGCGCGGCGAGGCGTGTCGCGCGCACGCTGCGGTCGACGGCGCCCAGGAACTCGTCCCAGTGCGCGGTGTAGGGGGCGATGACCTCCAGCAGCCGGCGCAGGCCCTCGAAGTCGTCCTTCAGCTCCCAGCCCCAGTGCAGGACGATCGGGATCCACCCGCCACCCTGGCGGGCGATCGCGGCGCGGGCGGGCTCGGTGATCGCGTCAGCAGCCGCGTAGTACGGGGCGTAGGACGGCAGGTACACCGCGTCGTCGTGCCACAGCGGCGCGGGCTGCAGGCCCATGTGGCGGATGCTCTCGGGCCCGCCGGTGACGACGTCGAAGCGCGACGCCAGCGTCGGCCACTGGGCCGCGTCGAAGCGATTCCACGGCGGCACGAGGATCCGCGTCGTGATGCCGTGCAGCGCCAGACGCGCGAGGCCTTCGTCCAGCCGCGCGGCGAGCGCGTCGTGGTCGAGGCCGATGAGCTCGCCCTGGTGGCGCGGCCGCACGTCGCGCGTGCGGTGGTCGAGGCCGTGCATGGCGAAGGCGACCCCGTCGTGCGGGAGCCGGGCGAGCATCTCGCGCTCGGCGGCATCGAGCTCGCGGCGCCGCGTGTCGTCCGGGTCCTTCGGATTCGGCGCCGGGTTCGGCACGACGGCGGTCAGGTACGGCGCGCCGCCCGCGGCCATGACCGCGTGGAAGCGCTGGTAGTTGTCCGTGCCGAACCGCAGCGGTTCGTCGGCGGCCAGCCAGTGCGGGAACTCGTCCATCCGGATGAGGAAGCGCGGGGCTGCGGCCGCGGCGTCGCCGAGGACGTCGCGGCGCAGGCGCTCCATGTGCAGGACCGACGCGTCCTCGGGGTCGACCTTGCCGCGCTTGACCTGGACGCACTGCATGAACCGGGCGGCCTTGCTCGGGACGCGCAGCCGCGTCCGCCGCACGACGTCAGGTGCGGTGACCTCATCGGGGGAGACCTGCGCGGCAGTCAGCGCGTCATCAAAGACCAACCGCGCCGATCGATCGGCGCCATCAGTACTGATACGAGACAGCGTACTCCGTTTCGCGACGGAGGTGGGCGCGTTGGCGTTCGCGGGCCGCATGCCCGACTGGTGTCGTCGGGCGACTCCGGGCACTTGAGTCCGGACACCCGCTTCTGGCGAGGTGGTCTACCGCGAGCCCCAATACGTGATCGTCCGCGGGGTGAGCCCCTCACGTTCGTAGAACCGGCGGGCGCCCGCGTTGGTCGCCACCACGTCCAGCGCGACCGTCGTGATGCCGTGCGGGGCGAGCTGGACGTACACGCCGTCGAGCAGCAGCCGCCCGATGCCCTCTCCCCGCCGATCGGCGGTCACGGCCAGCGTGTCGACGATGCCCAGGCGTGTGGGCTCGCGCCACCCGGGCATGCCGTCGGCCACGTGGGTGAACGCGTAGCCCACCGCGACGCCGTCCGGATCCCGCGCCACGAGGACGTGCGCCAGCGGATCGTCGTCGAGCCACCGCAGGTAGCTCGCGGTGCGCCGGGCCCATGCGTCGTCGTCGGACCGAACCGGGCCGAAGTGCGGTGCGACGGCCGCGTGGTGGTCGCGCATCTCCAGGTAGAGGGCCCGCACCTCGTCCAGGACCTCGGCGCCGGCGACGGACAGGACCGGCGCGGTCAGGGCGTGATCCCGTGGTCTGCGAGCCGCGCCCACAGCGGGCCGTTCTGGCGCTCGGCGGTCTGCGCGAGCGCCCAGTCGCGCAGCGCGATGTCGGGCTTCGCGCGGCGGCCGGCGTGCGCGCGCAGCGCCGCGGCGAAGGCCGTCGCGTCGGCGGCGGTCGTCACGGCGGTGTCCCACGTGTGCACGCCGCGGAGCTCGGGCGTCACCGTCCGCACCCCCTGGCGGGCGTACTTCAGGATCCGGTACGGCAGCCCGGCGTCGTTGAACGGCTCGACGCTGAACGGGACGATCCCGACGTCCGCCAGCCCGATGAGCCGCGCGGCCTCCTCGTCGTCGCGCGCGCCGAGCCAGACGATCTGCGGCGACGCGCGACACCACGCGGCGTCAGGGTCGCCCGTCACCTCGTCCTCGTGGAAGGCGCCGATGGCCAGCAGCGTGAGCTCGGGGACCTGTTCGCACACCGCGCGCAGCAGCGCCCAGTCGCAGCGCCGGCCGAGATGGCCGAGCGACACGGCGACCACGCTCGTGCCCGGGTCGATCGCCGGGAAGTCGTCGGCGGCGAGCGCGACGAGCTCCGGCTCGCGGCCGGCCACGCGTTCGAGCCGCGCCAGCTCGTCGGACGCGACGAACGTCAGCGCCGCGCGCGAGGCGGCCTGCTCGTGCAGCTCGGCCAGGCGCTCGCGGAGCCTCGGGCCGGCGTCATAGGCCATCTCGTAACGGTCCCAGCGCCCGTACCAGAGCTCGGCCTGCGGGCGGGCGGCCAGCACGGCGCGCGCCAGCGGCCACTGCACGGGGTGGAAGATCACGAGCACGCGCAGATCCCCGGGCAGGCGACGCAGGAGCCGCCGCGCGGTGGTCCGCGCCAGCCGGTCGGCGAGCACTCCCGGCAGGCGCGAGAACGCGCCGTAGCGCACAGGCGGCGGGTCGGCCGCGACCACGCCGTCGGCCCGCAGGAGGTCCTCGGCCTGGTCGCGCAGGATGAAGTCGTCCAGGGGACGGGGCAGCAGCAGCAGGCAGACGGGGTGCTCCACGGTCGCGCACGCTAGTGGACGCGTCCCGCGTAGTACTGCGGACGCGCCAGCTCCTCCGGCGTGGAAGACTCGTGTGTCCCCATGCCCGCACACGACCTCAACGCCACCGCCGCGTCCCTGCTCGGCTTCCTGCACGACGGGGCACGCACGGGCTGGGAGCTGGTCGCCACGGCCGAGGCCGCGATCGGGCCGTTCTGGTCGCTGACCCGCAGCCAGGTCTACCGCGAGCTGGCCCGCATGGCCGAGGCGGACTACGTCGTGGCCGGCGACCCCGGTCCGCGGGACCGCCGCCCGTACGAGATCACCGACACCGGCAGGGGCGCGTTCCGGGAGTGGGCGTCCCGCGAGCCGGGCGAGGAGGTCATCCGCTTCCCGCTGCTGCTGCTCGTCGCGCTCGGGCGCCACGTGCCCGCCGGCGGGCTCGCGTCCGCGATCCGCCACCACCGCACGCTGCACGCGGTCCGGCTGGACCGGCTGGAGCGCGGTGTCGCGGCGGCCGAGGCGTCCCCCGACCCGGATCCCTTCTCCCTCGCGACCGCGCGCTTCGGCCTGGGCTACGAGCGCGCCACCATCGCCTGGTTCGACGAGCTCCCCGAGGAGATCCGGGGCACCGAGCCCTGGCCCGACGTCCCCGTGGGCGACGGCGCCGTCGCGTAGCGTCCCCGGCCGTGCCCGGGTACCTCCGCCGCCTGCTGGCGGGCGGCGCCGCCTACCAGTCGGCCAGCCTCGTCTCCGCCGCCCTCGCGCTCGTCACCCTGCCGCTGTACACGCGGAAGCTGAGCCCTGCCGACTTCGGCCTGGCCGAGACGCTGCTGACGTTCATCATCCTGGCGTCGATCGTGCTGCGGGCCGGGCTGGGTGAGGCGTTCGTCCGCTCCTGGTACCAGCGCGAGGACGAGGCGGCGCGCGCCGCGCTCACCCGCACGGCGCTGGGCGGCGTCCTCGCCGCGACGACCGTCGCCGCGCTCGTGTGCCTCGCGGTCGCCGCGCCGCTGAGCGAGCTGCTGCTCGACCAGGAGGACCCGCAGCTGCTGCGCGTCGCGGTCCTGGGTCTGTGGGCGTTCACGAACCTCGAGATGGCCTACGCCCTGCTGCGGGTGCAGGAGGCACGCCGCGTCTACCTGCGCGCATCACTGGCGAACGTCCTGCTCACGGTCGCGCTGACGGTGGCGCTCGTCGTCGTCCTCGACCAGGGCGCACCGGGGTATCTGGCCGGGAACTACGGGGCGTCGGCGGTGGTGCTGCTCGCGCTGTGGTGGTCGCAGCGTGCGGTGATCACGGCGGCCGGGCCGCGGTTCGCGGTGCCGGGTCCGCTGCTGCGCTTCGGCATCCCGACGGTTCCCGCGGAGGCGGCGGTCTTCGCGCTGAACGTCGTCGACCGTGCCTACCTCCTGCGCGCGCAGGGCGCGGCCGCGGCGGGCCTGTACGCGCTGGCCGTGAAGCTCTCGACGATCGTGATCGTCACCGTCCGCGCGTTCCAGCTGGCGTGGCCGCCGCTGGCCTACTCGGTGCAGGACGACGACGAGGCCGCGCGGCTCTACGCGGTGGTGTGCACGTGGTACGTCGTGGTGACGGGCCTGGTGGTGGCGGGACTGACGCTGCTCGGGCGCTGGCTCGTCGCGCTGCTCGCCGCGCCGGAGTTCGCGTCGGCGTTCGAAGCGCTGCCGTGGGTCGCGCTCGGATGGTCGATGTACGGGCTGCTCCTGCTGCTCGTGACCGTCGGCGGCCGGGCCGGAGTCACGACACGGAACTTCCCCGCCGCGGCGCTCGGGCTCGGCGCCAACGCCGTGGCCCTGGTCCTGCTCGCGCCGTCGATGGGGATCGCGGGCGCGGGCATCGCGCTGTGTGTCGCCTACGCGGTGATGCTCGTCGCGCTGCACCTGCTGACGCGCTCGCTGTTCTCGGTGCCGTTTCAGTGGGGTCGCCTGGCGCACGCGGTGGCGATCCTCGCCGGGGTCGCGGTCGCGGGCGAGCTGCTGCTGCCCACCGAGGGGCTCGGCGCGTTCGCCGCGCGCACCGCCGCGCTGGCCGCGATCCCCGCGCTGCTCCTCGTCACCGGCTTCCTGACGGGCGAGGAGCGCGCGGGGATTCGGCGTCTGGCTAGTAGGCGCGGACCTGGTGGTTCGGCCGCATGACGCGGTCCGGGTCGATCGCCTCGGCGATGTCGCGCAGCCGCCGCACGGTGGTCGTCCCGAACGCGTTGCCCGCGTCGGTCGGCGCCTCGGTGAAGTTCAGGTAGGCACCGCCGGTCGACCACGGCGCCAGCCCGTCCTGGGTGATGGCGATGTGGCGCTCGATCGCCGCGGCGGCCTCCGGGCCCGTCACCATCCCGACCATGTAGGCCGCGAACCGCCCCTGCAGCGATGAGAGCGCGCCGGCGCCCTCGGGTGTCCGGCCCAGCGCCCCGCCGAGGTGACGGAACTCGATGCCGAGCAGCGGCGAGCCGGACTCGGGCCCGGCCAGCTCCAGGACCGCGTCGATCGCGGCGTCGGGGAGCTCGGCGAGCATCGTGCCGCCGCCCATGCCGGGCACGGGCTCCGGCGGGTCGCCGTGGAGTGACAGGAGGACCTCGGCCGGGCTGGTCGTGAACGTGTCCATCTCCGGGCCGAGGTCGCGCAGGGGCTGCAGCAGGGCCGCCGTCTCCTCCTCACCGAGCAGGCTCGCCGCCTCGACGAGCACCATCCGGCGCCCGCGCAGAGGCTCGGGCACGGTGGGGAACGGCGGGAAGTGCACGAGCCGCCCGATCGAGGTCACGTCGTCGGGGAACCGCTCGGCGACGTCGCGCCAGCGGCGCAGCACCTCGCCCGCGCGCTCGGCCGGCCAGAGCAGCGCTCCGGCGTACACCTCGCGCAGCGGGAAGAGCGCGAACTCCATCTCGACGACGATGCCGAAGCTTCCACCGCCGCCGCGCATCGCCCAGAACAGCTGGGGGCACGAGCTGTCCGTGACCTCGACGCGCTGACCACTCGGCACGATGACGTCGAGCGCGGTGACGTGCGAGCTCGCCAGCCCGTGCTTGCGCGCGAGCCAGCCGAGACCGCCGCCGAGCGTGTAGCCGACGACGCCGACGTCGTGTGAGCTGCCGTGCAGCGCCACGAGACCATGCGGGGCGGTGGCTCGCGCGACGTCGCCCCACTGCGCACCGGCCTGGACCCGCGCGACCCGGCGCTCGGGGTCGACGGTGACGCCGCGCATGCTGGAGGTCCGCAGCAGGACGGCGCCCTCGAGGTCGCCACCACGCGCTGCGGCGCCGTGGCCTGTCCCCTGGACCGCGACCTGGAGGCCGTTCTCGCGCGCGAACCGGACGGTCGCGGCGATGTCATCGGCGTCGGCGGCTTCGACGACGACCGACGGGTGCTGGTCGACGGCGAGGTTCCAGGCCTGACGGGCGTCGTCCCAGCCGGGGTCGTCGGGCGTGGTCACCGCACCACGAACACGGGCGCGAAGGTCGGCGAGGCGGTCGATGACGGACATGCGGGCAGCTCCTGAAGGACGTGATGGGTGTGTACGTCACACCTTCACGGCCTCCTGGGCCCCGCACATCGTGGGGACCCCCTAGAGCGAACCCCAGTCTTAGCGCCGCTTGACGGTCAGGACGACCGACGTCTGCTTGCTGCGGTTCCCGGAGGCGTCCGTCGCGATGACGGTGAACCGGTACTTAGCGGGCGCGAGCCGCGGCGTGGTCACCGTGAACACGCCCTTGCCGCGGGACTTGACCTTCAGCGTCTTCGCCTTGCGGCACTTCGCGCCCTTCTTGCCCTTCTTGCAGCCGGAGATCCGCGCGTAGGTGACGGCGGCCTTCGTGGCCGGGCCGCCGCTGTCGGTCGCGGTGATCGTCAGCGAGCACGTGCGGCTCTTGCGGTCGCAGGAGCGGCGGGTGAAGCGGCTGGTCGGCGCGATGAGGTCGCCGCGGATCTGCACGGGCGGGGCGGCGGGCGGCGCGGCTGCGGCAATCGGAGGACCGACGGTGACCAGGGGCGCGCCGCTCTGGCGGGCGCCACCCGGACCGACCGACGTCGCGGCGCAGCCCACGACGCGGCCGACGTGGGCGGCGCTGAGTGCCAGCGTCTGCCCTGAGGGCTCGCCCTTGACGTCGGTGAACTTCCCGTCGGCGCCCTTGACGGCGCTGATCCAGGTGAAGATGAAGTTGCCGGTGTGGTTGTTCCACTGGCCTGGGTCGCAGGTCAGCGTCTGGCCGGCCGCGGGGGTGCCCTGGACGCTCGCGCCGGTGATCGGTTCGGCGCGGGGAACGAGGTTTGTGGACGACGCAAGCGCGTTGAGCTCAGGGTGCGAGATCCGCGCGTAGATGCCCGGGAACTGGGTCTGACCGCAGCCCTTGCCCCAGGACACCACACCGATGAGGCGGGGTGGGGACGTCTGGCTGACGAGAGGCCCGCCGGAATCGCCCTGGCAGGAGTCGATCGCGTTCTCGGCCGACAGTGGTTCCCCGGCGCACAGCATCGTGTCCCGGAAGTCCTCGCCGTACGCCTGGCATGACGTGGCAGACATCACGCGGATCGTCGCGACGAGGAGCTGCTGGGATCCCTGAGCGCCGCTCTGCGTGGCGCCCCAGCCCGAGATCCATGACGACGTGCCGACCGCGGCCGGCGTGGTCGTTCCGAGGTTCACCCACTGCGCGGGAGCTGTCAGCGGGGCGTCGAGGGTGAGCACCGCGACGTCGAACCCCTGCTCGACCGACACGAATTGGGGGTGGCTGGTGATGGCGGTCACGCGGCGTTCCTGCGGACCGAAACCGGGGGTGTCGTAGCGGTTGAGCAGGTTTCCGACGACGGCGATGTCGGCCGCATTGCTGTCAGGCACGCAGTGGGCCGCAGTCACGATGTGCTGCATGGTGCTGCGGGCGATGGTGCCGCCGCAGAAGACGTCGTACGGTTTGCTGATCTGGCCGTTCTTCACGGGCACGAGTCCGACCTGGTAGGGGATCGCTCCGTTGAACGGCGCGGTGAACTGCGCGAAGTTGCCGTTGACGATGTGTCCCCGGGTCTTCTTCTTCGCCACGGGCGCGGCCTCCGCCGCGGGCGCGATCGCAAGCGCACCGAGCGCCAGGGCAAGAATCATCGACCGGAACACGGCGGACAACTTTACGGAGTGTCCTCCGCGTTCGCCACCGAAATCTTCAGAGTCGGCGCCCGCCACGGTTGTGGTCGTACGCAGCTTCACGTAGGCCTTCGCCTTCCTCGGGGTGCCGCGTCGCGGTCACGTGGCGCCAGTACCGGCGCGGGCTGTGGCCGGGCAGCACGATGGCCGCGGCGGCGCGGACCGCGTACGTCCAGGCGGTCAGCCACCGCACGATCGCGGCCGACGCGGCGCTGTGGTGCTTGCGCATGTAGCGGTCGCGGTTGCGTGACAGCTCGACGATGCGGCGCTCGGGGACGTCGCCGGTCGACAGCTGCTCGTGGTGGATCGCCAGCGCCGTGGGCACGTAGAGCGTGTACCAGCCCGCATCGCGCAGCCGGCGGCAGAAGTCGACCTCGTCGGAGTAGACGAAGAACGCGGGGTCGAACCAGCCGATCTCCTCGGCGGCGTGACGGCGCACCATGAGCGCCGCGGACTGCGCCCAGTCGACCCGGCGCGTGCTGTCGCCGCGGCTCTGGACCGTGAACAGCTTGTGCAGGAAGAGCGCGTTGATGAAGGCGGACGCCGGGGTCGGGAACCGCCACGCCGACGGCTGCTGACGCTCGTCGGGTCGCAGGAGCTGGGCGCCGGCGGCCCCGCAGCGGTCGTTGTCGCGCATGACCGAGAGCAGCGCGGCGGTCGCGCCGGGCTTCAGCTCGGAGTCCTCGTTGAGCAGCAGGCAGAACCGACCGCGGGCGCGGCGCAGCAGCGTGGTGTCGTTCTCGCCCTTGCCGCGGCGCTGCTCGTTGACGATCACCTGGTCGGTGGTCGGGTGGTTGCGTGCGGCCCCGACCGACCCGTCGCGTGACGCGTTGTCGAGCACGAGGACCTCGGTCGTCACGTCGAGCTGCTCGCGCTCGGCGGCGATGGCGTCGAGGCAGCGCACGAGCAGCTGACGCTGCTCGGTGTTCACCACGCAGAACGTGACCTCGACGGGGACGGCCGGCATCTGCCCCGCATACTGCCGCGCCGCGCGCACGGATGCGGTGCCACGGTCAGGGGGTGTGGGACTATTCGTGACAGGACGTGACGATTCCGCGCACACCCCCGCGATACTGCCGCGGTGCGCATCGACGTCGTCGACCCCGCGGCCTACACCCCGCCGTACGACCACGCCCTGTGCGCGGCGCTCGCCCGCGCGGGCGCTGAGGTCCGCCTGCAGACCAGCGCCTTCGGCTACGGCGACGTCCCGCCCGTCGACGGGTTCCGCCGCATCGAGCGCTTCCACCGGTTCGCGCCCGGGCGGCCCGGCTCGAAGGTGCGCACCCTGGCTCGCGCCGCCCAGCACCCGGTCGACATGCTGCGCTACCGCCGTGCGGCGCGAGCGGCCGACGTCGTGCACTTCCAGTGGCTGGCGCTCCAGCAGCTCGATGTCCATCTGCTGCCTGACCGCCCGCTGGTCCTGACCGCACACGACGTGCTCCCCCGGGAACCGCGTCCCGGCCAGCTCGCGGGGCAGCGACGGCTGTACGCCCGGATGGACGCGGTGATCGTGCACTCCGAGCACGGCCGGGGGCGGCTGCTTGACGAGGCGGGTGCCGACCCGGAACGGGTTCACGTCATCCCGCACGGCGTGCTCGACGGCCTCACGCGCGTCACACCCCAGCTGCCGCCCGAACTCCAGGGCGCCGAACCCGACGTGCCGGTCGTCCTGTGCTTCGGCCTCATGCGCCCGTACAAGGGCATCGACGTGCTGCTGCGCGCCTGGGAGGGCGTCCGCGACGCGGAGCTCTGGATCGTCGGGATGCCACGGATGGACATCGCGGCGCTGCGGGCAACCGCGCCGGCAGGTGTGCGGTGGGTCCCGCGCTTTGTGTCCGACGCCGAGGCCGCCGCGTGTTTCGGCCGCGCGTCGGTGGCCGTCCTACCGTACCGCGAGATCGATCAGTCCGGCGTGCTCTACACCGCGCTGGGGTTCGGCCTGCCGATGGTGCTCACCGATGTCGGCGGGTTCGGCGAGGTCGCGGGGCACGGGGCGGCGGCACTGGTGCCGCCGGAGGACCCGGCCGCACTGCATGCCGAGCTCGCGCGCCTGCTCGGCGATCCCGCCGCGCGCGACGCCCTGGCGGCGGGCGCTCAGGCCGCGGCCGCCGGGCCCTACGCCTGGGACCCGATCGCGCGGCGGACGCTCGAGGTCTACCGCGGGGTCGCCGTTTAGAACAAAGGCGCGGAGAACGTCTCCGCGTCGCCGCAGCGGGCCTGCTCGGCACAGACCGTGTCGCGCCAGATCCGCTTGCGGCAGATCGCGCGGTACCGCACCGGGTTCCCGTCCCGGCAGGTGTGCGTGACGCCGACACGCTCGGCCTCGTGGTCTCGCACCCCACGTTCCTGGACGATCGCGACCGACGCGATCAGCACGACCGCGGTGGCCGCGAGCGGCTGCCAGCCCGCGGCCCTCAGCACGTCGGGGCGGCGCCGGCCCACGGCCCAGACTCCGAGCAGCGCCCCGAGTGCGAGGACGGAGCCCGCGACGGACGCCCACAACCACGGGGACGGGCTGGTCCCGAGGACCGTATTCCCGAACGGTCCACGCACCTCAGGCTGCGCGATCCCGACGAACAGCGCTGCGGCCAGCGGCGGCACGGCGGTCAGCCACAGCCATCGAACGGTCCGCCGCGCGAACGGCGCGACCGACGCCGCGAGGAGCGGAACGACGATGAACCAGGCCAGCGCCCCGGGCGGTTCCCGCAGCTGGTGGGCCCTGATGAGGGGGAAGCCCGGCGGCGCTTCCTGCAGGCCGTACCAGCCCATCCAGCCGCCGGCCACGAACAGCAGCGCCCCGAAACCGACGGCCACACGCAGCGCCACGATCATGCCGCGAAGGTACCTGAGCGGTCCCCGGCGGCCAGAACATCGTCCACCGCGTGCCCGGCAGAACCCCACCGACGGCCGCGATGGCGCACAATGCTCCGCTGTGCTCCAGCGCTTCGTGATGTGGATCGCCCTCGGCCTGCTCGCCTACGCGCAGGCCGGGTACTGGGCCGTCCTGGTCGCGCTGACCCGCGGGCGCGCCGAACCGGCTCCGCCGAGCCCGCCACCGGACCCCGCCGAGCTCCCGTTCGTCTCCCTCATCCTCGCCGCGCACAACGAGGAGGCCGTCATCGGGGCGAAGGTCGCCAACGCGCTCGCGCTCGACTACCCGCGCAACCGCTTCGAGGTCATCGTCTGCAGCGACGGGTCGACCGACGACACCGTCGTCGTCGCCCAGGCCGCGGGCGCCCACCGGGTCCTCGACCTTCCGCGCGGCGGCAAGGTCCGCGCGCAGGACGCCGGGGTCGACGCGGGGCGCGGCGAGGTCTTCGCCTTCAGCGACGCGAACGCCGAGTGGGCACCGGACGCGCTGCGGGCGCTCGTCGACGCGCTCGCGCCGCCGGACGTCGGATACGCGTGCGGCCGCGTGACGTTCGTCAACGCCGAGGACGGGACCAACCAGGAGGGCCTCTACTGGCGCTACGAGATGGACATCCGCGCCCGCGAGTCCGCGCTGTCCAGCGTCACGGCGGGCAACGGCGCGATCTATGCCGTCAAGCGTGAGGCCTACGTCCGCTGCGACCCCGTCATGGGGCACGACCTCGCGCTGCCGTTCCAGGTCGTCAAGGGCGGTCGTCGGGCCGTTGACGTCCCCGAGGCCCGGGCCACCGAGAAGATGGTGCCGACCATCGAGGGCGAACTGCGGCGCAAGCGCCGGATGATGAGCCACGCCTGGCCGATCGTCCTGCGCGGCGGGCTGCTCGATCCGCGCGGCTACGAGCCGGTCTACGCCTGGCAGGTCTTCAGCCACCGGCTGCTGCGGTACGCCGGGCCGTTCCTGCACGCGAAGCTGCTGGCCGCCACGCTGCTCCTCGCCCGCCGGTCTCGGTTCGCCCGGGTGCTGCTCGCCGGCCAGCTCGCGGTCCTCGCGGCGGCCGCGGTGGCGCCGTCGCTGCGCGCGCGTCCCGCGCTCATCGCCCGCTACTACGTGCTGACGCAGGCCGCCATCGCCCTCGGCCTGTTCGACCATCTGCGCCACGGAACCCCGGCCGGCTGGGAAGCGCCGGAGGGCACGAGGTAGTCCCGGTACCCTGGAGGACGTGGCCGTCGATCTGTCACTCGACGAGGCGCGTTCCTCGCTCGCCTACTGGGAGCACCGCGCCGAGCGGCTCCCGCGCCGCGCCGTCCGCGCACGCCGCGAGGCGCGCGAGATGGAGGCGCGCTGGCGGGCCCGCATCACCGAGGCCGAGCGCGACGCGTACGGCGCCGGGATCCTCGGCCTGCTGCTGTTCCTCGTGCTCGAGGGCCGGCTGCCCGAGCACGCGCGGCACACCACGCGCCGTGCGGCTCGCATCACCGTCCGCGCGACGATCGCGACCGTGCTGGTCGTGACGACGCTCGTCGTCGCCTGCTTCGTGCTCGTCGTCGCGCTGCTCGCTTCGGCTGTGCTGTAGTCCGCGGCCCTCGTGCTCCGCCGCCTCTTCGACATCGCCGTCGCCGGCACGGCGCTGCTGCTCGCCTCGCCCGTCCTGGTCGTGGCGATCGTCGCGATCCGGCTGGAGTCGCCGGGCCACCCGATCTACCGCCAGCGCCGCATCGGCCGCGACGGCCGCCCGTTCGACGTGATGAAGCTCCGCACGATGGTCGACGGCGCCGAGCAGATGGGCGCCGGCCTGGCCGTCGACGAGGGCGACGCGCGGATCACGCGGATCGGCGCGTTCCTGCGGCGCACCTCGATCGACGAGCTGCCGAACCTCGTCAACGTGCTGCGCGGCGAGATGGCGATCATCGGGCCGCGCCCCACGGTCCCCGTCCAGGTCGAGCAGTACACGGACCGCCAGCGCGGCCGGCTTGCGATCCGCCCCGGCATCACCGGCTGGGCGCAGGTCAACGGGCGCGCGACGCTCCCGTGGGACGAGCGGATCGAACTCGACCTCTGGTACATCGAGCACCGCTCCCTGCGGCTCGACCTGCAGATCCTTGCCCGCACCGTCCTCATGGTCTTCGGCGGCGACGGCCTCTACCGCGGGGAGACCGGCGGCTGGCGGTGACCTTGCTCCGCCCGGGGGCTCAGCGGCGTGATTGTGCGGCGCGCACCTCGCGCTCCAGCGCTTCGAGTTCCTGCCGCATTGCTGCCAGGCGGTCGGCCAGCTCGGGCTCGGGCGGCGCCTCGCCGTGCTCGATGCGGTCGCCCAGCTCACGCTCGGCCTCGATCCCCCGCGCCTCCTCCATCGAGTTGATGACGACGCCGATGAGCAGGTTCAGCACCAGGAACGCCCCGACGAGGACGTAGGACAGGAAGAACGGGATCGCCCAGCCGGTGACCTCCCGTCCCGCGGCGAGCTGGTCGGGGAAGTTCTCCAGCGTGAGGGTCGTGAAGAGCGTGAGCATCGCCTCGCCGATGTCCCCGTACTCGGCGGGGTTGTCGTCGCCGAACATCACCCAGCCGACCATGCCGTAGACGAACACGAGGACCACGGTCAGCACGCCCAGCGATGCGACGCCCGGCAGGGACCGGCCGACCGCGACGGTCAGCACCCGCAGGTCGGGCAGCAGCCGGATGACACGCAGCACGCGGGCGAGTCGCACGAGGCGCAGCAGGGTCGCGTTCTCACGCACGCCGGGCAGGAACGACCCGACGACGATGACGAAGTCGAAGATGTTCCAGCCGCTCTTGAAGAAGTCCTGCGGTCGCCGCCCGAAGCCGATCAGGCGGATGGTGAGCTCCACGACGAAGATGCCGAGGATGACCTCGTTGGCGAGGTTCAGCAGATCGCCGGCGTCCTCCTCGATCTGGTCGTACGTCCCGAGTCCGAGGACGATCGCGTTGATCACGATCACCGCGAAGATCGCGAGGTTGAACCACATCGCGTCGGCCGTGCGCGCACAGGTGCGGACGACGCGGGAGGACGAGTGCAGCGCCTCGCGGTCGTCGGTCGAGGGCATGCGCGGGTTCCGGGTCATCGGTGACCGATCCTACGGTTGCCGCTGGTCATCCAGCGCCCGGCGTGGGAGGGTCCGAGGGCTTGCGTCACCGACAGAGGGAGAACGCATCATGGCCGGCAGCGTGTACCGCGTCACCGAAGTGATCGGGGTCAGCGACGAGTCCTGGGAGGCCGCCGCGCGCAACGCGGTCGAGGCGGCGGGGTCGTCGATCCGCGATCTGCGCGTCGCCGAGGTCCTCCGCGAGGACGTCACGATCGAGAACGGCAAGATCACCGGCTACCGGGTCCGCCTCGGGATCTCGTTCAAGTACGAGAGCGGCGACTGACGCTCACGGTGTCGCCCGTGCGCCGCCGCCTCGTGCGGCGCTCGGGCGGATCGCCCGCAGGACGACGTCGCCGCTGACCGCGCGGGCGTTGGTGCTGTCGCCGCGGAAGACCACGCGCAGGCGGTGCAGCGCGGGGCGCCGCAGGCGGGTCGTGACCCGGAACGCGCCCTTGCGGACCTTCACCCGGACCCGTGAGACGGTCCGGTACCTGCGGTCACTGCCCTCGCGCGCGATCTCGAGCACGACGCTCGTCTTCGCCGGACGCACCCGGCCGGTGACCGTGAGCGGGCGGCCGAACACCACGCGCTTGGCCGCCTTGGCGACGATGATCGGCTGGACCGCCATGCGCAGGGACTTCGACGTCGCGGCGCGGGCACCGCCGCTGTAGACCACGGCGCGCACGTCCCGGGTCCGCGAGGACGTCAGGGTGCCGACCCAGCCACCGTCGGCACCGGTCGTGGTCCGCGAGGTGGTCTGCCAGCCCTTGCCGGTGCGCACCTGCACGCGCACCTCGGCGTTCGCGATCGCCTGCCCGTTGACGGTCATCGCGCGGCCGCCGACCTGGGCGGACTGGCCGTACGCGATCGTGCGGCTCGGCGCCTCCAGGGAGACCGTGCCCGGCACGGGCGTCACCGGTCCGGTCGGCACCCCCGCGGGGGCCTGCGCGGCGAGGGTGCGGATCTCGGGGAGCTGCGCGTACAGCGCGGCGCCCGGGCAAGCGGTCTCACCGCCGTCGCGGTGCCCGCTGATGCGCTCGAAGGTGACCGGCCTGCCGGCGGGGAACCGGTTCGCGCTGCCGCCGCCGGAGCGGACCGTGACCTGGCCCTGCACCGGCGCGCCGTGAATGCCCAGCTTCCAGGCGATGATCCGGGCGTTGGCCTGCAGGCCGGCCGGGCTCTGGCCGCCGCTGACGAACGTGCCGAGGTTCGAGATGCCGGTCGACACCGCGTTGTAGCCCTGGGCCTGCGCGCCGACCACGGCCTGGTCGATCCCGCCCGCGCGACCCTCGTAGATCGTGCCGTAACGGTCGACGAGGAAGTTGTAGCCGATGTCGGTCCAGCCGTTGGAGTTGCGGTGATAGCGGCAGACGGCGAGCACCATCGAGGGGCCGTCGGCCTGCTCGTAGAGGTTCGACGTGACGGTGTGGTGGACCATCGCGAACTGCACCTCGCCCGTCGCCGGGGCCGACCGCGGCTTGCACTGCCCGGCCGGGTCCCACTGGTCGCGGGTCACCACCGGGGGCGCGCCCGACGCCTGGCGCCGCGCTGCTGTTGCAGGCGTGCCGAGCGCGCCGATGACGGCGCTGTTCGCCGCCTTGCGGAAGGCCGTCAGCAGCCGCGACCCGCGGTCTGCCGTGCCGGTGGCGTTGACGAAGTGCAGCTTCAGCCCGCGCGGGCGGCGGTTGAGGCGGACCTGCACGTGGTCGGTGCCGCCGGTGAGCATCGGCCCGGTGCCCGACTCGCCGTTCTCGGCGTGGCCGACCTCCAGCCAGCGGCTCCAGCGCCCGCCGTCGCGGCGGACGCGCAGCTCGGCGTGGATCTCCCGCCGCTCGCCGCGGCTCCAGCGCAGGCCGACCAGGTCGAAGCGCTTGGGCGTCCGCATCGCCGGCAGCGTCAGCTCGCCGTCGCCGGCCGCACGGGCGGACCCCGCGGGCGCAGGCGCAGCCAGCTCGAATTCGGTCACCTCAGGTGTGTACGGCTCGAGGGACAGCGCGGGAGCGGCGACCCAGGCCAGCACACCGAGGACGACCGCCAGGACAAGGACACGGCGCATCGTCGTAGGGAACACGGTGACACACCCGTTCGGTGCGGACCGCAGGCTCCCTTGCGGACTGGACGGACGGCTGGCGCGCGAACGCGCCCCCGGCTACGGGACGAACTCGGGCGCCTTGTCGACCCAGCGGTCGCGGAACACGCGGACTGCGTCAAAGGTTTCGTCGGTGATCTCGTCGCAGGTCAGCGAGCGCGTCCACGAGACGACGGCGAGCTGCGGCGCCATCTCGCTGTTGTTCTCCATGAGCACCATGTGGTATCCGGGGCTGCCGTTGACGTTCTCGCCGGCGAGGGTGCGCAGCTGGTTGATCTGCTCCTCCGGCATGCCCGGCTTGTACTGGATGATCACGCGCCCGTGCTCGAGCGTGTGGACCCAGTTGTTCGCCTCCGGGCTGTTGCCGGGCTCGTAGATGCCGTCCTGCGCGGGCTCCGGGCTGTGTGTGCCGGACGTCGGCGGGTTGGTCTTGTAGTCGTCGAACGGCTCGCTCTGGTGGGTCGAGCCCTCGTTCGGGTGCTCCTTGAACGTGCAGCCTGCCGCCTTGACGGCGGCGTCGAAGTCCTTCTCCTGCTGCTCGGGGATCGGCGCGCCTTCAGCGGACGCCGCCGCCTGGGAGCCTTCGTCGTTCTCGCCCCCGCTGCCGGCGGCGAGTACGACACCGACGACGATTACGGCGATCGCGGCCATGACGGCCCCGCCGATCATCACGAGCCGCTTGCGTTTGCCTGCCTGTTCGGCGGCGCGCTCCCGGGCCTCGCGTTCCTCGCGGCGCTTGCGCTTTTGCTCTTCCCTGCTGGCCATGGCTGACAGCGTAGTAAACCCGGAGCACGAAACGCGAAACGCCGCGGCCCCGCCCGGAAGAACCGGACGGGGCCGCGGGCCGATGGTCGGTCGGATTGGTGCTACCGGGCGAGCCGCATGGTGCGGCGCGCCGAGCGCTCGGCGACGTTCCCGGAGGCGTCACGGGTCACGGTCGCCGCGGACAGGCGCAGCTGCCGGTTCTTCGAGGCGAAGCGCTGGGCGCCCGCCGGAAGGGTGACGGCGAGCGTCCGGCGCTGGCCGCCGCGCAGCGTGTAGCGCGCGGTGCCCAGGAGGGCGCGGACCTTCACGCCACCGATGCGGACGGCGGAGGCGGTCGTCAGGCGGACCTCACCGCGGCACCCGCCGGCCTCGGCGGCCGGGCAGCTGACGGTGAAGCGGACCTGCTGGCGGCCGCCGCGCTTGCGGGCGCTGAACTGGCCGAGGACGACGGCCGTGGCCCGGCGGTCACCCTCGGCCGGGGTGCTGGCGCCCGGAAGCGGGAGGACCGGCGCCGCGGCGAGCGCGTCGACCGTCTCGCAGCCGGCCAGCACGTCGACGCCGGGCTGGTCGGTCTGCGCGGTGTCCGTCCCGGCGCCGCAGCGCAGCAGGTCGGTCTGGCCGTCGCGGGCGAGCAGCGTGTCGTCGCCCTCGCCGCCGTCGGCGACGTCGCTGCCGCCACCCGGGTTGATCGCGTCGTTGCCCGAGCCGCCGAGCAGCGTGTCGTCACCCTCGGCGCCGTCCAGGGCGTCGTTGCCCGCGCCGCCGTCGGCGTCGATGGCCAGCAGCGACGAGATGCCGGCCGCAGCCGTGACGTCGTCGTCCCCGCCGAGGCCGTTGACGTCGAGCGCCTCCGCGGTGCCGATGTCGAGGCTGAACGGGCCGAGGTTCGTGCGGTCGAACTTCGCGCGCGGGCCGTTCGGGGCGATGGTGAACACGTCGCCCGCGGCGGGTGCGCCGTTGACCTCGACGCGGTCGGTGCCCGCGTCGCCGTTCATGACGTCGGTGCCGTCGCCGTTGTTCCAGACGGTCGTGTCGTCGCCGGTGCCGCCGTTCATCGTGTCGTTGCCGCGGTCGCCGACGATCCGATCGTCGCCGCCCTCGCCGGAGAGCGTGTCGATGTCGTCGCCGCCGGTGATGAGGTCGGCGTTCGGCGAGCCGATGATCGTGTCGTCACCGGTGCTGCCGTTCGCGGTCAGCAGGATCCGGGTGCCGAGGGTCTCGTCGGCACGGATGTCGTCGTTGCCGCCGAGCCCGTTGACGGTCATCCGCTCGGAGGTGGTGATGTTCAGCCCGAACAGCCCGAGGTTGATGCGGTCGAAGCGCACGGAGCCCGGCGTGGGCCCGGCGACGATCCGGAACTGGTCACCCGCGGTGGGCGCGCCGTTGACCTCGATCTCGTCGGCGCCCGCGCCGCCGTCCATGCCGTCCGTGCCGTCGCCGTTGTTCCAGACGAGGACGTCGTTGCCGCCGTCGCCGTTCATCGTGTCGTTGCCGCGCGCCGCGACCAGACGGTCGTCGCCGTTGCCGCCGTTCAGGGTGTCGACGCCGGGCGTCCCGCCGAGGACGTCGTCGCCCTCGCCGCCGCTGGCGATCGTGGAGGCGTTGCCCGCGGTGAAGGTCAGCGCGTCGTCGCCCGCGCCGAGATCGATGGTCAGGAGGGTGCCCGCCAGGAGCGTCTGGTCACCCGCGACGGCGTTGTTGAAGTCGGAGGCGCTGTTGAAGCCGTTGCCGGTCTGGTTGTGCGTGTACAGACCGCCGGACTCCCCGATGATGAGGTTGTCGTTCGCCCCGTCGCCGGTCCAGGTGGCGCCGGTGGCGGTGAAGGCGGCCTGTGCGGCGCCGGGTGCGCCGAGCGCGCCTGCGGCGGCGATCGTGGCGAGAAGAGTGGTGCGGGTCTTGCGGGTCATCGGGAGCCTCTCCGGTGGAGGGTTGGTGGTCTCACCGATGCCGGACGCCGGCCCTCCGAGATCTATTCCCGAGAAATTCCGAGGGTGCCCGCGAGGAGCTCGCGCATGGCCTCCCGGGCCCCGGCCAGGGGCAGGCCCTGCTGCGCGCGCAGGGCGTCCCAGGCGCTCCAGGACGCGGCCGCGGCGACGGCGGCGCCCGCCGACGCCGGCAGCGGCTCGAGTTCGGGCGCGAAGGTCGCGAGGGCCCGCTCGCGCTTGCGGGCCCGCACCTCCTCGATGTTGCCCGCGAGTGCCGGATGCTCATCGGCGATGAGCAGCGCGGCGCGCCGGGTCGGCGTGAGCAGCTCCAGCACGGCGGAGCGCTGGGCGACGAACGCGTCGAGGCGCTCGCCGATCGGTGTGGCGGGGTCGATGGGCGACACGATCTCCCCGACCCGTGCCATCTGCCGCTCGCCGACCGCGGCGAAGAGCGCGTCGCGGCTGGGGTAGTGCTGGAAGATCGATCGCTCGGAGACCCCGGCTCGCGCCGCGATCTCGGCGCCCGTCGCGCGCAGCCGGCCCTCCTCCAGGAGCGCGAGCAGCGCGTCGACGATGGCGTCGCGCGTGCGGGTGGCGCGGGCCGTGCGACCGTCCGGGACAGTGGCCATGCGACGAGTCTACGCAAGTTCTTGCAGCCCGACTGCAACTTCTCTAGGGTGCGTCGTCGTCCCCTGGGAGGAGACCCCGTGCTGCGCCTGTTCCTGTCCGCGTTCCTGCTCACCCTCGTCGCCGC
>JAEMQS010000146.1 GCA_016463765.1 Solirubrobacteraceae bacterium | reverse complement strand
GCGTAATCCTCGACCGCTGCCGTGGCTGAATCGGGCATGTGCCATACGGTAACAGAAGTTGAGGCATGCCAAAACCCTGCTCATCGGGTACCGTGACGCGCATGCTCCTGGCCGAGACCTTCCACGCGATCGTCGACTCCCTGCCCGACGACTGGACCGACCTGGAACTCGACCTGCGGATCCTCGACGAGGAGCGGTACATCGACGCCGCGACGTACCTCGTCACCTGCAACGCGCAGCCGTACTCGCAGCGCGACTGGCACTGGAAGCTGCTCGTCGCGCACCGCTTCGGCCACGCCGCGGCGCCGGCGGCGGTCGGGATGGCGTTGAAGCTGCTCGACAACGCCGGGATCGAGGGCGAGCTCGTGCTGCGCGAGTCGCGCGTCGGGCGCGCCGAGGTGGTCCAGATGTGGGGCCGGCCCGAGTCGGTCCGCCAGGAGTTCAAGCAGCTGCGGTCCCAGTAGCGCCCGGCATCCCTCGCGCCCGGTGCGAGGGGTAGCATCGCGCCGGTCCTGACTGTTCCAGCGAAGGAGACCGCATGGAAGATCGTGGTTGGCCCGCGTACGTCGTCGAGTTCGTCGGCACGTTCATTCTCGTCTTCGCCATCTGCATGGCGGCTGTCGCGAACTCACCCGGCGGGTTGGGCTTCACCGACTTCGTCACCATCGGCCTCGTGCACGCCATCGCGCTCGCCGCTCTGGTTGCAGCGTTCGGCGGCACGTCCGGCGGGCACTTCAATCCCGCCGTCACGACGACGCTCGCGGCGCTGCGCAAGATCTCGCCGATCGATGCCGTCATCTACATCCTCGTCCAGCTCGCCGGCGCCGTCGCCGCCGCGCTGGTCATCAAGCTCGTCATCAACCAGGGCACCGGCGCGCTGAACCCGGCGGAGGCCGCGAACTTCGGTGCACCGTCGATCGACGGCAACAAGTTCATCGACGGCGCACTGGCCGGCGGCATCCTCGAGGCGCTCGGCGTCTTCGTGCTGCTCACGGCGATCATGGGCGTCGCGGTCAACGTCCGGGCCAACCAGGCGTGGACGCCGCTCATCATCGGCCTGACGCTGGGCCTCGCGTTTCTCATCATCGGCCCGATGACCGGCGGCGCGCTGAACCCGGCGCGCGCGTTCGGCCCGACGGTCGTCGCGGGTGACCTGTTCGACGGCTTCGGCACGTTCCTCGTCGTCTACGTCCTCGGCCCGATCGTCGGCGGCTTCCTCGCCGGGGTCTTCTACACGGGCGTGGTGCTGCGACCGCAGGAGGCAGAGTTCGGTGGCCGGCTCGTCGACACCGACGTTCCGCCTTCCCGCGCGGAGGGCGCCATCGAGTCCGCGCTCGAGGGCCCGGGCGAGCGCCCCGAGGACAAGCTCAGCTGACCGGCTGCGGGGCGGGCTGCGGCCCGCCCCGCCAGCCCAGCTCGGGCGCGACGTACCGCAGGACGCTCTCGATGACGTGGGCGTTGTAGTCCACGCCGAGCTGGTTGGGCACCGTCAGCAGGAGGGTGTCCGCCGCCGCGATCGCCTCGTCGGCCCGCAGCTGTTCGACGAGCGCGTCGGGCTCGCCGGCGTAGGACCGGCCGAACGCCGCGCGCTTGGTGGGCTCGATCATGCCGAACGAGTCCTGCGAGTTCGTGTCGCGGCCGAAGTACGCGCGGTCGAGATCGGAGACGAGCGCGAAGATGCTGCGGCTCACCGAGACGCGCGGCTCGCGCTCGTGGCCGGCGGCCTCCCACGCCGCCCGGTAGGCGTCGATCTGCTTGCGCTGCTGGACGTGGAACGGCTCGCCGCTCTCGTCGAAGACCAGCGTCGAGCTCATGAGGTTCATGCCCATGCGCGCGGTCCACTCGACCGTCGGCGTCGACGCCGCGCCCCACCAGATCCGGTCACGCAGGCCCTCGGAGTGCGGCTCGACGCGGAGAAGCCCCGGCGGGTTGGGGAACATCGGGCGGGGGTTCGGCTGGGCGAAGCCGTCGCCGCGCAGCACGTCGAGGAGCTGCTCGGTCTTGCGGCGCGCCATGTCGGCGTCGTCCTCGCCCTCGCGCGGCTCCTGGTCGAAGTAGCGCCAGCCCTCGATGACCTGCTCCGGCGAGCCGCGGCTGATGCCCAGCTGGAGCCGCCCGCCGGCGATGATGTCCGCCGCGCCCGCGTCCTCGGCGAAGTAGAGCGGGTTTTCGTAGCGCATGTCGATGACGCCGGTGCCGATCTCGATGCGGCTCGTGCGCGCGCCTACCGCGGCGAGCAGCGGGAACGGGGAGGCGAGCTGCCGCGCGAAGTGGTGGACCCGGAAGTACGCGCCGTCCGCGCCCAGCTCCTCCGCGGCCACGGCCAGATCGATCGACTGCAGCAGCGCGTCCGCGGCCGTCTGCGTCTGGCTCCCGCGCTGCGGGGACCAGTGGCCGAACGAGAGAAAGCCGATCCGCTTCATACAGCCAGTAAAGCGCGCGGCGGCGAGCGCCTAGACTCCGCGCCGTGCACCGCAGGGTCACGTTCTCGCGGAACTTCACGATCTCGCTCTCGCGCACGTGCGTCTCGCACTGCAAGTACTGCGCCTTCCAGACCCACCAGCCGCATCTGCACGCGCCGGACGAGGTCGAGCGTCTCCTCGAAGACGCGGTCAAGCGCCGCGCCAAGGAGCTGCTGGTCCTCACCGGCGACCGCCCGGCCGACCACCCCGGCGTGCGGTCGCGCCTCGACGCGCTCGGGTTCGAGGACTTCGTCGGCTACGTCGTCTGGGTCTGTGAACGGGCGCTCGAGCGGGGGCTCCTGCCGCACACGAACCTCGGAGCGCTGACCCGCGACGAACTCGCACGCCTGCGCCGGGTGACCGCGTCGCAGGGCCTGATGCTCGAGTCGCTGCGCGACGACCTGGTCGCCCACCAGGGCTCGCCGACGAAGGACCCGGCGCTGCGGTTGCAGACCATCCGCGACGCGGGCGAGCTGCAGATCCCCTTCACCAGCGGGATCCTGGTGGGCATCGGCGAGACCCACGAGGACCGCCTGGCCGCGCTCCGTGCGCTCGGCGAGGTCCACGCCGAGCACGGGCACCTGCAGGAGGTCATCCTCCAGAACTACGTGCCGCACCGCCGCTACCACGGTGAGGAGCCGGCGGACATCGCCACGGAAGCCGCCGAGAACTACTGGCGCACCGGCCTGGGCACGCCGCCCGAGCACGCGACACCGCCGTGGGCCTCCGAGGTCACGCTGGAGCAGCTCGAGCACCTCATCGCGTTCACCGCCGAGCATCTTCCGGGCGTGGGGATCCAGATCCCGCCGAACCTGTCCGAGCACTGGCCGCGGCTCGTCGCGGCGGGGGCGACCGACCTCGGCGGGCTCAGCGCCAACGGCGACCACATCTCGCCCGAGCATCCGTTCCCGTCGCCGCCGCAGGTACGCAAGCGCATGGGCGAGGACGGGATCGCGGTCGCCGAGCGGCTCTGCGTCTACCCGCAGTACCTCAACCCGGAGTGGACCGACCCGGCGGTGCTCGACGTCGTCACCGCGAAGTACTGGAGCTTCATCCCGCGCGGCAGCTCGGGTCGCAGCGAACAGCGCGCGATCCGCCGCGACCTCGTGCCCGGTGCGATCGCGAAGGGCCGCGACGGGGCGGCGCTGTCCGAGGACGAGCTGACCGCCCTGTTCGCCGAGGACCGCCCGGAGGCGATCGAGGACCTGCGCCAGGCCGCCGACGAGCTGCGCGCCGAGGTCGCGGGGGAGACCGTCACGTTCGTCGTCAACCGCAACATCAACGTCAGCAACGTCTGCACCGTCGGGTGCGCGTTCTGCGGGTTCGGCCAGTCGCGCCGGTCACCCGACGCGTACGAGCACTCCCGCGCGGACTTCGTGCGCCGCGTCGAAGAGGCGGTCGACTACGGCGCGACCGAGCTCTGCATCCAGTCAGGCATCCACCCCGACTGGGGGCTGGATGACTACCTGGGCTGGCTGCGCCTGGCGAAGGAGACCGCACCGCAGCTGCACCTCCACGCGTACTCGCCGATGGAGATCGCGCACATGGTCGACGTCAGCGGCCAGTCGCCGGCCGACGTGTTCGCGCAGCTGCGCGACGCCGGCCTGGGCTCGACGCCCGGCACCGCCGCCGAGGTGCTGCACGACGGCGTCCGCGAGCGGATCAGCCCGAACAAGCTGCCGGTCGCGCGGTGGGTCGAGATCATCGAGGCGTCGCACGCCGCGGGACTGCGGTCGACGAGCACGGTCATGTTCGGCCACGTCGAGGAGCCGTGGGAGCTCGCCGAGCACCTGCGCGTCATCCGCGCGCTGCAGGAGCGCACGGGCGGCATCACCGAGTTCGTCCCCCTGTCGTTCATCCCGTTTCAGACGCTGCTCGGGCGGACCCACGGCATCGAGGAGATCAGCCGCGAGGAGAACCTCAAGCACACTGCGGTCTTCCGCCTCGCGCTCGGCCGGACGATCCCGAACGTGCAGGCGTCGTGGGTGAAGATGGGCCTCGAGACGGCGACCGAGGCGCTGCGCTGGGGCGTCAACGACCTCGGCGGCACGTTGATGGAGGAGTCGATCAGCCGGCTCGCGGGCAGCCAGCACGGCGTGCGGCTCGACCCACCGCAGCTGATCGCGGCGGCACACGCCGCGCGCCGGCCGGCGGCGGAGCGCACCACGCTGTACGAGGTGCGCTCCACCCACCCGCTGCCGGTGGCGGCCTAGTTCGCCGGCGCCGGCGCCTGCGAGAGCGTCAGCACCGGCGGGTCGTGGTCGGAGACCTTGTGGCCTCCGCCGGCGAGACCGCGGTCGTAGTAGTCGTTGTTGAAGTGCGCGTAGCGCAGCTGCTGGACCCGGCTCTGCAGCCCGTCGGTGACCAGGATGTGGTCGAGCGTCTGCAGCTTGCCCTGGAACGCGAACGAGTAGCGCTCCTGCTCCGGGGCAAGGTCCCACAGGTTGTCGAGGGAGGTCTCGGGACCCTCGAGGACCGCCAGCGGCGACTCGTCCTCGAACGCGTTGATGTCGCCGAGCACGATCGCCTCACGACGGGCGTCCTCGATCTCCTCGACGCGGTCACGCACGAACGCCGCCTGGGCGTCTCGGCACGAGTCCGGGGCAGACTTCGAGGAGAAGTGGTTCGTGATGATGTTCATGCGGATGCCGAACCGGCGCAGGGCGAGCTCGAGCGGGGGGCGGTCGAACAGCCGTCCCGTGACGTCCGAGCACGACGTGCCGGGGATCGACTCGGTCGCCGTCTTGCCGAGCTGCGTGACGCTCTCGACCGCCAGGCTGGAGCGGACGAGGAACCCGACGTCGATGCTGCGTGAGTCCTGGCCCTCCTCGAGGTAGGCGGTGTAGCCGCCGAGCCGCGCGGCGACGTCCTGGAGGATCTCCAGGTCGACGACCTCCTGCACGGCGACGATGTCGGGGCTGCGCAGCCGCAGCTTGATCGCCGCGACGATGCGGTTGCGCTTCTCCTCGTACTCCTCCTGGCTGACGTTGGCGCCGTCG
>JAEMQS010000056.1 GCA_016463765.1 Solirubrobacteraceae bacterium | reverse complement strand
CCGCCCCGGGTCTTCGAGGACGGCGGCCAGCTCCGGGACTTCGTGCACGTCCGGGACATCGCCCGGGCGAACGTCCTGGCGCTCACGTCGGCCGAGGCGGTCCCGGGCGCGTTCAACGTCTGCTCGGGAACGCCCCGCAGCGTGCTCGACATGGCGCAGGCCCTCCATGCGGCGGCGGGCGGCACGGGCCCTGAGCCCCAGGTCGTCGGCGGGCACCGCCTCGGCGACGTCCGCCACGTCTTCGCCGACGCCCGCCACGCCGAGGCCACGCTGGGGTTCGCCGCCCGCGAGGACTTCACCGCGGGTGTCGCCGAGCTGTCCGCGAGCCTGTCCGCGGCGTGAGCGTGAACGGGCACACTCGTGGCACGGTCCTCGTCGTCGATGACGAGCCCACCATCGCCGAGGTCGTCTCCCGCTACCTGCAGCGCGCGGGCTACGACACGCGGATCGCCGGCGACGGCCCTCAGGCCCTGGCCGCGGCGAGCGAGCGCCGCGCCGACCTCGTCGTCCTCGACCTCATGCTCCCGGGCATCGACGGACTGGAGGTCATGCGCCGCCTGCGCGACGGGCCGCCACCGGCCCCGGCCATCATTCTGCTGACGGCCCGCGGCGAGGAGTCCGACCGCATCGTCGGCCTGCGCCTGGGCGCCGACGACTACGTCGTCAAGCCCTTCAGCCCGGCCGAACTCGTCGCCCGGGTCGACGCCGTCCTCCGGCGCGCGTCCGTGGTCCACGCGCCGGACGCGCCGCTGTGCTTCGGGGCGCTCGAGGTGGACATCGCCGGCCACCGCGCGTCGCTCGGCGGCGACGAGCTGGCGCTGACGCAGCGTGAGTTCGACCTGCTGGCGTTCCTCGCCCGGCACCCCGGGCGCGCGTTCACGCGCGAGGAGCTCATGGACCGCGTGTGGCAGTACGCGTTCTACACCGACACGTCGACGGTGACGGTCCACATCCGGCGCCTGCGCGCGAAGCTCGAGGCCGACCCGCAGGCCGCACAGCTCGTCGAGACCGTGTGGGGCGTGGGCTACCGGTTCGCCGCACCATGACGCGCGGGCTGGCGATCGCGCTCGGCACGGCGCTGCTGCTGGCCGGGCTCGCGTGGGCGGTCTACGACTGGCACGCCGCGTGGGTCACGTTCGCCGCGTTCGCCGCGCTCGGGATCGTCACCGTCGTCGCCGGGCAGCTGCTCGCCACCCGCCGCGAGCGGCTCGGCGGCCTGCGGCGGCAGGCGCTGGCGGTCGGTGTCCTGGTCGCGATCCAGACCGCGATCGTCACGGCGCTGTTCATCGAGCTCATGTTCGTCTCGCCGCACGACGCGTTCTTCACCGCGCTCGTCGTCGTGGACGCGGCCGTGCTCGGGCTCGTGACGACGTGGGCGTTCGGGCGCCGCGCACTGCGTGATATCGACGCGACCCGGTCCACCCTCGCCGCCGCGACCGACGGGCGGCGGGATGTCCGCACGGGTGTCGAGGGCGGCGGGGAGCTGGCGGACCTCGCGGCGGATGTCGACGCGATGATCACCCGGCTCGACGGCGAGGAGCGGGCACGCCGCAGCCTGGTCGCCGCCATCTCGCACGACCTGCGCACCCCCATCACGTCCCTGCGGCTGCTGGCCGACGCGATCCAGGACGGGGTGGTCGACGAGGTCACCGCGCGCGAGTACGCCTCCCGCATGAGCACCCACGTCCAGGCGCTGAGCGCGCTCATCGACGACCTGTTCGAGCTCAGCCGCCTGGAGTCCGGCGAGCTGCGCTGGTCGATGCAGCAGGTCGCGCTGGCGGAGCTCGTGCGTGACACCGTCGAGGCGATGCGGCCCGAGGCCGACGCCGCCGACGTCCGGGTCCGCGCCGTGATCGAGGCCGGCGACCCGCTGGCCGAGGGCGACCCCGCGCGTCTGCAGCGGGTGCTGTTCAACCTCATCCAGAACGCCATCCGCCACACGCCGGCCGACGGGACGGTGACGGTCCGCGCGACGCTCGTCGGCGACGCGGTCGAGATCGAGGTCGCCGACGACGGGTCAGGCATTCCCGCGCCGCAGCGCGAGCTCGTCTTCGAGCCGTTCCACCGCGCCGACCCGTCGCGCACCGACGGCGGCGCCGGGCTGGGCCTCGCGATCTCCCGCGCGATCGTCGAGGCGCACGGTGGGCGCATCTGGATCGCCGACGCGGACGTCGGCACCGCGGTGCGGGTCCGCCTCCAGGCCGTCTGAGCGACCTATCCTGGGGGTCGTGCTGTCCGGCGACACCGACCTTCGCGCTCGGCTCGCCGAGCTGACGCTCCGCGACGAGCACCGCCTGAAGCGCCGGATGGACCGCGTGCGCCGCGGCGGCGACGACCAGGCGGTCCAGCAGCTCATCGACGCGATCGCCGCCGCCGAGCGCAAGGTCGAGCAGCGCCGGGCCTCCGTCCCGGCGATCACCTACCCCGAGCAGCTCCCGGTCAGCGCGCGACGCGACGAGCTGCTCGAGACCATCGCCGCGAACCAGGTGACGATCGTCGCCGGCGAGACCGGGTCGGGCAAGACGACCCAGCTGCCGAAGATGTGCCTGGAGCTGGGCCGCGGCGTGCGCGGGCTGATCGGCCACACCCAGCCGCGGCGCCTGGCGGCCCGCACGGTCGCCGACCGGATCGCCGACGAGCTGGGCGTCCCGCTCGGCGCGGGCGTCGGCTACGCGATCCGGTTCCAGGACCGCACGCGCGAGGACACGCTCATCCAGCTCATGACCGACGGGCTGCTCCTCGCGCAGATCGACCGCGATCCGCTGCTGCGCCGCTACGACACGATCATCGTCGACGAGGCGCACGAGCGCAGCCTGAACATCGACTTCCTGCTCGGCTATCTCAAGCGCATCCTGCCCAAGCGGCCCGACCTGAAGATCATCGTCACGAGCGCGACGATCGACCCTGAGCAGTTCAGCCGCCACTTCGACGACGCCCCGATCGTCGAGGTCTCCGGCCGCACCTTCCCGGTGGAGATCCGCTACCGCCCGGTCGAGCTCGACCCCGCCGACGGCGAGGAGACCCTCGAACGCGACCAGGTCACCGCCATCGGCGACGCGGTGCAGGAACTGGTCAGGGAGAGCCGGGACGGCGACATCCTCGTGTTCCTCTCCGGCGAGCGGGAGATCCGCGACACCGCCGACGCGCTGCGCGGGCGCTTCGCCGACAAGCTGGAGATCCTGCCGCTCTTCGCGCGCCTGAGCAGCCCCGAGCAGCAGAAGATCTTCCAGGCCCACACCCAGCGGCGCGTCGTGCTCGCCACGAACGTCGCCGAGACGTCGCTGACCGTGCCGGGCATCAAGTACGTCGTCGATCCGGGGACCGCGCGCATCAGCCGGTACAGCGCGAGGCTGAAGGTCCAGCGGCTGCCCATCGAGGCGATCAGCCAGGCGTCGGCCAACCAGCGATCGGGCCGGTGCGGACGCACCTCCGACGGCATCGCGATCCGCCTCTACAGCGAGGAGGACTTCACCGAGCGCCCGGCGTTCACCGACCCGGAGATCCTGCGCACGAGCCTCGCCGCCGTGATCCTGCAGACGGCCGCGGCCGGACTCGGGCGCGTCGAGGACTTCCCGTTCATGGAGCCGCCCGACGCGCGCCAGGTGCGCGACGGCGTGCTGCTGCTCACCGAACTCGGCGCGCTGGACGCCGCCGGCGAGCTCACGGGCCTGGGCCGCAAGCTGGCACGGCTGCCGGTCGACCCGCGGATGGGCCGCATGGTGCTCGAAGCCGGCGCGCGCGGCTGCGCCGAGGAGGTGATCGTGATCGCCGCCGGGCTGTCCATCCAGGACCCGCGGGAACGGCCGTCCGACCACCGGCAGGCCGCGGACGAGCAGCACGCGCGCTTCGCCGACGAGCGCTCGGACTTCCTCGCCTATCTCAACCTGTGGGACTACATCCGCGAGCAGCAGCGCGAGCTGTCCGGCAGCGCGTTCCGGCGCCGCTGCCGCAAGGAGTACCTCCACTACCTCCGGATCCGCGAGTGGCAGGACCTCGTCGCGCAGCTGCGCCGCGCCGCCAAGGAGGTGGGCGTCAAGCGCAACCAGACCCCGGCCGAGCCCGACGACATCCACCAGGCGCTGCTGGCGGGACTGCTCAGCCACATCGGCCTGCTCGACGTCAAGAAGCGCGAATATCAGGGCGCGCGCGGGGCGCGGTTCTCGATCTTCCCCGGGTCGGTCCTCTCGAAGAAGCAGCCGACGTGGGTCATGGCCTCCGAACTCGTCGAGACCTCGCGCCTGTTCGCCCGCACGGCGGCGAAGATCGAGCCGCGCTGGATCGAGCCGCTCGCCGACCATCTCGTCGCGCGCACGTACGAGGAGCCGCGCTGGGACGCCCGGCGCGCGCAGGTCGTCGCCACCGAACGCGTGGCGCTCTACGGGCTGCCGATCGTCACCGGCCGCGCGGTCGCGTACGCCAAGATCGACCCCGTCGCCGCCCGCGCGATCTTCCTGCGCAAGGCGCTCGTCGAACGCGACTGGGACACCCTCCACGCGTTCGTCGAGGAGAACGACCGCATCCTGCGTGAGATCGAGGCGCTCGAGGACCGGCTGCGCCGCCGGGACCTGCTCGTCGACGACGACACGCTCGTGGCGTTCTTCGACGCACACGTCCCGCCGGACATCGCGTCGGGACGCGACTTCGACCGCTGGTGGAAGACCGCGCGCAAGGCCACCCCGGACCTCCTCACGTTCGACGGCCCGACGCTCATCCGCCCCGAGGCCGCCGCGTCGCTGGAGGCCGGCGGCCGGCCGTCGCGCTGGCGCCAGGGCGACCTCGAGCTGCAGCTCACCTATCGCTTCGCCCCCGGCGAGGCCGACGACGGCATCACCGTCCACGTCCCCCTCGACGATCTCGCGCGCCTGCGCGCGGGCGGCTTCGAGTGGCTCGTCCCGGCGATGCGGCTGGAGCTCGTCACCGCGCTCCTGCGCGCGCTGCCCAAGGAGCAGCGGCGCGCGCTGGCGCCGATCCCGGACGTCGCCGCCGATGTCCTCGCGCGCCTGCCCGCCCGCGGCGAGCCGCTGCGCGACGCGATGAGCCGCGAGCTGGCCGCCGTCCGCGCGATCCGCGTCGCGCCGGCGGCCTGGGACTTCGCGGCGCTGCCGCCGCACCTGCGCGTGACGTTCCGCGTCGAGGACCGCGACGGCCGGATCCTCGACCAGGACAAGGATCTGCGCGCGCTGCGCGACCGGCTCACCCCCAAGCTGCGCGCGGAGCTCGCGGCGGTGACCGTCGACGTCGAGCGCACCGGCCTGACCGCCTGGCCCGAGGAGGACCCGCCGCAGTCGGTCGAGCTGCCGGGCACCGCGGGCGCCGTCCAGGGCTACCCGGCGCTCGTCGACGAAGGACCGACCGTCGGCGTCCGCGTCTACGACACGAAGCCCGCGCAGCAGGCCGCGCACGCCCGCGGCATCCGCCGGCTGCTCACCCTCGAGCTGCCCTCCCCTGCCAAGTACGTCCGGTCCACGTTGAAAGGGCCGGCCCAGCTCACGCTCGCGGCCGCGCCGCACGGCAGCCTCGACGCCGTCCTCGAGGATGCGACCGCCTGCGCCATCGACGCGCTCATCGACCACGGCGGCGGGACACCCTGGGACCGCGCCGGCTACGAGGCGCTGCGCACCCATGTCGGCGCGCGCCTGAACGCGGCGACCGCGCAGGTCGTCACCTGGCTCGTCGCGATCCTCGACGCCGACCGCGAGGTCCAGCGGATGCTCGAGGACCGCTCCGCCCCCGCGCTGGCCGACATCCGCCAGGACGTCCACCGCCAGCTCGGCACCCTCGTCTTCCCCGGCTTCCTGACCGTGACCGGCGCGAGCCGTCTGCCCGACGTCGTCCGCTACCTCCAGGGCGCGACGAAGCGGCTGGAGCGCCTGCCCGACACCGCGGCGTCAGACCGTGACCGCATGCAGGCCATCGGGGAGCTCGAGGCGCTGTACCGCGACCGCATCACGCTCATTCCGCCCGGGCAGCCCCGCCCCGAGGAGCTGCGTGAGGCCCGGTGGGCCATCGAGGAGCTGCGCGTCGCCCAGTTCGCGCCTGGCGTGAAGACGAACGGCGTCGCCTCCGCCAAGCGCGTGCGCAAGCTGCTCGGCGCCTCGCGTTGACCGTCTGACCGCAACTCAGAGCATGATCTGCGGTTGCGATGGCCAGGGCGGCGCCGGCGGCCCTCGTCCCAGCGCGCCCTGATGGTCTTCAGCTCCACCACGTTCCTCTTCGGGTTCCTGCCCGCCGTCCTGCTCATCACGTGGGCGCTTCCGGCGAAGGCGCGGCGGTTCTTCCTCCTCGCGGCGAGCCTCGTGTTCTACGCCTGGGGCGTCCAGGAATTCGTCCTGGTGATCATCGCGTCGACCGTCGTCGACTGGGCGCTCGCGCGCGGTATCAGCCACTATCGCGCGCTCGAACGCACCCGGGCCGCGCGCTGGCTGCTCGTCCTCGCGGTCGGGCAGAACATCGCCCTGCTCGCCACGTTCAAGTACGCCGAGTTCGGCGCGCGGCAGGTCGACCGCCTCGCGGGCCTCATCGGCGCCGACGGCGTCGGCGCGCTCTCCATCGCCCTGCCGATCGGGATCTCGTTCTTCACCTTCGAGAAGATCAGCTACGTCGTCGATGTCTGGCGCGGCGACGTCCAGGCCCGCCGGGACCCCCTCGACGTCCTGCTCTTCGTCGCGCTGTTCCCCCGCTCGATCGCGGGCCCGATCGTCCGCCTGCGCGAGATCCAGCACGACCTGCGCGAGCCGCGGCCCCGCCCCGAGCAGATCGAGGCCGGCGCGATCCGGTTCTCCTACGGCCTGGCGAAGAAGGTCCTCATCGCCGACCAGATCGCGCCCGTCGCGGACGCGGCGTTCGCGTCGGCGGGCGACGGCACACTCACGTTCTCCGGCGCGTGGATCGGCCTGATCGCCTACACGCTGCAGCTGTACTTCGACTTCTCCGGCTACACCGACATGGCCATCGGCATCGCCATGATGCTCGGCTTCCGGCTGCCGGAGAACTTCCGGCGGCCGTACTCGTCGGTGTCGATGACGGACTTCTGGCGGCGCTGGCACATGACGCTGTCGCGCTGGTTCCGCGACTACGTGTACATCCCCCTCGGCGGCAACCGCGGCAGTGAGGGACGCACGTATCTCAACCTGCTCATCGTCTTCGGCCTGACCGGGCTCTGGCACGGCGCGGCGTGGGTCTTCCTCCTCTGGGGCCTGTACCACGGCGGCTGGCTCATGCTCGAGCGGCGCATGGGCTGGCGCGCGTTCGACGGCGAGGCCTCACACCCACTCGCCCGGCGCGCCGCGACGGTGCTCATCGTCATGCTCGGCTGGGTGCTCTTCCGGGCCGAGACCGCGTCGGAGGCCGGGACCTACTACCGGGCGCTCGTGGACCTGGGCAGCGTCACGACCCCGGCCGTCGAAGCCGCCCTGTCCAACCGCGCCGCGATCTGCCTCGCCCTCGGCTCCATCATCTTCTTCCTGCCCGCGTCCCGCGCGGGCGGACGCTGGATCTCCGAGGCCGCGGGCCGCCTGCCCGTCGCCGCGCGGGTCGCCACCGTGGGGGTCGCGCTGCCCCTCTCGCTCATCCTCGCAATGGCCGGGACCTTCTCCCCCTTCCTCTACTTCCAGTTCTGACCGTGCCCAGGCCCGCCACCATCGTCCTCGTCCTCCTCCTGGCCCTCCCCGCGATCGCGTGGGCGTTCGGCGCACGGCAGCCGCTCCTGGAGAACCGCGCCCGCGCGGACTACCCCGGGATCACCGCCGCGTCCCTGCAGGACCCCGAGACGTTCGAGCAGATCGACAGCGCGTACCTCGAGCGGCTGTCGCTGCGGGGCGAGGCGCTCGACCTCAACGCGCGCCTGAAGATCGACTTGCTCAAGGACAGCCCCAACCCCGAGGTCGCCATCGGCCAGGACGGATGGCTGTACTTCCAGCCCCAGCTGCAGGCGTGCCGCGACAAGACGCCGCTGTCCGACCCGGCCGACACCGCCGAGATCCTCGCCCGGTCGCTGCTGGTGTCGGGACGCAACGCGCTGGTCGTCATCCCGGGCGGGAAGCTCACGCTCCACCCGGAGCGCGCCCCCGAGATCGAACCGGAGGTCGAGGCGTGCGTCGAGCGCCTCGAGCGGGAGGTCGGCGCGCGCCTGGCGGAGACGCCGGGCGGCCTGGACCTCGACGCCGAACTGCTGGCGCTCCGCGCGCAGGGCCAGGACGTCTTCCTGCGCGGCGACACCCATTGGAACGCCGCGGGGCGCGAGCTGTTCGCCCGCCGGGTCCTCGACGCCGTCCGGCCAGGGCTCGCGCGGGAGACCGGACTGCGCCAGGGCAAGGAGGTCGACCGGCCGGCGGACCTGTGGAAGCTGATCGGGACGGACCGCACGGACCGCGACCGGGTCGTGATCGCCGAACGGACCCCGCTCGACCCGCCGCGCAACGTGCTCCTCGTCGGCGATTCCCAGATGGAGTTCGCGTTCACCCGGCCGCCCGCCCCGGGGGTCGCCCCGCTGATCGAGCGCACGTTGCCGGGCGCGTCCCCGTGCTCGCCCGACGCGTTCGCCGCCGGTCACTGCGACGAGCTGTTCGCGAAGGCCGGCACCGTCATCTACGAGACGGTCGGACGCAACGTCCGGCAGCTCACCGAGACGTGCTGGCGCGCCGTGTCGATGGCCACCCGGCACCTGCGCGGTCCCGCGGCATCGTTCGAACGCGTCGACGGCGGAACCCCGCCCTCGGCCACCGGCGAGCTCGCCATCGCCCCCGACGCGCCCGCGCGGGTCCGCGTCCGCATCCCCGGCGCCGACCGCGCCGACGCGCCGCGGTTGATCATCATGCCGGTCCTCGAAGGGGACGTCAGCGTCTACCAGCAGCCCGAGGCCGGCGGCCCCGCACCGTGTGCGACCCCCACCGCCACCGCCGGTGCGGCCCTCGTGATTCCCATCCCCGCAGAGCGGCGCGCCCGCGATCTGGTCTTCGATCTCACGACGACCGTCGGCGCGCGGTTCGAGGCCCCGGACGTCATCGACCTCAGCGACGGCGCGCTCGCCGCCGCCGCGCGCCCGACGCCCGGCGGCTGACCACCGCTACTTCACGGACCCCGCCAGCAGCCCCTGGGCGAAGTACCGCTGGAAGGCGAAGAACACGACCAGCGGGATCGCCAGCGACACGAACGACGCGGGCGCGATGAGCTCGATGTTGCCGCCGAACTGCCGCAGCTGGGTGAAGACCGCGACCGTGATCGGCTGCGTCTCTCGGCCGAAGGTCAGCGCGACGATCAGGTCGTTCCACGTCCAGAGGAACTGGAAGATGGCCAGCGACGCGATCGCCGGCAGCCCGAGCGGCAGGATCAGCCGGAAGAAGATCGTCAGCTCCGACGCGCCGTCGATCCGGGCGCTCTCCAGCAGGTCCTTCGGGATCCCGATGAAGAAGTTGCGCATGAGGAACACGCCGAACGGCAGGCCGAACGCGGTGTGGAACAGGATGAGCCCGAGCACCGTGTCGAACAGTCCGGTCGACTGGTAGAGCGAGAAGATCGGGATCAGCGCGGTCTGCAGCGGCACGACGAGCAGCGCGATCACCAGGACGAACAGCCAGTCTCGTCCCGGGAACGGCAGCCAGGCGAAGGCGTATCCCGCCATCGCGCTGACCAGCACGAGCAGGATGGTGTTCCCCACGGCGATCTGCACCGTCGTCCACAGCGCGGTCGTCAGATCCTCGTTGTCGAAGACCGCGCGGTAGTTGTCGAAGGTCGCGAGGCTCGGCTCGGAGAAGATCTTCCACCAGCCCTCGGTGCTGATGAGCTCGGCGGGCATGACCGACGTCAGCAGCAGGCCGAGCGTCGGCACGAGCCACAGCAACGCGATGACCAGGAGCAGGATCTGCAGCGGGGCCTTCGTCGCAAACCGGACGATGCGCGCGGCCATCAGACCTCCCTCCGGAAGCGGCGGATGTTCAGCGCGAGGACCGGCAGGACGAGCAGCAGCAGGAACACCGCGATCGCGGAGCCCAGACCGAAGTCGTTGACCCCGCCGAACGACGTGCGCCACATCGCCAGCGCGATGACGTTCGCGTCGTCCTGCGAGGACGCCGGCGCCACCGACAGGATGATGTCGAAGACCTTCAGGACGTTGATGATCATCGTGATGAACACGACGCTCAGGACCGGCGCGAGCATCGGTGCGGTGACCCGGCGGAACACCTGCCCCTCCGTGGCGCCGTCGGTGCGCGCGGCTTCGAGCACCTCACGCGAGATCGACGACAGGCCCGCCGCGATGATGACCATCGAGAAGCCCGCCCAGACCCAGATGTAAGCGAGCATCACCGACGGCGTGATGAGCTTCGGCCCCAGCCAGGACACGCCGGAGTTCGTCGTCGCGAACGTCTCCTGCGCGAGCGCCACGCGGTACGTGCCGCCGCCGACGTCGTCGAAGCGGAAGCCGCCGTCGGCCTCGGTCGTCGCCGTGGCGGTCACACCCCCGCCGGGGTCGCGCAGCTCGACGGTCGCGCCGGGGATCCCGAGCTCCTCGGGTTCGACGCGGCCGGGCTCCCCCCCTCCGGGTTTGAAGTCGCGCCACACCGTCCCGGTGATCTCCTGCGGTCCGGCGCGCGGCGTCGCGGCCTGCTCGGCGTCGGGGGGCACCTGCGCGGGAGGGATCGCCGTCAGGCCGAGCAGCGCCTGATCGCCGGCGCGCACGGGGGTCCGCAGGACGAAGCCGCGCTCGGGGCTGCCCTCCAGCTGCGGCGTCGAGGCCTGCCCCTGTTCCAGCACGCCCGCCGGCGCCAGCGCGTCTTTCACCGCGACGATCGAGGCGTTCACCGCCCCGCGCTCGGGGTCCTGGTCGAGCATGATCCGCCAGATCACGCCGGCGGCGAACAGCGAGATCGCCATCGGCATGAAGACCGCGGTGCGGAACGCCACCTGCCAGCGGATCCGCTCGGTCAGCACCGCGAAGATCAGTCCGATCGCGGTGATGAAGGCGGGCACCACCGCAACCCACAGCGCGTTGTTCTGCAACGCCGTGACGAGCGTGTCCGTCGTGAAGATCGCCTCGTAGTTCTCGAGGCCGACGAACGTCGCGCCGTCACGGTCGAAGAAGCTGCGCACGATCGTGCGCAGGGTCGGGTAGACGACCCACACGCCGAGCAGGACGACGGCTGGTCCCAGGAAGACCGCCGTCGTCGCCGCTCGGCGCAGGCGCTGCGGATCGGTGATGCCGCCCGCGGACATGTCCGGCTACTCGTAGGCCCGCTTCGCCGACGCCTCGAGCTTGCTCGCCGCCCCGTCCACATCGTCCGGGTCCTCCAGGAAGTCCTGCAGGATCTTCCACTGGCCCTGACCCGGCGTGCCGCCGAAGTCCACGGGCGCGAGGTCGGACATGTCGAAGCGGAACGTCTCCGCATCCGCGATCGCGGTCGCCGTCTTCCGGGTGATGTCGTCCGGGTAGACACTGTCCTCGACCTCGGTGTTCGGGGACGAGAACCCGCCGCGCGACGCCCACGCCTCGTGGGCCTCCTTCGTGGTCAGGAAGTTGACCAGCGCCTGGGCGGCCGGGCTGTCCTTGAACATGATGATCGAGTCGCCGCCGCCGACGACGACGTTCTGCGCGTCACCGATCGACGGGAACGGGAACACGTCGTAGCCGGTGCCCGGCTCGAGCGGGTTGTTCTCCGCCACGACCCCCGGGACGAAGTCGCCCTCGATGACCTGCGCGGCGCGCGCCGGATCGGCGAAGACGTTCTCCACGGACGCGGGGAACTCGGTCTGCAGCGCCCCGGTGGTCCCGCCGCGGATGTTCTCGGTGTCGCCGAGGATCTGGGCCATGGCCTCGAGCGCGTCCTTCACCGACTGGTCGGTCCACGGGATCTCGTGCTCGGTGAGCTGGTCGTACTTCTCCGGCCCGGCCTGGCGCAGGTAGATGTTCTCGAAGAGGTCGGTGAGCGTCCATCCGTCCGCGCCGCCGATGGAGTACGCGGGTGTGCCGGACGCCTGGAGCGTCTGGGCGTTCTCGAGGAACTGCTCCCACGTCTCGGGCGGCTCGACGCCGGCGCTCTCGAACGCTGCGACGTTGAACCACACGGTCGACTTGTTCGCGGCCTTGAAGACGAAGCTGTAGAGCTCCTCCTCGATCTCGCCCAGCTCGACGATGTCACCCGGGTACTGCGCGTCCAGGGTCTCGCGGGCGAAGCCGATCGGCTGCAGGGCGTCCTTGCGCTGGAAGTCCTTGACGAGTCCCGGCTGCGCGACCGCCGCGATGTCCGGCGGCTCGCCGCCCTCGACGGCGGTGCTCAGCACGGTCGGCGTGTTGTCGCCACCCGCGGTGTACCGGACGCTGACGTTCGGGAAGCGCTCCTCGAACGCGTCGAGGACCGCCTGGAACGAGCGCTGCTCGTCGCCGGTCCACACCCCGACGACGGACACGTCGCCGCGGATGCTGTCATCGCCCTGCGCGGCGGTCGATGTCGCCGCGCCGCTGTCGCCCTCGTCGTCGTCGCCGCACCCGGCGACGAGTCCCGTCGCGAGCAGTGCCGCGGCCGCGATCGTGGCGAACCTTCGATGGCCTCTCATGTGCCTTCCCCTCCTGCGTCGTAGATGCCCCGACCTGTCCCTGGGTCAAAGAGATGCAGCGCGCGGGTGTCGACGGCGAGCTCGATCTGCTCGCCCGCCTGCACCTGCGTGCGCGGCGACAGGCGCCCGACGAGCACGGCGTGCTCGCCGCTGTCGGCGCCGATCGCGCTGAAACCCGTGTCCTCGCCGAGCTCGGCGCCCACCTCGGTTGCGGCCGGCCGGGCGGCGACCGCGACGTGCGCCATGACCTCGGAGCCGAGCGACTCGCGCAGGCGCAGCTCGCCGCGGAGCCGTCGCTCGGCCGGGGCGTCGGGCGCGAGCTGGGCGTCCTCGAGATCCTCGGGCCGGATCCCGAGGATGACCTCGCGGCCCTCGAAGGCGGTGATGGCGGGGCGGGACGCGACCGTCTCCTCGCCCAGCGCGAGCGCCACGCCGTCACCGAGGACCGCGCGCCAGGTGTCGCCGTCGCGCTCGAGCGTCGCGGCGAGCATGTTCATCGAGGGGCTGCCGATGAAGCCGCCCACGAAGACGTTGACCGGGCGGTCGTAGAGCTCCTGCGGCGGGGCGACCTGCTGCAACTCGCCCTTGCGCATGACCGCCACCCGGTCGCCCATCGTCATCGCCTCGACCTGGTCGTGGGTGACGTACAGCGTGGTGACGCCGAGGTCGTCCTGCAGCCGCGAGATCTCCGCGCGCATCTGCACCCGCAGCTTCGCGTCGAGGTTCGACAGCGGCTCGTCCATCAGGAAGGCCTCGGGCTCGCGGACGATCGCGCGGCCCATCGCGACGCGCTGGCGCTGGCCGCCGGAGAGCGCGCGCGGCTTGCGGTCGAGGAGGCCGCCGAGGTCGAGGACGCGGCTGGCCTTCTCCACGCGCTCCTCGATCTGGTCCTTCGGGAGCTTCTTCAGCTTCAGGCCGAACGCGATGTTGTCGTACACGGTGAGGTGCGGGTACAGCGCGTAGCTCTGGAAGACCATCGCGATGTCGCGGTCGCGCGAGGGCATGTCGTTGACGACGCGGTCGCCGATCCGCAGCTCGCCCTCGCTGATCTCCTCAAGCCCGGCGACCATCCGCAGCGCGGTCGTCTTGCCGCAGCCCGAGGGGCCGACAAGGACCACGAACTCGCCATCACCGACGGACAGGTCGACCCCCGAGACGGCACGCGTCCCGTCCGGATAGACCTTGCTCACGCCCTGGAACGCGACCTCGGCCACGCATCCTCCTCACAGACCCACGCAGTCGTCAGGACGACGACCGCGAGGGAACGCCTACCCAGACCTCCGCGTGATTACTCCCGAGCGCGACAGCGGTTCCGGATCGCCGCCAGGTGTGACAGCCTCCAGGGTGATCCCCGTCCCAGGGATCAGGTCACGCAGGAGACAACGAAGGAGCTCATGATGAGCTGGTCGCCGAACGTTCCCCCGCGTCCGCGGACGACGGGACTCTGGCATCCCACCAAGGTGTTCAACCCTCTGGGCGGCAGCACCATGCCCGCGCGCAGCGGCGTCGCCGGGCCGACCACGCGCACGACGCGCACCCGCGCCACGCGCGGTCGAGCCATCCCGCAGGATCGGGCGCGCTAGCGCCGAACGGCAGATCGGCGTCGCCCAGGCAACGTCGATCTGCCGCTCACCGCGCGGAAGGCACGACCTGCTCGACGACCTCGAAGCTCAGGACGCTGGAGTGCTGGGCGACAGGCGGGCCCTCGCCCGCGCGGGCCTGCGCGTGACCACGCGTGAACGCGGCGCTCTGCACCCAGGCCTGGAAGTCCTCCTCGGTCTCCCAGCGCGTGTAGACGAAGTAGCGCGTCTCACCCTCGACGGGCCGCAGCAGCTCGTACCCGAGGAAGCCCGGCATGTTCTCGACCTCGCCGGCGCGCTTGGCGAAGCGCTCCTCCAGAGCGGGGCCGCGGCCCTCGGGGACCTCGATGGCGTTGATCTTGACGACGGGCATGGCGTCAGCCTACGCCCATGCCCTCCCGGGCGACGGCCTCCACGCTCGCGCGCGCGTCGGGCGCCGAGCCGGCCGCCAGCGCCGTGGCCGCGAGGTCGCGGCACTGCTCGAGCGTGTGCGCGGCCAGCGTCGAGCGGACGTCGGCCAGCGACGTCGCACCCATCGACAGCGAGGTGACGCCCATCCCGGTGAGGACCAGCGCGAGCATCGGCTCGCTCGCCGCCTCGCCGCAGACGCCGACGGGCTTGTCCGCCGCCACGCCGGCCTCGATCGTCGCCGCCACCAGGCGCAGCAGCGCGGGCTGCCACGGGTCGAGCAGGTCGGCGAGCTCGCCGGCGAGGCGGTCGGTCGCGAGCGTGTACTGCGCGAGGTCGTTCGTCCCGAGGCTCGCGAAGTCGACGTGCGCGAGGATGTCGGCCGCGCATAGCGCTGCGGCGGGCACCTCGACCATCACGCCGACCTTCGTCAGACCGTGTCCGCGCGCCGCCGCCGCGAAGCCCTCGGCCTCACGCGCCGTCGCCACCATGGGCGCCATGACCCCGACGTCGGCGTCGCTGCCGCGGGCGGCCGCCGCGATGGCGGCGAGCTGCTCGTCGAGGAGCTCCGGGTCGCGCCGGGACAGCCGCAGGCCGCGGACGCCGAGCGCCGGGTTCTCCTCCGGCGCCTGGGGCAGATAGGCGAGCGGTTTGTCGGCGCCGACGTCCAGGGTCCGCACGATCACCGTCCGCCCGGCGAAGGCGTCGAAGATCTCGCGGTACAGCGCCTCCTGCTCGTCGCGTGTCGGCGCGGTCGCCCGCTCGAGGAACAGGAACTCCGTCCGCAGCAGGCCCACCCCCTGCGCGCCCGGGATCCCCGGGGCCGCGAGATCACCCGGCCCGCCGACGTTCACCAGCAGCCGCACCGGATGGCCGTCCGCGGTCCGGCCGGGACCGTGGCTGGACGCACGCCGCGCCGCCAGCTCGCGGGCGCGCCTCTCGGCGTCGGCGACGAGCGCGTCCTCGGGGTCGGCGACGAGGAGCCCGCTCGCGCCGTCGAGCATGAGCCGCTGTCCGTCGGTGAGCGCCACCGCGTCCGGGCACGCGGTGATCGCGGGGATCCCCAGCTGCTTGGCGAGGATCGCGGTGTGGCCGGTGGGTCCGCCGCGCTCGGTCACGATGCCGAGCACCTTCGCCGGGTCGAGCGTCGCGGTGTCCGCCGGGGCGAGGTCGTCGGCGACGAGGATGAACGGGTGCCCCGGGTCGGGGATGCCGGGCATCGGCAGACCGAGCAGGTGGGCGACCGCGCGGGTGCGCAGGTCGTCGAGGTCCGCGGCCCGTTCGGCCATGTAGCCGCCGAGCGCCTCCAATGCGCGCCGGTGCTCCGCGAACGCCGCATCGATGGCGTGCGGCGCGTCGCGCCCCTCGCGCACGAGACCCGCGACCGCGTCGGCCAGGACCGGATCGCGCGCCATGAGCGCCTGGGCGACCAGCACGTCCGCACCTGCGCCGTCGGCCTGCGCCGCCCGCGCGTCGAGATCGGCGGCGACGGCCTCCAGCGCGTCGGCAGCCCGCGCGGTTTCGAACTCCACGTCCTCGACCTCGGCGTTGACGTCCGGCAGCTCGGGCGCGGCGGCCAGGCGGGCGACGGGCCCGACCGCGATCCCGGCGCTGACGCCCAGACCGCGCAGCTCGCGGCTCATGACGCCACCTCCGCATCGTGGTCGACGGCCAGCAGGGCGGCGAGCTCGTCCAGGGCCGCATCCGCGCCGTCGCCGTCAGCGTGCAGGACCACGTCCTGCCCGCCCCGGACGTCGAGGCCGATGACCATGAGGATGCTGCGCGCGTCGACCGGGTCGCCGTCGGGCTTGGCGATGGTGACGGGGACGGACTGGCGTGCGGCGGCCTGCACGAACAGGCTCGCGGGGCGTGCGTGGAGGCCGACCTTGGAGCCGACGGTGACGGTGCGCTCGGGCATGATGCTCTCCTCCTGGACAACGGGACGGGTCAGTGCGCCGCGGCGGCGCGGTGGGCGACTGGGGCGGCGGCAGGCTCGACGGCCGCGACCTCCGGATCGGCCTCGACGGGCCCGCGCTGGGCCTTCAGCGCCAGGATCCCCACGGTGCCGACGGCGACCCCCGCGAGGATCGCGACGATGTAGAGCAGCGGGCTGCCGATGACCCCGACGACCCAGATGCCTCCGTGCGGCGCCCGCGAGGTCGCGCCGAACGCCATCGACAGGCCGCCGGCGGTCGCGCTGCCCGCCACGAGCGGCGGGATGACCCGCGCGGGGTCGGCGGCGGCGAACGGGATCGCGCCCTCGGTGATGAACGACGCGCCGAGCAGCCACGCGGTCTCCCCCGCCTTGCGCTCGACGTCGGTGAACAGCTTGGGTCGCAGGACGGTCGCCAGCGCGCACGCCAGCGGCGGTGTCATGCCGGCGGCCATGACCGCGGCCATGATCGTGAGCTCCCCGGAGGCGAGGCTCGCCAGGCCGAAGGTGTAGGCGACCTTGTTGACCGGCCCGCCCATGTCGACCGCCATCATCGCGCCGAGCAACAGGCCCAGCAGGACGCTGTTCGTGCCGCTCAGGCCGTCGAGCCAGTCCGTCAGCGCGGTCTGGGCCGAGGCGATCGGCTCGCCGATGACCACGATCATCACCGCGCCGACGATGAGCGTGGAGAGCAGGGGGATCAACACGATCGGCGTGATCCCCTCCAGGGCCCGCGGGACGTTGACGCGCTTCATGGCGAGCACGACCGCGCCGGCCAGCAGGCCACCCGCGAGACCGCCGAGGAAGCCCGCGCCGATCTCGACGGCGAGCAGGCCGGCCACGATGCCCGGCACGAGGCCGAGACGATCGGCCATGGCGTAGGCGATGAAGCCCGCAAGGATCGGGACGAGCATCGAGAACGCCGTCGAGCCGATGGCGTACATGAGCCCGGCCACGCCCGCCTCGCCCAACACGTCGGAGAGGTTCGGGATGCCCGGGTACTCGGTGCCCTCGAAGACGCCGCCGTCGACCTTCGTCGAGATCTCGGCGCCGCCGATGACGAACGCGAGCGCGATGAGGATGCCGCCCGCGGCGACGAAGGGGATCATGTAGCTGACGCCCGTCATCAACCACCCACGCAGCTGCGTGCCGAAGCCCGCGTGCTGCTCGGTGGTCGCGGCCGCCGGGACGGGCTCCGTGGCGGTCGAGCCCGAGGGCGCTGCCTCCGCCTGCTGCACCGCCTGCGCGATGAGCTCGGGCGCGCGGTTGATGCCGTCCTTCACCCCCGCGGTGACGAGCGGCTTGCCGGCGAACCGGTCGCGGTCGCGGACCTCGACGTCGGCGGCGAAGACCACCGCGTCGGCGGCGGCGATGACCGCCGGGTCGAGCGGCGTGGCGCCCGCGGCGCCCTGCGTCTCGACCTCCATCTCATGGCCGGCGGCCTTCGCCGCCTCCGAGAGCGCCTCGGCGGCCATGTACGTGTGCGCGATGCCCGTGGGGCACGACGTGACGGCGACGAGCCTCATGACCCGACCTCCTGGGTGATGAACGCGGCCGCGACCTCGGGGTCCTCGGCGGCCAGCAGGGTCTCGCGGAACGAGGCGTGGACGAGTCGCCGCGCGAGGGTGGCGAGGATCGTCATGTGGTCGGCGTCCCCCGAGGCGGGCGCCGCGATGAGGAAGACGAGATGGGCCGGGCCGTCCGAGGCGCCGAAGTCCACGCCCGCCGCGCTGCGCCCGAAGGCCAGCGTCGGGACCGCGACGTGCGGCGACCGGGCGTGCGGGATGCCGATGCCGCCCTCCAGCCCGGTCGGCATCTGCTCCTCGCGGGCGGCGACGTCGGCGAGGAAGCCCTCGACGTCCGTGACGCGTCCCGCGTCGGCCAGGCGCTGCGCGAGCGCGCGGGTGGCGGCGGCGCGGTCAGCTGAGGGCAGGTCGAGATCGACCAGCTCCGGGGTGATGATGGTGCTCACTTCGGGACCTCCTCCGAGTCCAGGGCGACGACCTGCACGGCGGTGAGGTCGATGTCTTCGGGGCTGGGCATGCGGCTGCCCGGCAGGGACACCGCCGCGGCGCCCCAGGCCACGGCGGTCGCGAGCGCGTCGGATCCCGACGCATCAAGAGAGAGAAAGCCGGCGAGCGTCGCGTCGCCCGCACCCACCGTGCTGCGGGGGCGCGCCGGGGCGTGGGCGTGGTGCACACCGGCGTCGTCGACGAGCACCGCGCCCTGGGCGCCGAGGCTGGCGAGCACCGCTCGCGCGCCGTGGGCCAGCAGGACGCGCGCGGCGTCGGCGGCCTGCTGCGGCGTCGAGACCGGCAGCCCGGTCGCGGCCGACAGCTCCTCGTCGTTGGGCTTGATGACGTCGGGTCGCGCCGGAAGCGTCGCGCGGAGCAATGGGCCTTCGGCGTCGACCGCGACGCGGACGCCGAGGTCGTGCAGGCGGCCGGTCAGCTCGGCGTACAGCCCCTCGGGCGCGCCCGGCGGCAGGCTGCCCGCCAGCACCACCCAGGACGCCCCGCGCGCGGCGTGGACGAGCGCGTCGCCCAGGGCGGTGACCTCACCCTCGGACAGGAGCGGGCCGGGCTCGTTGAGCTTGGTCGTCGTGCCGTCCGCCTCGGCGATCGTGATGTTCGCCCTGACCCGCCCCGCGATGGGGACGCAGCGGGTCTGCAGACCCTCGGCCGCAAGGAGCCCGGTGAGCTGCTGGCCCTCGTAGCCGCCCGTCGGCAGGACCGCGACGCTGTCGATCTCGTTGGCGTGCAGCGCGCGCGTGACGTTCACGCCCTTGCCTCCCGCGTCAACCCGCGCCGGGCTGGTGCGGAGCACCTCACCCCGGACGAGCGCGTCGAGCTCCGCCGTCCGGTCGAGACTGGGGTTGGCCGTGAACGTCACGATCATGCGCGGATCACCTTCAGTCCTGCCGTTTCGAGATGGACGGCGTCGGCGAGGTCCAGGCCGTCGTCGCTGAAGAGGACATCCACGTCGGCGAGGTCGCCGAAGCGGGCGAAGTGGTCGCGGCCGACCTTCGTGTGGTCGGCGAGGACGGCGACGTGGCGCGCGCAGCCGATCATCGCGCGCTTGACCGCCGCCTCGGCGGTGTCGGGCGTCGTCAGGCCGCGTTCGGTGCTCAGGCCGTTCGTCCCGATGAAGGCGACGTCGATGACGATCTCCTCGAGGACGCGCAGCGCCCAGGCGTCGACCATCGCGGCGGTGCGTCCGCGGACGCGTCCGCCGACCGACAGCACCTCGAGGTTCGGCCGCGAGGCGAGCGTCATGGCGATCGGGAGCGCGTTCGTCACGACGGTGAGCCGGACGTCGGCCGGGAGGATCTCGGCGAGCCGCGCGGTGGTCGTCCCCGCGTCGAGCAGGATCGCGCCTTCGTCGGGGAGTTCCTGGAGCGCAGCGCGGGCGATCCGCTCCTTCTCCTCGCTCATCGCGGCGTCGCGATCGGCGAGCGCGGGCTCGAAGCCGAGGCGATCGACCGGGATGGCCCCGCCGTGGACACGGCGCAGGACGCCGTGGCGGACGAGCACGGTGAGGTCGCGCCGCACGGTCTCGGTCGTGACGCCGAAGTCGCTGGCGAGCTGGGCGACGTCCACGCGGCCCGCGGCGCGGGCCTGGTCGGCGATGGCTTGTTGACGTTCCTCGGCGTACATGTGGTTTCGTGTCCGACTTTCTTTGCTTATGTTGTTCTACGCCCGACCGCGTGCGAATGCAAGGGAAGTGTGTGCTGGTCGTCACACATCATCCTCGCCCGTTCCCGGGATGGCGCCACCCGCCGCACGTTGGCGTACGCTGCGCGCCCTCCCGGGTCTTCCCGGACTCAACCGTTCAGGAGCTGTCATGTCACTGCCCATCGCCGCGGACTATCCAGAGTTCTTCCAGATCCTCTGGACCACGCTGATGTTCTTCCTCTTCGTCGCGTGGATCTGGGTCCTGATCTCCGTGATCAGCGACATCTTCCGGCGCCACGACATGGGCGGCGCCATGAAGGCGCTGTGGGTCTTCGCCATGATCTTCGTGCCGTTCCTCGGCGTGCTGATCTACCTCATCGCCTACGGCAATGGGATGGCCAAGCGCAACGCCGAGCAGGTCATCGAGGCGCAGAAGCACTTCGACGACCACGTCAAGGCCGTCGCCGGCGGCACGGCCGGCGAGATCGAGCGGGCCAAGGGCCTCCTGGACTCCGGCGCGATCACGCAGGCGGAGTTCGATCAGATCAAGGCCAAGGCGCTCGCCTCGTAGGGCGAGCGTGATCCGGGCGCCGCCTGTGCGGCGCCCGGAGGACGGTCAGCGCGCCGCCGGCTCCTGCTCGGCGGCGATGCGCACCATCTCCTCGATGAGCGTGAGCTTGACGCGCGGGCGGCCCTGCGGCTCGCCCCGACCCTTCTCGTGGGCGTCGATGAGCTCCCAGCCCGCGTAGTCGACGAGCCCGGGGACCCGGTCGCGCAGCACCGCCGCGACGTCGTCGGTGTCGACCTTCGGCGTGCTCTCGTGCCCGGCGAAGTCCGCGAGCAGCGCCGTCACCGTGTCCTGCGCGCACTTCTTGTTCGTGCCGATGACGCCCGACGGGCCGCGCTTGATCCAGCCTGCCGTGTACAGACCCGGGACGACCTCGCCGTCGGGCTCGGTCACGCGACCGTCACCGTCGTTCGGAATCAGGCCGCGACGGTCGTCGAACGGCACACCGGGAATCGCGAAGCCCGTGTAGCCGATCGCGCGGAGCACGAGCCCCGCCTCGATGATCTCCTCGGTCTCGGTCGGCCGCGCGCGCAGGCCGCCCTCCTCGTCACGGACCAGCTCGTTGCGCACGACGCGGACCCGCTCCACCCGGCCGTCGCCGAGCAGCTCGACCGGCGACGCGAGGAACCGCAGGACCACGCGCTTGCGCTTGCCCGACGGCTGACGCTCGGCGTACTCGCGCAGGATCTCGACGTTCTTGCGCGCCGTCGCGTCGAGCTCATCCTCCTGGAGGTCCTCAGGGATGAGCAGGTCCGCGGGGTCGACGATGACGTCCGCTTCGGCCAGCTCACCGAGCTCCAGCAGCTCCGGGTTCGTGAACGCCGCCTGCTCCGGACCGCGCCGGCCGAGCACGAGGATCTCCTCGATCGACGAGTCGACCAGCAGCTCCAGCGCGTGATCGGCGATGTCGGTGACCGCGAGCTCGTCGCGGCTGAGCGTGAGCATCCGCGCGCAGTCGATCGCGACGTTGCCGTTGCCGATGACCACCGCACGCGAGACCGAGAGGTCCGGGTCGAGGTCCTTGAAGTCCGGGTGCGCGTTGTACCAGCCGACGAACTCCGTCGCCGAGAGGCTGCCGGGCAGGTCCTCCCCGGCGATCCCGCTCTTCTTGTCCCCCGACGTCCCCGATGCGTAGATCACCGCGTCGTACCAGGCGGCCAGCTCGTCGTGCGAGATGTCCGTCCCGACCTCGACGTTGCCGAAGAAGCGGAAGCCCTCCTTGCGCGCGGTC
>JAEMQS010000145.1 GCA_016463765.1 Solirubrobacteraceae bacterium | reverse complement strand
GCCGGTGAGGGCGAGCTTGCCGCGCTCGGAACGGTCGACGACCGCGGCGTCCTGCGTGATCGCGCGGTATCCGTCGATGACCTGGTCGATGGCCGCCATACCCTCAATGTAGTCCCGTGCCGCACGACCACGATCACCACACGCACGACCATGACCACAGCGGTCATGGTCACTCGCACGCGCCGAGCGCGGATGCGGATCGCCGCTGGCTCGCGCTCGCCCTCGGGATCATCGCGTCGTTCATGGTCGTCGAGGTCGTCGCGGGCATCCTCGCCGACTCGCTGGCGCTGCTCTCCGACGCCGCGCACATGCTCACCGACGCCGGCGCGATCGCGCTCGCGCTCGTGGCGGCGCGGATCGCCATCCGCCCGGCGAAGGGCCGCTTCACCTTCGGGTTCGGCCGCGCGGAGATCCTCAGCGCGCAGATCAACGGCGCCACGCTGCTGGTGCTCGCCGGGGTCATCGGCGTGGAGGGTGTCCAGCGATTGATCGACCCGCCCGCGGTCGAGGGACCGATCGTCATCGCCGTCGGCGTCCTCGGCGCCTGCGTGAACGTGGGTGCCGCGTGGGCGCTGGCGAAGGCCGAGCGCCAGAGCCTGAACGTCGAGGGCGCGCGCCAGCACGTGCTGACGGACCTCTACGCGTCGCTCGCCGCTGCCAGCGCGGGCCTGATCATCGTGCTGACGAACTTCGATCGCGCGGACGCGATCGCGTCCCTGGTCGTCGCCGGTCTGCTCCTGCGCTCGGGCTGGCGCCTGTCCCGGGACGCGGCGGCGGTGCTGCTCGAAGGTGCGCCTCGCGGCACGGACCCGGAGACGGTGGGCCGCGCGCTCGCCGCCGCCCCCGGGGTGGTGCAGGTGCACGACCTCCATGTCTGGGAGGTCACCTCCGGGTTCGTCACGCTGTCCGCGCATGTCGTCGTGGCCGCGGGTGATGACTGCCACGCGCGCCGCCGCGAGCTCAAGCAGCTCCTCGACGAGGACTTCGGCATCCAGCACACGACGCTGCAGGTCGACCACGCGCCGGCGCCGGCGCTGCTCGACATCGAGCCGCGGCGGTAGGTCAGCGCTCCGCCGCGAGTGCGGTCGCCGTCGCCGCCGAACGCCGCCGCCGACGCAGCGCGGTGGCCACCAGGCCGTACTTCGGCGACACCAGCAGAGCGAGCGCGAAGCACAGCGCGCACACGAGGCCCATGGTCCCGGCGATGGAGCTGTCGCCGGCCACCGCGCCCCAGTACCCGGCGACGGCGCTGAGCCAGCCGATCCCCACGGCGAGCGCGACCATCAGCGCAAGCCGGTCGGTCAGCAGGTACGCGGTGGCGCCCGGGACGATGAGCAGCGTCACGACGAGGATCGCGCCGACGGATTCGAACGCGGTGACCGCGGTGATCGCGACGGCGATCAGCATGACCCGTGAGAGCAGCTGGGGTCGCAGGCCGATGGTCTGCGCGAACCCGGGATCGAACGTCGTCGCCTTCAGCTCCTTCCACGCGAGCACGACGAACACGAGATTCAGCGCGGCGATGGTGCCGATGATGGCGACCGACCGGGCGACCTCGATGCCCGCGACGTTCCAGACGTCGAAGGGCGCAAAGGCGATCTCGCCGTAGATCGTCGAATCCAGGTCGAGATGGATGCCGCTCGCGTACCGGGTGACGCCGAGGACGCCGAGCGCGAAGAGGAGCGGGAACACGAGCCCGATCGCCGCGTCGGACCGCACCAGGCCGGTGGAACGCAGGCCGTCGATGGCCAGGACGCAGAGCACCGCGAAGACGGCACCGCCGATGATGACGGCCAGTGGCGCGCGGGTCTGGAACAGGAGCCAGGTGGCCACGATGCCCGGGAGCACGGCGTGGCTGACGGCGTCCGACAGCAGCGCGGCGCGGCGCAGCACGAGGAAGGGTCCGAGCAGGCCGCAGGCGGTGGCCGCGAGTCCGGCGGTGACGATGATGACGAGGTCGTCGTTCATGTCGTCGCGAGCTCCTGCAGGCGGTCGGCGGCATCGTCGCCGAGGCTGGCCCGCACGTCGCGCGGGTCGGGTTCGCGCGCGTCGGGCAGGTCGAGGGAGGAGCCGTGCTCCAGCCACGCGGCCCACAGGTCACGCCGCTGTTCGAGCTCGTGGGCGGCCGCCGCGCCGGCTTCGGTGAGCCGGAGCCGGTGCTCGGCGCCGTCGCGATCCAGGAGCCCCGCGCGCTCGAGGCTTCGCAGGGTCGTCGCGAGCTGGGCCCGGGGCCTGCCGGTGGCCAGGCGCAGCTCCTCCGTCGTGGGCGGCGGGCCGGCGTGCATCGCGGTCTCGACCTCCAGCAGGACGCCCTCGAACGCCGCGCGGCGTCGTTCGGCGGCGACGTGCCGGGCACGCCAGAGCGCGCCGCGGCCGGGGCTGAACAGGACGGCGGCCAGCGCCACGCAGAACCCGACGACGACCACGACGGGTCCGGTCGGCAGCTCGGATCCGGTGGCGAGGAGCGCCCCGGCGATGCCGATGGCGGCCCCGAGAACACCCGCCAGCGGGAGCAACGTGCGCAATCGGTGCGTGAGCTGGCGCGCGGCGACGACCGGGCTGATGAGCATGGCGACCATGAGGATGGCTCCGACCATGCGGACGCCGATGACGACGGCGACGACGAGCAGCAGGGTCATCGCGATGTCGAGGATCCGGACGGGGAGCCCGAGCGACGCGGCGAAGTCCGAGTCGAACAACGCGACCTTGAGGATCCGGAACCCGGCGACGACGACGAGCAGCGATGCGCCCGCGAGGGCCGCCATGACCACGAGATCACGTTCGAGCAGGCCGGCGGCCTGACCGAAGAGGTACTTCTCCAGCCCGGCCTGGCTGGCGTCGTTCTGCGAGGCGATGTACGTCAGCAGGACGATCCCGAGGCTGAAGAAGCACGACAGGACCACCCCGATCGCGGCGTCGGGCCGGATGCGGCTCGTGTGCTCGATCGCGACCATGAGCACGGCGGCGGCAATGCCCGCGAAGGCGGCGCCCACGATCAGGCTGCCCGCGTCCTTCGCGCCCGTGAGCAGGAAGGCGATGCACACGCCCGGGAGCGCGGCGTGGGCGATGGCGTCGCCGACGAGGCTGCGTTCACGCAGGACGGCGAAGCTGCCGAGGACGCCGGAGGTCAGCCCGAGGATCGCGGCGCCGATCACGACGACCGCATCGGTGTACGAGAGGGGGATGAGGTCGATCAGCCAGCCCACTGCAGCGCCTCCGCCCCGGTGCCGTACGCCCGCGCGAGCATCTCGGGGGCCAGGGCGTCCGCGGCCGGCCCGCAGGCGATGGCGCGCACGTTGAGCAGCAGCGCCCAGTCGAAGCGCTCGCGCACGGTCGCCAGCTCGTGGTGGACGATGACGATCGAGCGTCCCTCGTCGCGCAGCTCGCCGAGCAGCTCGAGCAGGCTGGCCTGCGTCCTGGCGTCGATCCCGGCGAAGGGCTCGTCCATGACGAGCAGCGGGGTCTCCTGCGCGAGCGCGCGGGCGAAGAAGACCCGCTGGCGCTGGCCGCCGGAGAGCTGACCGATCTGACGGTCGCCGTACGCGGCCATGCCGACCCGGTCCAGCGCGGCCTCGGCGATCGCGTGGTCGGCGCGGCCGACGCGACGGAACCAGCCCGTGCTGCGGTAGCGGCCCATCGCGACGACCTCACCCACGGTGATCGGGAAGTCCCAGTCCACGGCCTCACGCTGGGGGACATAGGCGACATGGTCGAGGGCGGCTCGTGCCGGATGGCCGGAGATGAGGCTCTGTCCCGAGTCGACGGGGATGAGCCCCAGCGCGGCCCGAAGGAGCGTCGACTTGCCGGCGCCGTTCGGGCCGACGATCGCCGACAGGGAGCCCTCCGGGAAGGTGGCGTCCACGTCCCAGAGCACTGGTCGGGCGCCGTACGACACGGTGATCCTGCGGACTTCCAGTGCGGCTGCCCCGCTCATTTGAGCCCCTCTTCGATCGCCTGTGCGTTGTGCCTGACCATGCCGATGTACGTCCCTTCGGGAGTGCCCTCGTCGCCCGCGGCGTCCGTGAAGAGCTCGCCGCCGACGCTGGCGTCGTGGCCGCGCTCGCGGGCGGAGGCGAGCACCGCCTCGATGGTCTGCCTCGGCACGCTCGACTCGATGAAGACCGAGCGCACGTTGCGGCGGGCGAGCAGCGCGGCGACACGCTCGATGTCCGCGGTCGTCGCCTCGGCGGCCGTGGAGATGCCCTGGATGGCGGCGACGTCGACGTCGTAGCGCTCGCCGAAGTAGTGGAAGGCGTCATGGGACGTGACGAGCACCCGCTGCGCGCGCGGGATGCGCCGCATCCGCTGCTCGACCTCGGCGTCGACGGCCCGCAGCCGCGCGACGTAGGCGTCGCGGTTCGCGCGGTACTCGTCGGCGTGGGCGGGATCGGTGCGCGCCAGGCGCTCGGCGATCGTGTCACTGACGTGGATCCAGTTCGTGACGTCGAACCAGACGTGCGGGTCGTGCTGCTCGCTCTCGGGCGCGCCTTCGGGCGGGTCGAGCAGATCGGCCTCGGGGATGCCGGCGAACGCTGCCTGTGTCGGCTGCCGGTTCGCGAGCTTCTCGAGCAGGTCGGCCATCTTGCCCTCGAGCTCGAGGCCGCCGTAGAAGATGACGTCGGCGCTGCCGAGGGTGCGCACGTCACCGGCGGTCGCCTTGTAGAGGTGGGGGTCGACGCCCGGGCCCATGAGCCCGGTGACTTCGACGCGGTCGCCCCCGATCTCGCGCACGGTGTCGGTGATGAAGTTGGTCGTGGTCGCGACCTTCACCTTGCGCTGCGCGATCTCCTCGGCCGACGCGGGCTCGGAGTCGCTGCAGCCGGACGCGAAGGCGGCGAGCAGGCCCAGCAGCGCGATGAGCCCGGCGATCCTCATGCAGGCGCGTCCTCTGCGAGCTCGACGCGCATGGCCTTGGCCAGCGCGCCGCCGAGGGGATGGACGATGCCGCTGACCCGAGCGAACACCGGGCCGTCGAAGGGCTGCTTGTCGACGATCTCCAGGTCGGCGCCCAGCTCGATCCCGCGCTCGGCGAGGTAGCGGAGCATCTCCGGGTCGGAGTCCGACACGCGGACGAACCGCGCCCGCTCGCCGATCTCGAGCTCCTGCAGCCGGACCGTGGGCGTCTCGGCGACCGCGAGATCGACCGACGGGATGGGATCGCCGTGCGGATCGGTGAGCGGGTGGCCGAGCTTCTGTGCGATGAGCGCCTCGAGCTCCTCGGAGATGACGTGCTCGAGCACCTCGGCCTCCTCGTGCACGCGATCCCAGGGCATGCCGAGCTCCTGCGCGAGGTAGAGCTCGAGCAGGCGGTGGTGGCGGACGACCTCCAGCGCGAGGCGCATGCCCTCGGGCGTGAGCGTGACGCCCCGGTAGGGCTGATGGTCGACGAGCCCGCGCTCGGCGAGCTTCTTGACCATCGCCGAGGCGGAACCGGGGGTGACCCCGAGGCGCTCGGCGACGGCGTTCGTGGAGACCGCGCTGCCGGAGCGTGACTCCAGCGCGTAGATCGCCTTCGCGTAATCCTCGACCGCTGCCGTGGCTGAATCGGGCATGTGCCATACGGTAACAG